>JALOMB010000020.1 GCA_025455685.1 Chitinophagales bacterium | reverse complement strand
CTGATTCTGATGCAGTTTCAGAGGATGTTGTAGTCTCATCTGCTAAATGATCTAATGGTTTTGGCTGATAATAGTTTGGTTTGAGAAAATCTAGATAAGGGTCTTCCGCTAAAAAGTCTTTGTTTTTATTTAGAATTTTAGCTTTATCTATAGGTAAATTTATCTGATAAGGCAAACAAAGATTAGGAATATATTCTTGAATCAAGGCAGGATTATAGGCTTTAATTTCTTCAATGTCCGCTTTGCAAAGGTCTGCGATATGATTTATACTAACTTCCTGATCTATTTGACATTGAACTATGTTTTTGAAATTCAAACTAGATTTGCTCGGATATAGCATGAATTCTTCATGATTGACCATTACATACATGATAGCAATGAAATTTGGCACATATTGTCTCGTCTCTCTAGGTAAGTGATGTCTAATGCTCCAATAATCATACCCACCTGATTTTCTAATCGCTTTATTGACATTTCCAGGGCCAGAGTTGTATGCTGCTAAAGCTAACAGCCAATCTCCATAATTGTTGTATAACTTTTGAAGAAAATCTAAAGCAAATTCAGTAGATTTAAAGATATCTTTTCGTTCATCAATAAATTTGTTGACCATCAATCCTTCTTCTCTAGCGGTAGCTGACATAAATTGCCACAATCCGGTAGCACCAGCTTTACTTCTAGCATTAGGGTTCAAAGCAGACTCTACTATGGCGAGATACTTGAGTTCTTTTGGCATGCCACGCTTTTCTAATAAAGATTCGAAAAGTGGAAAATAGGCTTGACTGTTGGTGAGCATTTTGGTCATATACTCGCGTTTCTTATAGCCGAAATATCTAATGGTCTGAGCCACATCACGTGTCATGCCAAGCCGAATAGAAGAAGGCATGCTATATACCTTAGTTGCGAAGTATTCATCGGAAAAGTCAGGGAGCATAGATGGGTCAAATTCTACAAAGCTCTGAATATCATCCTGTGCAAAATAATCTTTTTTTTCTTGTGCTTTATATTTATTAGTCAATTCATTAAGATATGTGTAATCAATAATAGTAGCAGAATCTTCAATCTTTATAATTTTGGTTTGCGCTATTGCATTATACCCAAATAAAAAAGTAGTAAATATGACTAATATCCGCATAGGCTTTTAGTTTTAAGTTCAAAGTTTTTTGGCAGTCTGCAAATATATAAAATTAAAATTAAATTTTCATTTTTAACATGCAATTCACATTTAATTTAACCATATTTAAGTTTTTAGTTCCGTCTTTTTTCGAACTCAGCTTCATCAAGCATAATTTCTGAGATTATGTGATCGCTAATAAACCAGCCGTTTAGCGTTAAACAAATTTTGTTTTCGTCGCAAATCCAGTATGGTGATTTTACATTGAAAAATTCTAAGAGATAAGTCTTGAGAGCATCGAATTTTTGGGGTAACGTATTGAGGTCTAAGCCTTCTTTGGTTCTAAGTCGAAGCAGGAGGATTTCATTGAAGAAATCCCTATCCGTAAGTTTTTCTATTTCCGTTACGGATTCATTTTTGTAGATATGTTGAATGTAATGTTTAACATGGGCTATCGTATGAAATCGTTTCCCATCGATAAAACTATGTGCCGAAGGGCCAATACCCAAATATGGTTTGTGTTGCCAATACCCAAGATTGTGTTTGGCTTCGAATCCCAGTTTGGCGAGATTTGAAATTTCATAATGAATCATACCCTCTTCTCGTAACCTAAAGTGGAGTAGCTGAAACATTTCAAAGCTTAGTGATTCATCAGTAGAGCCTTTGAGTTGGTGTGACATTTGATGTTTTAGCGCTGTTTTTTCTTCTAGGGTCAAATTATAACAAGATAAATGATTTGGGTGAAATTCAAGCACCTTACTTAGATTTTTATCCCAATCTGCTAAGCTTTGATAAGGCAAACTATACATTAAATCAAAAGAAAAATTGTCGAAATGTGTCGCGATTAAATCACAGGCGTTTAAAGATTGCAGTGCATCGTGATTACGCTTAAGCCTTTTTAAATCCATATCATCAAAGCTCTGAACGCCAAGATTAACTCTATTGATGCCGAATTTCTTTAGGACTTGAATATAGGCTAAATCGATGTGTTCTGGATTGCATTCGATATTGATTTCATGAAATGAATCAATAGAGCGGTATTTGTTTATAGTGTTATATATCAGCTCAAAATGTTTTTCTTTTAGAAAGCTAGGGGTTCCACCTCCGAAATAAAGAGTTTCATAAGCCAAAGGAAAGGTCTGAATTTGCTGCGCTATATCGATACACAAGGCATTTATATAGTCATCGAGCCATTTGACAGAAGTAATGAAATAAAAATTGCAATAGGCGCAAACCTGCTCGCAAAAAGGTATATGGACATAAATTCCGGCCATTTATTGATGTGTTTCAATCCAAGTATCCGTATTTTTGGTCAAAACATCTAAAGGTACAGAGCCATTGGCTAAAATCATATCATGGAAGCTGCCCAAATCGAATTTTTTACCACAAGCCTTTTCAGCCTTTTCTCTTAGTTTTTGTATATGAATCATGCCAATTTTATAAGCGGTAGCCTGACCTGGCCATAGGAAATATCGCTCAATTTCTTTATAAACATCACCTTTTGAGTTTGCGGTATTTTTCAAAAAATATTGAATTGCTTCATCTTTTGTCCATTTTTTATGATGGATACCCACATCGACCACCAATCGAGCTGCTCGAAAAATTTCCATGCTCAAGCGTCCAAAATCACTATAAGGATCGGTATAAAACCCTAATTCTTTGTTTAATTTCTCAGCGTAGAGCGCCCAGCCTTCGACATATGCTGTATGAAAAGAAAATTTTCGATACATGGGCATGTCTTTAAGTTCTTGTGCGATAGCGATTTGCATATGATGTCCCGGAAGTCCTTCATGAGCAGCCAATGCTTCCATTTGGTATCTTGGCTCATCATCCATTTGGTGTAAATTGACATAGTATCGTCCTGGTCTAGTGCCATCTAAAGAAGGATTTTCATAAAATGCCCCACCAGCACTCGCTGCTCGAAACTCCTCAACAGGCATGACTACCACATCAGCTTTGGGTAAAATGCCAAAAATTTCTTTGAGTTTTTCTTTGGTTTTGGCGATATATCTTGTGCTCTCATCCAAAAGATTTGCTCGACCTATACTATCGTTAGGGTATTTAAATTGACTATCAGTTCTCAGAAATTCAAAAAAATCTTGTAAGTTATCATTCTTGAATTTAACTTGTTTCATGATTGCTTTCATTTCATCTTGAATTCTAGCGACTTCACGCAAACCTAATTCAAAAATTTCGTCAGGTGTCATCTGAGTAGTCGTTATATTTCTAAGGCAATAAGCATAATACGCTTCACCTTCGGGTAAATGATGTACCCCCATATTTTGTTTTGCCTTTTGAGCAGTTATTTTGACTTCTTTTTCTAAATTGATATAGGCAGGAGTAACGCTATCTTTGAGTAATATAGCACATTGCGCCAAAAGATCCTTTGTTTTCGAAGAATCAAGATTTAACTGCGTAATTTTAGTTTGGAAGTCTTGGTATAAAATGCTTTTGCTCGTATCAGTTAAAGTTCTTATGAAATTGTCCATATCCTTGAGCACATAATCAAAAGTAAATTTAGGCGCTACAATTCCTTTAGCGCTACTCTGAGCTAAATTTTCTGCTACCTGTCGAAAAACTCTAGGAAATTCACTGAGACGACTTAAATAATCTTTTGCGTCAGAAAAGCTATCTATTTTATGAATATTCATCATAAAAGTCGGCAAATCATTGTGACAACCGCCCATTTGATGAATTGGATAATAGTGATAATACCATTTGAGGCCTTCACGGGATTTATCTATATCACTGCGTATCATCGCCAATGTGATTTTGTTGCTTTGATTGAGTTTTCCAGTATCAAACATCTCAAGTGCTTTTTTATAAGTGTTTTCTAGGAATTCAATATCTGCTTTTTGCTTTTCAAAGCTATAGTCATTTAATTTACCATAATTGTATTTATAGCCTAGATTAGCTGCAAATTCTGGATTTTGCCTCAGACTTGTATCAAATCGAGCGTCTAGATACTCGAGAAACTCTTTGTCTAAATTTTGATTTTGGCAGGAAATTAATATAAGTCCATAAATAGTCAAATAAAAAAATAGTTTTTTCATGTTTTATAATGATGCGGTTTCTAGTTTAAACTCAGAGTTAAAATGAAAAGAAATTTCTGGAAAATCTTTGATTGCTACATCAAGTAGCCATTGACTTTCCGCTAAAAAAACAAAATTTTCATCTTTGTCACGAAAGATATAATTCGCTTTGTATTTGATAAACTCTTCTATTTTTTTAGGCTGATCACTCGTCATCCAGCAAGCTTTGAAATAATTTCTCGACTCCATAGCACATTTGGCTTGGTATTCGTGCATGAGTCTATGCTGTATCACTTCAAACTGAAGCTCGCCAACTGTACCAATGATGTTTTTTGATCCGTGATAACTTTTAAATAGCTGTGCCACACCTTCGTCTGTAAGCTGCTCTATACCTTTTTGCAACTGTTTGGTTTTCAAAGGGTCGAGGTTGACGATTTCTTTGAAGATTTCAGGAGAGAAATTCGGAATCCCTTTAAAATGTAGCTTTTCACCTTCTGTCAAGGTGTCCCCAATTTTAAAATTACCACTATCGTACAATCCAATAACATCGCCTGAAAATGCTTCGTCAATTATGTTTTTTTCTGAAGCCATGAAGGTTGTAGGATTATTAAATCGAATTTGTTTGTCCTGACGTACATGATAATAGAACTTATTGCGTTCAAATTTTCCGGAGCAAACCCTCAAAAAAGCAATTCTGTCTCGGTGTTTTGGGTCTAGATTTGCGTGAATTTTGAATACAAATCCGGTAAATTTATTTTCTTCAGGTTTTACTAGTCTCATATCGGTATCACGAGGCAGCGGAGATGGAGCAAACTCTATGAAGGTATCGAGTAATTCTTGTACGCCGAAATTATTGACTGCTGAGCCGAAAAACACGGGCGCTAAATCTGCCTTACGATATCGTTCTATATCGAAAGGATCATAAACCCCATTAATCAGTTCGATGTCTTCTCTTAGTTTATCAGCGTCTGAGGTAGTAATTTTTTCATTTAGACTAGGATGATTTAAATCATCAAATTGAATATAATCATCTATTTTTTTGGTAGCTCCAGCTTGAAATAAATTTAAACTACTATTTTTAATATTATACACACCTTTAAAAAAAGTACCTGAATTGATAGGCCAACTCAGGGGCTGTACATGGATATTGAGTTTTTTCTCGAGTTCATCGAGCAAATCAAAAGGATCTTTTCCGTCTCTATCCATTTTATTAATGAAAACCAATACGGGTGTATTGCGCATGCGACAAACTTGCATGAGTTTTTCGGTTTGCTCTTCTACGCCTTTGACGCAATCAATGACTAAAATTACACTATCTACTGCGGTTAGGGTTCGGTAAGTGTCTTCTTGGAAGTCCTTGTGGCCGGGCGTATCGAGAATATTGACGAGTTTATTTTTGTACTCGAAACTCATTACGGATGTCGCTACGGAGATTCCTCTTTGTTTTTCGATTTCCATGAAGTCAGAAGTCGTTGACTTTTTTATTTTATTGGATTTTACAGCGCCAGCGGTTTGGATGGCACCTCCAAATAGGAGTAGTTTTTCGGTGAGCGTGGTTTTCCCGGCATCAGGGTGCGCTATGACGGCGAAGGTCTTTCGCTTTTGAATTTCTTCGAGCATTGAATAAATAGATTAAGCCGCAAAGATAGTGATTTTTAGTTAGATTTATAGGGAATAAACACAATTAAGTTAAATTGGTTAATTTTGATTTTTACTTTTTTTTAAGGAGTTGCTGAGATTTAAGAATAAACTAGGTTTTTTTTATTAAATTTGCACACCTTTTTATATTAAATCTTATGAACGCAAAACAATTATCAGAATTATCCCGAGAAGATTTTCAAATACTCGTCGAGACACCACTTTTTATCTCCTTGCTTATCGCCTATGCCGATGAAAATGTAAATGATAGAGAAACTGAGTGGGCGCCCAAAGTAGCTAAATTTAGAACCAATACCGCTCATCATTCTCTTCAAAACTATTATGGTGAAGTCTTCGAAATCAAAGAAGCGAAATTCAGCTATTATGTCGATAAACTCAAGATTGAAAATCAAGAAGATAGAATGAATTTTCTCGTAGATCAAATTTCAAGAGTCAATTCAGTCCTAGTTCAATTAGACCAAGATTTAAAAGAAAATTTATATAAGAGTTTTCTAACTTTAGCACGCTCAGTAGCAGAGGTGGATGAAGGAATTTTAGATTTTTTTCGCTCCAATCCATTGCAAGACAAGTGGTTGGGTTTAAATATGATTGAGAAACCATAAAATAAAAATAAACTTTGATTTCAATTTTTTATCCAAATACAAATTCAATTTTATGAAATATTTCCTGGTTTTGTTTTTGGGTATTGTAGTTCAGCAGGCATGGTCACAAGATACAATTTATCAAATCGAAAAAACGCTTGAAACTATTGAAGTCAATGCTAATAAAAACAAACGTACTCCTGAAGAAGAAGAAAAGTATCAAAGATTAAGAAGACGTGTGCTCAAAGTATATCCTTACGCTTTAATGGCCAAAGAAATTATGATGCAGGCTCAAGATTCACTAGCCAAACTCAATAGAAATAACGAAAAAAAGAGATATTTAAAACAAAGAGAAAACGAACTTAGGGAGCGATTTGAATACGAACTCAAACGAATGTATACTGAAGAAGGTCAAATTCTCACTAAATTAGTATATCGTGAAACAGGTCATACTTGCTTCGAACTCATCAAAAAAGCTAAATCAGGCTTCAAAGCATTTATGTATAATATGGTCGCCAATAGATATGATGTAGATCTAAAAGCGACTTATGACCCTGCAATAGATGTAGATATCGAAAATATGGTGCAATTGCTTCAATCCGAAAATCAGTTGCCAATTTATGTTCCACAATAGATTACTTTTTGAAACGCTTTATGACAAGTCACTCCTAACTAAAGTGGCTCAAACAATTTTGTCTTTAGGTATGGAATTCAGCAAAACAATTCTTTTTCAAGGTGAGCTAGCCGCAGGCAAAACTACTTTAATCATAGAAATGTCTAGACTATTAGGACATCGAGATATAGTACAGTCGCCTACTTTTTCAATTGCTAATGAATATCATGGCACCTATGATAAAATTATTCATATGGATTTATATCGTATCGAGCATCAGGATGAATTACTTATGCTTGGTTTTGAAGAGTATTTGCACAAGGACAATTGGGTATTTATCGAGTGGTTTGACTTAGCGCTAGACTATATCGATAAACCCTATATTCTTGTCGTCCTAAGCCATATAAGTGAATCGCTTAGAAAAATTCAGGTTTATGAAATCGCTTCATAGAATAATTGAAGCTCACGATGGGACATATACCATGTATTGTGAACATCTCAATCAAAATTTTCACTCTATTTATGGCTCCATTCAAGAAAGTAATCGCGTATTCATAGAAGAAGGTTTGGCGAAAATTGATAAGAAGTGTATTCGAATTTTTGAAGTAGGCTTAGGTACTGGCCTCAATGCCTTACTTAGTGCTCAATATGCCCTGAAAAATCAAAAAGAATTGGTCTATCATGCCATTGAGTTAATGCCTGTAGAAAGTTCTATTAATGAAACTTTTTTTTCTAAAATGAACTTAAATGAGGAGTTGAGTGAGGCTATTATTCATGCGCCCTGGAATCAAAAAGTAATTATCGCACCAGCAATCAAAGAATTTTGGAAGATTCAATCGGATTTTACAAAATATAACCCAGAATTTACTTATGATTTAATATATTTTGATGCTTTTGCACCTAAGGCTCAGCCTGAGCTGTGGGATATAGCTGTTTTGCAAAAGATATTTAAAATGCTTCATTCAGGAGGTTTGATGACTACTTTTTGTGCTCAAGGACAGTTCAAAAGAAATTTAAAAGCTCTAGGTTTTCAAGTTAGTCACCCAGCGGGACCTCATGGGAAAAGAGAAATCACAGTCGCATTGAAACCTTAAGGGATGATGAATTTCTCAGAAAAAAAACCATGAGACTTAGATTTAATCGATAGTATATGTATACCGCTACTGAGATTTGAGAGATTTAAAGGTACGAAGTAGGCTCCTGATTTTAAAAGAAAGGATTGTTTTTTTCTTAAATTCCTTAGGTCATAAACCTCGAATATCAGCTCGTCTTCACTATGGAGATTAACCTTCACTTGAAGAATTTTTCCCAATATAGGATTGCTATAAATACTAAAAATAGGCAGTTTAGAAGGTTCATTAGTCAAAAATTCATTGATTGAATCAAAATTAGGGATGCCATAACCCAAGCCTTGATTTGCCATTGGGAATAAATGAGCAGAACGAATTAAGGCATTTCGAAGGGATAGATTAGATTTGGTTGGATGAGCAGCCCGCACGAGAGCCATACAGCTAGCAATTATAGGACTAGAGAATGAAGTACCATTACTATATATTTGACCCTCAGAATTTGCTGCTATCAGTGTCTGAAGACCTACTGCCACTACATCAGGTTTAACTTGATTTAGTGCGTTCCATCCAAATGAGCTAAACGAAGCCTTGTTTCCATTCCTATCAATTGCTCCAACCGTAATTACCTCAGCTACATCAGCGGGACACATAATGTATCGCCAAGATTTATCTCCTTCATTGCCTGCAGAGTTTACGACTAATATCCCTTTTTCATCGGCTAATCGAGCAGCTTTAGATATGATAGAAGTTTGACCGTTTAAATCTTCAAAAGAATAATTATAATCCGGATTATCAAAATATGCATAGCCAAGAGAGGAGTTGATGATATCAATGCCAATGGAATCAGCCATTTCTAATGCCATAGCCCAGTTTATTTCTTCTTGTGGTGTTTCACTATCTACGTCTTCTGTTATAAAAAGAAAATAATTTGAACGCGGGGCAGCGCTTGTCCACTGTTCATTTTGGTGTGCCATTGTACTCAATACATAAGTACCATGATTTGATTTGCGAGCTAAATCTTTGTATCCAGATACGAAATCATTAATAAAATGAATATTCTTATTCAAAAACAGGTGCGATAATCCTTGATTTTCTTTTATTCCTTGGTATCCAGCGTCAAAAATTGCAATATCAATGCCTTCTCCAAAATTTGCTTTGGCTTGAAGCGAATTAATATGGAGCATTTCGAGTTGGTTAGATAGTTCACTTTGACCAGATTTCGCTGTGGTCAAAGTGAATGCTTTGGAAGCCTTATGAATTAAAGTGTCGTAATAGATATACTTGAGCTGCTGTACTTCAGGAAAGCTTTTTAACGAATCAATAGTTCTTTTGTTGTTTAGATTGAGATATAGAACGTGACGCCATCGACTATAACCTAGAATTTCTCCTATTTTAGAAAATTTAGTCAATAGATTATGCTGAATGCCATAGTTGCTTTGATCAATAGAAATATTTTTATTTTTTTTCTTTTGAATACTTTTTTGGCTTAGCGCTATGCTATCATTGTAAAAGTATGGTGCTTTGATCTCTAACGCTACCCAGTGCTGAGCCTGAATCTCACCAAAAGCAAATATTACATACAATTTTAAAAAAAATCGCATCATTTCAATCAAATTGATTTGCTATAATAACGAAAAAATTAGAATTCTGTTGTAAATTGTGTTCGAACTCCGCTAAATGCGGGTTCGAGACGACAAACACCACCTGTACATACAATTCCTTCGAGTTGTTTGATATAAGCAATTGTAAATCTAGCTTTTTTGAAATTATAAGAAGCAAAGGCAGAGTAAAAATGAACGGGTTTTCTATACTTCTCAATGAAATAATTTTCATAAGGTTCAAATACAAATAAATCAGACACAGCCAAGGAAAGTTTTGGCGCTATGTTGAACTCCAAAAGCGCAAAGACTGATTTGCCCAAATCGCGCTGCGATTCTTGATATTGCAGCTCCATACGAAGTGATTTCTTTCTGTCTATTCGATAAGTCATTTCTAAAAAAGGTGTATAGGACAAGACATTGGTATCGCCTTTTCCAATATAAACCATTTGATTAATCCTTAAATATTGAAAGCCTAAATGAAAGTCAAATTTTGAAGAAGGAAATTTTTTGAATTCCAAATCTACTTGTGCTTCTTGAAAATATTGTTTTTTACCATCTTCCGAGGTTATGTTTGAGGCATTTAGGTTTAAATATACATGTTTGGAAAGTTTTTTAGATATATCAATTGAAAAGGACTGTTCATCGAATTCATAAGCAAAGGTTTGAAAACGTGCCAAAAGTCTCAGGGCATTTTGTTTGTTCATCGGCCCAACGAAAGAAAGTCTTTTATTGTTATTTTCATTGAAATCTACAGATATATTGGGCTGTGACAAAAATTGAAAATTTTTCATCCTTCTATATTGCAGTGTAACATTAGTTTTCAAGATTTCAAAACTCATATTACTATTGAGCATATAGCCTTCTTCTCGCTTATACACAGGATTAGCTAAATTTCCATTATAAATAGCTTCAGGTCTTTTTCCGGCGTATTCTACGAACCAGTTTAGTTTCCCAATGCTTAATGTGTTATATACGGAATAAACATAGGCGTTATAAACCGGTTCAAACTGCTGATTTTGGGGATATCCTGCTATGGTATTATAAATTTGTTGACGGGTCGTCTCGTCTAGTGTTCTATTGACGAGGCTTGCGCCAGGTGTAATGCTGATTTTGTCGCTAAAGCTATGCGTGCCTTCGATATTTATTCCTTTGATAGCGGGCTGAAAATAATCAAATCTAAATTTTTGAACCCCAGCGATAAATTTAGCTTGTACATTTTTAGAGAGTTCAAGTTTTATCCGTGCGCCAAAAATTGCGTTATCTATACCCATATTTCTCTCTTCAAAAGATCTAAGCGTAGCACCACTGCCAAATTGCTCATAGATATAACCGCCTTGAACTTCTAAGAAATTAATCTTCTTTTTGATATACCAATTCGCTATACCCCATCCAGAGTATGGATTGTTTGGATTTTGGAGAATGGAATTTTGGTGAATTTCAAGCCTGAGCCCTGCTTCAAAATCCCATTGATTATTGAGATAAATCATTTGTAGCCAAGTGTTAGTTGATGTTTTTTTATTGTCGTAATTCGCGCCTATGGCACCAATATTTTCGTCTCTATCGTAGAAATCATTATTAATTCTTAAATTTCCTCTAAGTACACCACCACCGGGCATTGCGATACCTGAAGTGCTCGGGTTAGACTCTTTTGCTATTGAATTTTGGCCTTGTGCAGGTAGGGACGGTTGTGATGTCTTTTGGGCGTTCTTTTCTTTTTCTTCGAGATAATTCATGATTTCAGAAGGGCTAAACTCTTTTTGTTCCTTTACTCCTTGGCTAAATCCAAAATTCGAAATACTAATTAGCCCAAGGAGAAAAATTAAATGTCTGATAATCATGAATTTTTTTTAATTTGAGCAAAAATAATTTTTTTTTATTAATTTTTTATTTCTTTTTGTCCTACTGATTAAAATATGTATTTTACCGATTAAAATTTCAGCATACGCTATAAATGTTTATGATTTTATTGAAGTTTAACGTGTTGACAATTTTTTAAGATTAAATTCGTTTTAATTTCATAAATTTGCAAAAATATCAACATATGAAATCATCTTTTGTCGCTATAGTTTTAGTTTTAGTTTTATTAAGTATGACGGCTTGTAAGAAGAAAAATTGCCCTGCGTACGGTTCAGTCTCTTCTATTCATAAAACCGTATAGATTGTGTTTGTTCGAATCCTATTTTTGATTGGGATTCTTTCGCTGAGTTTATCTTGTGATAAGCTAGATGAAGGCGTAGATAATATGATACATGCTAATTTCTTTAGCATTAAGGCAGGTCAGGTTAGACTCTATCAAGTCAAAGAAATTAACTATCGAAAGGAAGAGAATGACTCTATAGTTTTTATAGATTCTTCAGTTTATTTTCTAAAAGATAGCATTGGTCAATTCCTAAAAAACTTCGCTGATAGCCAATATAGTATGATTAGGAGTCGGTCATCATCTAGCACAGGAGATTTTGTATATCTAGCTACACAAAAGGTACAAAAAAATCAAAAGTCTTTTCAAATGATATTTAATGATGTCATAGAAAATAACCTTGTCTTTCCTATAATGTTAAACCAAACTTGGAAAGCTTTCGCCTCAAATGTCAAAGACTCAGCAAACCTAGGATTGGAGAATAGACGATATACCTATCAGGCTCAATTAAGTAATTTTAATAATGGATACAATACTTTCCCTTTTGCAATAGAGATCAGAAGATTTTATAAAAGAAATTTGATAGAATTTTTTGAAGATTCAGAAGTTTATGCAACTCAATATGGATTAGTTCAGAAGACTATTCGTTTGCTTGAAAAACAATCAGGTGGTGATGATTGGTCTGCTCCTGAAAACGGCACAATGATTCAATACAATTTAGTAGCGTTCTATGAATTATAAATCCCCTAAAATTGGTCGCAAGATGATATCTTCTACGACAGTTCTTTGGTCTAGGCTTTGTATGCTATAGATCAATTTTCCTATGTCTTCTACAGGCATGATACGGGTTTCTTCTACACCGCTCGTTTTCCATGAGTCTGTATATATAGCACCAGGATGAATCGCAGTGACACGAATATTATCATTTCTGAGTTCGGATCTCAGGGATTTGCTAAAGCCGTTTAGTGCAAATTTACTAATACTATAGGCGCCCCCTTGAGCATATGCCTGTAGTCCAGCAATTGAACTTATGTTGAAGATTGTGCCAAGTTGATTTATTTTCATATTTTCTATAATTGGTCTGCTTAGCCAGTAAGCACTCATTAGATTTGTGTTCAATTGACTTATAAGGAGGTCTTGATTTGAGTCAGATATATCTCCTTGAATAAAACTTCCTGCATTATTGACCAAAACCTCAATCTTAGGAAATCTCTGCGCTAATTTCTCTGCGAATTCCTTGGCTTGGTTTTCTTGACTCAAATCGACAACTTCACCATAGACATTAATCTTAGCGTTGACTTGTCTGAGTTCTGATTTAAAGGCTTCTACATTCTTTTCTTGGCGGCTACAAAACAAAACATCCCAACCATTTACTGCAAAATTTAAAGCAATAGCTCTACCAATTCCTCGGCTTGCTCCTGAAATGAAAATTTGTTTATTATCCATAGTTTATAGGATTATTTACGAAAAAACTAAAATGCGTGCCTCCATATTTTCTTAACTGCCAAAAGTTCGGGTGCTTGGTGAAATCATAGAGTTGGTTATGCTCGAGGATAAACCAACCTTGATCTAAAATCAAACCTTGTGCTATCACAAAATCTGGAAGTTTATCTAAATTTGGCATCTTATAGGGAGGTCCAGCGAAAATGACATCGTATTTTTCCTGACTCGCTTGAATATATTGCCACACATCCATTTGAAAAATTTTATGTCCCGTGATTTCTAATTTTTCGACTGTTTGTTTGATAAAAGTGACTGCAGGACTGAATAGCTCTACTGAGGTAATATCTAGACAACCTCGAGAAGCGAATTCAATAGTGACACTACCTGTGCCAGAAAATAAATCTAAGAATTTAATGTTCTCAAAATTAAAATAATTGTCTACAATACTGAAAAGTGCTTCTTTAGCGAAATTTGTAGTGGGTCTAGTAGGCGATAGATAAGGCTGATTTAAGATATATCCCTTAAATTTTCCTGCGATAATCCTCATCTTATCAGTTTATTAAAGACATAATATAGTATCGGAATAATTAAGCCAGAAATTTTCATCCATTTTAAATTGCTGCGTCAATAAATTATTCGCATTTGGAAAATGATTTTTTATTGATAAGTCTAAATTATCTTTGTGTTGAGCCGATACTGCTGAATAAATTATCTTGCTTGAGCCAGAAATCTGATTTGTGGATACAAACTCCTGAAGTTTGGAGATATATCCTTCTTTCTCATAAGGAAGAAATTGAATTGTTTTCAACGTATTGTTTTCAAAATGCATGCATGATAAGTAATTGGTTTTCAAAGAGAAATAAGTCATGTTTTCTCCATTGCTAAATTTAGCTAATTTAGGCAAGGAGTTTAGCTGAAGGGAATGAAAAACAGCACTTGGAAATAAATTTCTTAGATCATTATAAACCCTATAAGGATAATGATAAAATTCAACCCAACCAAATGATTTTAAATCTTGCTTCATGATTTTTTCATTGGCATTTGGAAATGTCTTGCTAAATGATTTATATGGGTTTAATTTCTCTAACTCATCAACAGGTATATACATCGTAGGTGATTCGCAGTGGTATATTTTGACTTCAGGGCAATTTCTAAAAGATTGAGGGATTTCGTCTTCTATAAGCTGAAGCTGAAGCGAATATTGATATTCCGTAGAGAGAAGTCTGTCAAAGCCAATATGCAAGAGACTCGAAAATGGCTGATTCTTTTTTTCATAACCGACCATGATCACAGTTCGCTGATATACTAGAACGGTTAATAACTCGAAGTTTTTATTTTCTTGAACGTTGTAAGACTTCAGAATTTGATAAGAATTAAATGTAGCTGTACTCATGAGGAAATTATTTAGAAAAATTCAAAGATTACACAATTATGTTTAAAATTAGCGCAAATTTATAATTAAAAAACTATTTTTGTGCAATAAAATTTTTTCTATGTTCGAAAATTTACAAGAAAAGTTACAAGGCGCCTTAAAAACATTGAAAGGACAGGGAAGTATTTCAGAAATAAATGTCGCTGAAACAGTTAAAGAAGTTCGTCGTGCCTTAATGAATGCCGATGTAAGCTATCAAGTAGCTAAAGAATTCACGGATAAAGTCAAAAAAGAAGCGTTGGGTAGAGGCATTCTCACTACAATCTCTCCAGGACAAATGATGGTCAAAATCATGAATGACGAACTCACGGCATTGATGGGTAGTGACCAAAAAGAAATTGATTTGTCAGTCTCTATGCCTATCGTTCTTATCGCAGGACTTCAAGGCTCAGGTAAAACTACCTTTACGCATAAATTAGGACATTATCTCAAAACCAAAAAGAAATTCAAACCGCTTTTAGTAGCTTGTGATGTATATCGACCTGCTGCTATAGAGCAACTCAGAGTGCTCAGTGAGAAAATTCAAGTGCCATTTTATGCTGATTTAGAAGAAAAAAATCCTGTGCTCATTGCCCAGAAATCCCTTGAATTCGCAAAAGAACAAGGATGCAACGCCATCATTATCGATACCGCCGGAAGACTTTCAATTGATGAAGTCCTTATGAAAGAAGTTCAGGACATCAAAAATAAAATTAATCCTACCGATATTTTGTTTGTAGTAGATGCCATGACAGGTCAAGATGCTGTGACAACTGCCAAGAATTTTAACGATAGTCTTGATTTCAGTGGTGTCGTACTTACTAAAATGGACGGAGATACTCGCGGTGGTGCAGCGCTTTCGATTAAATATGTCGTCAATAAACCTATTTACTACATATCAAACGGGGAAAAAGAAGATAGCCTGGATTTATTTTATCCTGATCGAATGGCTAATCGTATTCTGGGAATGGGCGATATCGTGTCTCTAGTAGAAAAGGCTGAACAACAGTTTGATGCCAAAAAAGCAGCTGAATTATCCAAAAAAATTGCCAAAAATAAATTTGATTTTAATGATTTTAGAGACCAACTGCAACAAATTAAAAAAATGGGCAATATCAAAGATTTACTCGGATATCTACCCGGTGTAGGAGCTCAGCTCAAAGACATAGATATAGACGAAAAGGCATTTGTGAAATTAGAAGCGATGATCAATTCAATGACACCAAAGGAAAGAGCAAATCCGGAAATATTAGACAGTTCTAGAAAGCAACGCATAGCCAAAGGGTCAGGTCAGACCATCAACCAACTCAATAATTTCATAAAACAATTTGATCAAATGAAAAAAATGATGAAGTCCATGCAAAACTTTAACCCGAAAAGAGGTTAATTTTTTTAGACAGTATTGTCAGAAATTGATTATTTTAGCGAGAAAATTAAAAATTAAATTTATACAAAATGGCTGAAAAATTTTTACTCCCCAGAATGAGCGATACCATGGAAGAAGGTGTCATTGCAAATATGATTATCAAGGTAGGTGATCAAGTCAAGGTTGGTACAGTTATAGCAGAAGTAGAAACAGATAAGGCGACAATGGAGCTAGAGAGTTTCCAAGAAGGAGAAGTGCTCTATGTCGCAGCAAAATCAGGCGATTCTGTTCCTGTTAATGGCTTGCTAGCAATCCTTGGAAAGAAAGGCGAAGACTTTTCTGCTTTGCTACAAGAAGCACATACCCCTAGCGTAAATGCCGAGGAAAAGACTCAAGAAATCGACAAAACAAGTCCAAGTCCTTCTTTACCTTCTGCTAATTCTGCTCCTCAGCTTAATGTTCAGACCGCAGTGACAAGTTCAGATCGGACTAAAATCTCTCCATTAGCTAAGAAAATGGCCGAAACGCTTCAAGTAGATTTAAATGCGATTCAAGGCTCGGGTGATGATGGTCGTATCGTCAAAAAAGATATTGAGTCGGCAGCCCAAAATCCTTCTGCTCCTAAGCCTACTCAGGTAAGCTATCCTTCTAGTGGATTCGAAGAAATCAAAGTTAGCCAAATGCGTAAAGTAATAGCTCAAAGGCTTGCGGAGAGCAAATTTTCAGCACCACATTTCTATTTGAAAATTAAAGTAAATATGGACAACTGCATCGATGCTAGGGAAAAACTCAATTCGGTGTCGGAAGTCAAAATTTCTTATAATGATATTATAATCAAAGCCTGTGCCATGGCTTTAAAAAAGCATCCCTATGTGAATGCTTCTTGGTTAGGAGACAAAATTAGACTGAATTTTGATGTTCATATTGGTATGGCAGTAGCAGTGCCAGATGGGCTTTTGGTTCCTGTGATCAAACATGCAGATCAGATTAGTTTGTCGCAAATCGCAAATCAGTCAAAAGATTTCGCTTCTAGAGCCAAAAATAAACAAATTACTCCAGATGAGATGAAAGGAAATACCTTCTCTATATCAAATCTCGGTATGATGGGTATTGATGAGTTTACTGCGATAATAAATCCACCAGATGCTTGTATTTTAGCTGTTGGCACGATAAATAAATCCTTGGCGATGGATAACTCAGGTAATCTATATCAAACTAATGAACTAACACTTACTTTGTCTTGTGATCATAGAGTGGTCGATGGTGCTGTAGGTAGTAAGTTCCTAAATGAGGTCAAAAGTTACCTTGAGAATCCGCTAAATATGCTGCTTTAATATAAAATAGCTTTCTTTGAAGAAATTTTCTTTGTTTGAGTTTTTTGATTTTTTTATACTTAAGAAAATCGATTTGCTCATGCTGCGCACCTATGTAGGTCCATTCATAGCGACTTTTTTTATTGCTTGGTTTGTCCTTATCATGCAGTTTCTATGGAAATATATCGATGATATTTTAGGAAAATCTATTGAAACATACCTCTTGCTTAAGTTTCTATGGTACACCTCTGCTACTTTTGTACCTATGGCTTTGCCTATCGCTATTTTGCTAACATCAATAATGACCTATGGTAATATGGGCGAAAATTCCGAACTCACTGCAATTAAAGCTTCAGGTATTTCTTTGATTAGGAGTTTTAAAGCCTTAATTTTTTTTAGTGTCTTTATAGCAATTTTGGCCTTTTACTTTTCAAATAATGTATTGACCAAAGCCACGTATGTTTCTAGAAATATGTTGGCTGAAATACGAAATTTAAAGCCCGCTTTGTTTCTTAAGCCTAAAACATTCAATAATAGTATTTCAGGGTTTACAATTTGGTTAGAAGATAAAAACGAACAAACCGATGAGCTCTTCAATATCATACTATATGCGCATAATAACGACCGATCAAACAATCAAGTGCTCTTCGCTAAACGAGCAATTATTAATTATTCAAAAGATGGAAAATATTTGGTTATGCAGCTAGATAGCGGTCTTCAGCTTATAGAAGAGGCCTCTAATCGCTATAGTAATATAAAGTTTCCACATTATAGAATTTCTTTTTTGCGTTGGACTAAATTTTTTGATTTGACTCAGTTTCAACTCAAAGAAGCCTCTGAAAACTTTTCTGAAAGACAATATAGGCTCAACGTCAAAGAGCTAAAACACGAAATTGATTCTTTTCAAATCAATCTAAAGCAAGAATTTCTTAAATTTGACTCTACGCAAGCGTTAAATACAATGCCGAATTTCACTTATGTTCAAGCTAATAATACACAAATTGACTCAGTTTATACAGATAGTATTTCTGTAAGTCAAATAGCCCTAAATGCATTGAACCGAGCTAGAGAGATGCGAAATTTATCTTTTGATAGAATTGCTCAAATCAACTATAATAAAGGAATTATCAATATGTATTTAGTAGAGTATTATCGTAAATTTACCTTGTCTATAGCTAGTATCATACTTTTTTTTGTAGGCGCACCTCTTGGTAGTATTATTCGAAAAGGAGGTTTAGGTTGGCCAATGCTATTTGCAGTTATTTTCTTCATGTTGTATCTCGCTTTGGTCATGTCTGGGGAACGTATAGCAATTCAGGGCATAGCCTCAGCCTTTATTGGAATGTGGTTAGCGACTATCGTATTTATTCCGATTGGCATTTTTTTAACTTATCAGGCAATGAATGATTCCGCTATGTTTAGTCTTTCAGATTTAAATATATATTTTAAACAATTTTTTGCGCGATGGACAAAAAAATAAATATCCCATTTATTATCTATTTAATGCTTGTTCAATGGTTAATCATGGGTTTTTTAATGCTTGAATACACGCAAATTGAGTGGATTAAGTATATTAATTCATTTCAATCAGATTTATGGGATGTTTTTTTTAAATTAGCGACACGCTTTGGCGAGATTGGGGTAGTGATTTTAGGATTGCTTTGGGTGATTTTGCAACGTAAATCTTTAATTTGGCCATATGTTATTGGCTATATCGCTTGTATATCCTTGTCTTCAGTCTTAAAGCAGGCTTTTTCTTATCCTAGACCGCTTTCGGTGATTCCTTCTGCTCACCTCACGTTTATCGAAGGATACCCGCAATTCTTTCATAATTCATTTCCATCGGGTCATGCGATGAGTGCCTACTTTATGGTGTATTTTTTTACTTTTTTCGCATTTCCAAAAGCTAAATCAATTCATTTGTTATTTTTTGTTTTGGGTTTGCTAACTAGTCTATCACGAATTTATCTTTTGTGTCATTTTCCACAGGATGTTTATGTTTCTAGTCTTTTAGCGATGTTCGTCATTGGATTGGTGTATGTCTTGTATCATGGTAATTCCGGCAGAATATGGAAGAAAAAGTAAGGTTAGATAAATTTCTCTGGGCAGTTAGGCTTTATAAAACACGCGCCATGGCTTCTCAAGCTATAGAAAGTGGCAAAGTCAAAGAAAACGGACAAAAACTCAAACCCTCCAAAGCCATCTCTATAGGACAGATTTATGAAGTAACTACCGTCGCTTTTAGATTGAAATTTCAAGTTGTTCAAGTTTTAAAGAATCGCGTTTCAGCTCCGCTAGTAGCGGAATTTATTCAAGAGATTGAGCGAGTCTCCTTGACTCAGCCTAAAATAGCTTCAGCTTTCTTCTTGCCTAATATTCAAAGAGAAAAAGGTGCGGGTAGGCCTACTAAAAAGCAACGCAGAGAGTTAGATGATTTTTTTGAGGAAGAAGAAGATTAAACTATTGGTACAATGCAAAGAGATTATTATTTAATTCAAGTTCATAAAATGGGTGAAATGCTCAGAAAGCTCCTTGAAGTATTGCTTGGCAGTTCTAATTTTGAGGAAATTCGCAAACAGGAAGCGTTCAGGTTAGAAGACTTATCGTTGCTGATCCCTTTTTTGCTTGATCATTCTTCAGAGGAAATTTGGAGTAAGCTACAAGAAATATCTGGCATGAATGAAGAAAACCTCAATTTAGTGGCTGAAATTCTCTATGAGTTGGCGAAGAAACACGAGATGTCGCTTGAGTCTATAGTTACAACGAAATCATTATATGCGAAATCTTTATTTCTATATCAAGCTATAGATCGAATTTCTTTGGCTTATCATATTCAAAGAAAACTCAGAATTCAGGAGTTATCAGAGTATTTAAAGGGAAGTTAATTAATTTCATAATATTATAGTAGATAATTATTGACTTTATCACTTGGATTTTCTGATTAAAATGGAAGTTTTTGACTATTTTTGTATTAATTTTTTTGATGTTTCGTTGATTTGATATTTTTTTTAATTTATGTATGTTTGAATTTTCTACTTTTAAAATATGAGACTTTTACTATAACCTACAATGATAGATTTTTTTAAATTACAATTTATTTTGTTAAATAGAAAGATTAAGGATGCTGGATTAAATCCACTTTTAGGTTATCTACTAGGCTTAATAGCATTTTTTTTGATTTCTGAATTTATGTTCAATAAGACAAATTTTGCTAAATACCTTGTTATCTTGACAGGCCTTAGTATTCAATTTAAATTTTCTGAAAAAGATAGAATGGATTTTTTAATTTCAACTTTCGGGAATATAAAAAAAATAAAAATCAGGTTAATAGAAAACTTTATCATTGCCATACCATTTATTTTTATTCTATTATTGAAAAGTTCCCCTTTTGAAGCCTTAGTTCTATTTTTTTGTTCTATTATTTCTGCCTTATTCTCTTTTTACTCTGATTTTAACCTAACAATTCCTACACCATTTTCCAAGAGACCGTTCGAGTTTTCAACGGGTTTCAGAAAATCCTTTTTGATTTTTCCATTTACCTATGCTTTGACAGTATTTTCAATAAATATTGACAATCTAAATTTAGGGATATTTGCACTATTATTAGTTTTTATTACCATTTTGAGTTTCTATAATGTACCTGAGAATGAATTTTATGTTTGGATTTATGCAGATACCCCAAGAGATTTTTTAATGAAAAAAGTTTTAAACGCTATAAAAAATGCTTCACTTTTAGTAGCTCCAATTATAATTAGTCTTTTAATTTTTTATACTAAACAATTTAAATTGATTTTAATTTCTTTCTTTATAGGACAAACATATTTATCTACAATTATCCTAGCTAAATATTCTGCTTATCCTAGAAATATAAGTATATCAGAGGGATTGCTTATAGCATTAAGTCTCTATTTTCCTCCTTTGTTAATAGCATTTATTCCTATGTTTTACTCAAAATCTATAGGAAATGTAAAATATTTATTGAATGATTAATATCAAAGAACTTAGTAAAAGTTATGGTAAAACAGAGGTGTTAAATAAAATCTCATTGAACTTTTTAAAAGGAAATGTATATGGTATAGTAGGTGAAAACGGAGCCGGTAAAACTACATTGTTTAGATGTATAGCTGGATTAGAAAATTACGAAGGTGACATAATTGCTGATAACAAACCATTAAAAAATCATTTAGGGTTACTTCAAACAAATCCTTATTTTTTTTCAAAGATAACTGGCATTGAGTATATTAGATTGCTTTGTAATGCTCGTGGAATGTATAATATAGATATTGAGCGTAAGAACATTTTCGATTTACCCCTCAACCAATATGCATCAACATACTCAACAGGAATGAAGAAGAAACTTGCAATCACGGCAATACTTCTTCAAGGAAACGATTATTTTATTTTTGACGAACCTTTTAATGGTATTGATATTCAGAGCAATATTTTGTTAACTGAAATAATTTTAAAACTAAAAGAGTTGAATAAAGTTGTATTAATTTCATCACATATTTTCTCAACTCTAAACGATACTTGTGACGAAATCCTTATTCTAAAAAGAGGAGAACAGATTAAATTCGTTCAAAAGATAGATTTTCATAACCTCGAACAAGAAATGAAAGCTATTACAATTGGAGACAAGATAGACTTACTAGAACTCAAATAATATCATAAAAGCATTAAGTATTCTTATCGACGAAAAGTACGATGCTATAATTTCTATATCAAGCTATAGATCGAATTTCTTTGGCTTATCATATTCAAAGAAAACTCAGAATTCAGGAGTTATCAGAGTATTTAAAGGGAAGTTAATTGCCTATTTTATGATCAAAACAGTAAAATTAAATGCAAATTTATATCTCTTGATAAATTAAAAAACCTCGATCCAAGACTTCTTTTATATTTTGTGAAAAATCAAAATAATAAAGGATAGCTTTACTTTTGATTTTAGCTAAAATAGGCTCGACATGAGCTGTGTTTGCCGCATCAAATAGCGTTTCATAAAATGCTACCTTCTTCTCTATAGACTCTTCTCTGAGAAAATCTGCTGAATGATTCACCACCCAAACAAATCTATCGACTCGCTCAAAATCATAATCGACCAATACATCAAATAAGGCATCAAGATTATATCCGAAATAAGCCGTAGCATTCATCTTTCGAGCGAAAACTTCATAGAATGAATCCAAAGTAGGAAAATCCCGACCATCTAGTTCAATTCTATTGATTATATATTCTTCCTCATTTAGAAGTAAATCCCCATGATATATGTGAAAATAAGATAATTCCATGTGTTTAGTTTATTTAATTTCTACAAAACTTCGATAATGATCTTCCGTAAAATAGTTTCGCCCATCACTACCCGTAACCAAGCGTTCGGCTCCTCGATTTACCCCGTTTTTCTTAGGATGTACGTCCCATTCGCGATAGGAAATTTTATTGCCGTCTCCAGAAGTTTTTGGTAGAATTTGCTCTCGATTAAAGAATTGGCGACCTCCGACATAGCCCTCGGGAGCTTTGTCATGTTTCAAAATATAAGTCAAGGTTTCTAAAGCATAGCTCGGTATATTTGATGAACTAGAAACTTTAGTATCTTGTGATGCAGTAGCTGATTTTGGTGAATTCGTTTGACCGAAATCTTCCACTTGTATCTTAGGTTCATAGGCTTTTGAAGATCCAAAAGGCTTAGGGGACTGCTCTGACACGCCTTCGGCTATATTCGTTGAATTTGTATCTGCATATTTATCTTCAATAGAAATTTTTTTGGTCGAAGCAAAACTGCCAATAAAGTAAAAAATTAGACCAATAGCTATACCGCCTAAAATTAGAATTGGTTTTTTGATAAACATAGTATTATATTTTAGGAATTTCATTTAATCGTTGAATGGCATTTTTAGCACCAAGAATTTGAATTTGTTCATAAATTGAAGGACCTTGTGTCGTTCCTGAGAGCAAAAGCCTGAGAATGGGCATGATTTGTCCCATTTTGAGCTGATGTGAATTGATTAATGCTTTATTTGCTTCTTCTAAAAGTTCAAAAGCTGTGTTTTGAATTAGAGCCGTAAATTCTTGGATATAAGAAAGAAAATCAGGGCTCCATTTTTTGCCAAAGGTCTCTAAATCCATTTTTTCAATAGGGTAAAGCAGATAGTCGCCAATTGAAGAGATTTCTGATATAAACTGAATTCTAGGCTTATAGGTACGCACATAATGAATTAAATTTTCAGAAGTTATGATACATCTATTTTTATCTAAATGACCTTCTAACTCTTCTAAAAGCTTTTCGTCAGGTAGATTGAGTATGTATTGTTGATTAAACCACAAAGCTTTTTCATAATTGAATTTAGCCCCAGATTTATGAACTCTATCCAAAGAAAATCGCTTGATCAATGTTTCAAGATTCATTATTTCTGTCTCAGTTCCATCATTCCATCCGAGAAGGGCCATGAAATTGATAAATGCCTCAGGCAAAAATCCCTTTTCTCTGTAACCATCGGATATTTCCAAAGTGGATGGATTCTGCCAAGCTACGCAGTATATAGGAAAACCAGCTGCTTCAGCGTCTCTTTTGGAGAGTTTGCCTTGTCCTTCCGGTTTAAGTATTAGTGGTAAATGAGCAAAAACAGGAGGTTCCCATCCGAAGGCTTTATAGAGTAAGATATGATGTGCTGTTGAATTTAACCATTCTTCACCGCGAATTACATGGGTTATCTCCATAAGGTGGTCATCGACTACATTGGCGAAGTGGTAAGTAGGCATACCATCACTTTTCATCAAAACTCTATCATCTAATTGTGCAGCATCAAAATGCATTTCTCCACGAATTTCATCATAAAATGATACATCATTATGGGCATCTATCTTTAATCGAATGACATAAGGTAAGGTTTTAATCGCTTCGGCTACTTCCCTATCTGACATTGTCAAAGAGTTTTTCATGGTATTTCTAGTCTGGAAATTATAGGGTAGCGAAAAACCATTGTTTTCAGATTTGGTGCGTTCACGAAAGGCTTGAATTTCTTCTTCGGAGTCGAAGGCATAATAAGCACTGCCATTTTCCAAAAGTTTTTGAATTTCTTTTTGATAAATTTCTTTACGTTGGCTTTGGATATAAGGTCCGAATTTTCCAGGATTTTCTGGTGATTCATCTAGGTTAATGCCACACCATTTTAGGGATTCCACAATTATCTCATAACTTCCTTCTACCAATCGGTTTTGGTCGGTATCTTCGATACGAAGCAAAAAATCACCTTGATGTCGCTTGGCATAGAGATAAGCGTATAATGCTGTTCGAAGTCCACCAATATGAAGTGGCCCAGTAGGCGATGGAGCAAATCTAGTGCGAACTTTTTGAGATTCTTTCAAAGTCATTTATTTTTTACCGCAAATATAGGATATATTCAGAGACTAATAGCTATTATTTTTAGTTTGATGTTGATTGACTATAATTTTATACAAGCTATAAAATATGTCAGTAGTGTTTCTTTTTGATTAAAATGCCTTTTGTAGTTTTGTCCTATTAAATTTCTTAATTTTGGATCAGAATTTTTTACAAATAGAGAGTTTTCTCGAAATGATCAAAGATGAACATGATGTAATGTTTCTCTATGATCAAATTCAGCGCTTTGACTCTCATACTCTTTCTGTTTTGCTCGAGCATATTCAGCGTCATCCTTCTCTTCAGATAAGTCATGAGGTTTATGAGTTTATTAAACTACAGAATCTCAAAAAACGCATTGATGAAAAGAATTTCTTTATTTCCAATACTTTTTCTGATTTAATGTATCAAATCCAAGATATTGTATTTCAGCAAAAGCCTTATTCTTTGGATATAA
>JALOMB010000087.1 GCA_025455685.1 Chitinophagales bacterium | reverse complement strand
TACTGGCTCAAAACTATTTACAATCAAAACAATGATAATATCTCAAGCGACACAAATGTCTTTGTGATTTCAATATTCAATCAGTTTTCCGTATTGACGATGTTGCTTTTCAGCATTACGCTTTTTTTGATATTCCAAGCCTTCAAACCGATAAAAAAGCTCATGGATACTATTTCCAAAACGCGAAGTCTCGAAGAAGAAATTAAATTTTATTACCCTATCAATGATGAGGTAGGTAAAATGGTCTCTCTCTATAATAATCTCGTAGAGCAACTCAAAATGCAAGCCAAACAAGTAGTAAATCAAGAAAAAGAATCCGCTTGGCAAGAAATGGCCAAACAAATAGCACATGAGATTAGAAATCCTTTAACTCCAATGATGCTCAAAATACAATATATACAAGCTAAAATGGAACGAGGTGAAGACGTAGGTGACATGGCTGTAAACGCCTTGCAAACTATATTAGAGCAAATAAAAAGACTAGAACAGATATCCAATGATTTTTCTGAATTTTCTAAAATCAATAAAGCCAATATTCATAAAATAAATCTCATCCCTTTGCTCAGAAATATCGTAGAACTCAATAAATCTGAAAAAGTTAACATTAAGCTCAATTCAGTTAAGTCCGAAGTCTATATCTATGCAGATCAGCAGCAACTCGTCAGCGTATTCAACAATCTCATTACCAATGCTATACACGCGACTGAAGAAAGGCAAGAACCTAAAATTACTGTAGTGGTTTTTGAAGATATTAATGTCATAAGGGTTCGCATTCAAGATAACGGTATAGGAATCCCACCTGAATATGCCGAAAATATATTTAAACCTAACTTCACGACCAAGTCTTCAGGAACTGGGCTTGGGCTGTCGATTTCAAAAAGAATTCTAGACCAGATTCAGGCGACAATTTCTTTTACGTCTAATATAGGCAAAGGTACCGAGTTTCTCATTGAATTCAAAAAATACAAAGAAGGTCAAGTCGATTTAATCAAATAATAATCTATGCAAGCTATTTTGCTGAATCAGTTTCGTGAATATCTGGGTTATGAAAAAGGTAATTCGGTGCATACTATTGAAGCTTATCTCCGCGATGTATCCAAGTTAAAGAGCTATGCAGAAATCATAGACAAACCAATTGAAAGCTTGACTCCAAAAGACATTACAGACTTCATAGAATATATCAATGAAAACTTCCAAATAGAAGCCTCTTCACAGGCACGCATGATATCTGGAATGAAACAATTTTATAAATTCTTGGTTGTAGAAGATATCATTGAAGTCAGTCCCTGCGAACTTCTAGACACGCCTAAGAAAAAATTAAAATTGCCCGATGTGCTTTCTTATGAAGAAATAGAAATGATTCTAAGGAGTTTTGACCTAAATAAAGAAAAAGACTTCCGCGATAGACTTATTGTAGAAGTTTTGTATAGTTGTGGCTTAAGGGTAAGCGAAGCCACAAATTTAGCTTTGAGCGATATTGATAGAAGCCTAGAAATCATCAAAGTACGTGGCAAAGGAAATAAAGAGCGCTACGTGCCGATAGGTCGCTATGTACTCGAGCTTATCGATGAATACCAAAGAACTTATCGCGTAAAATATAAGTTAGAGGCTAAATTTGCGGATATATTATTTTTAAATCAGCGTGGTAAGAGCATATCCCGGATTCATGTTTTTCAGATGCTTCGAGAAGCTGCACTGAGAGCTGGAATCCAAAAAACTATTTCGCCACATACCATTAGACATAGCTTTGCTACTCATTTGCTAGAAAATGGTGCAGACCTTAGAATCATCCAAGAGTTGCTCGGCCATAGTAGTATTACGACTTCTCAGATCTATATTCATCTCGACCAAAGAAATCTTCGACAAACTATAGAGCAGTATCATCCTGCATTTCGAGAGAGTTAAAATAGTGTGATTAATAATAACATAAACAAATTTTATCATGAAAATCATCGCTAATAATCCTGAAACGTATATCGCTCAAATCCCTGAGGATAAACAAGCTGCTTTTACACAGCTAAGAGATACCATCAAAGCAAATTTAACTCAAGGCTTCAAAGAAGTCCTGAGCTACGGCATGATCGGCTATGTCGTGCCACTTGAGCTATATCCAAGTGGCTATCACTGTGACCCTAAGCTACCACTACCCTTCATCAGTATCGCGGCACAAAAAAACTTTATTGCCCTGTATCACATGGGAATTTATGCGGATAAAGCCCTTTTGGATTGGTTTGTGAAGGAATATCCCAAACACAGTCCTACCAAACTCGATATGGGAAAAAGCTGCATTCGCTTTAAGAAACCGGATCAAATTCCTTTTGATTTAATAGCTGAGCTCTGCAAAAAGATGACGGTATCTGACTGGATTGAGCGTTATGAGTTGAATTTAAAGAAATGATTTTTTTACTTTTTGATATCCATGATATCGATTGATTTGTCGAGATTTATTCTCAATACACTCATACTATCCTGTGATGGCTTTGAAGCTAGACTCTTGGTTTTAAGATAATTTTCCTCACATTTGGGACAAATTTCATTAACGAATTTCTCGTATTTATTTACCCAATTAATATGTTTATACCTTTTAGTATCTAAAACCAATATATCTGCGCTGATTTGTTTTGATTGGAGAAATTCAATTTGACGATTAAAATTATCTTGCTTTGAAGACGAAAGCAGCAAGTATTTATATTGAGCAGTATCTATTTGCTTTAAGGTAAGATCTAAATCTTTATAAAAACTACACCATGAAGTATATAAAATAAATAAAGTAGGCTTCTGAGCGTCTAAATAATTCTGATAATTTGAAGCATTGATTTTAAAAAAATCTATAGCCTTCTAACAATAAACTATCTTGATTTTTCAGAGCATTCTGCCCTATCAAAGTATTGCATGTAAAAAAAAGTCCTAGAAGCGTTTTAATCATTTTCTACCTTACATAAAAACTCTTTTCCTCTATTTTACCATTTTCCACAGACATCTTACGCCAACTACTCTCATCATTCATCGGAATCCATCTTCGCTCCTCAGAACGATAATGCCAATCCTTGTCTTTTTGATAAAACAACTTAAAATTCAATCCTTCCACTACTTTTAATATCTCATTATCATGATAATTTGCTTCATCGAAATCAGTATAAGCCATTTGTGCCATTTCAGAATACCATTGATTGAGTTCCAAAAGCAATTTATTGATTTCATCGCTTAATTCTTGGGCATTTAAGCCTAATTTTCTGGCTTCTACAATCGTAATCGGGTATGAGTGAGAAGGATACTCAGCATTGAGTCTATTGCTGATTTCTTGAGCCAAATTCAAGTCTTTTTGATGATAAGACAAGATATCAGTGGTAAGTTTAATCGAAAGCGATGTAGCCCTATCTACGGAACCTATCACCAAAGGATGCAAATATTTATATATCTCTACAAAAGGATTATTGTCATTGTCATTTTTACTTTGATCCCAGAGTTTAATAACTCTACTCAATTCATTTTGGCTCACACTAACGCGATCATTAAACGAATCAACCGGCGAAAGCGCATGCGTAATCGAAGTGTCTATAGCAGTGAGATAAGCTAATGGCCCCATCTGTATCACATCTGCTCCTAAGGCGAGCATAGTAGCCGCAGAAGCACAATCCAAAGGAATTAAAGCCACAATTTCTTTATAGAATTTACGCAATAAATTAACAATTCTAAGTGATGCCTCACCAGAACCACCATCACTCTTGATGAAAAGATACAATTTATCTTTGGTTTTGTTGTTTTTGACTATTTCATAAAAAGCTATTGTATCATCACCAACCATGCGACTATTCATAGATATCCAATAACTAATGAAATCTCCATCAAGCTTATCTGAAATTTCTTGAATTAGACTTTGAGTCTCCTTAAACAATTTTGGAGGAGATTTAATTTCTATATTTTGATTTTTCATAATTTTAAAAAAAAAGCGAACGCAAATAATTTACGTTCGCTAAGCTAAAGAATTAAGTTTTACTTGTTTAACATTGGGGCTACTACAAATTTCCAAAGAGCCAATAAAATTAATGCGCCTACTACTGCGACGACTAACTTCATGACTAAGCCACCAGCTACGAAACCTAACATTGAAGCTAAATAGCTACCAATAAAAGAACCCGCTATGCCGATAAGAATAGTCACAATGATACCTCCCGGATCTTCTCCTGGCATAATGTACTTGGCTAATGCTCCCGCAATTAGACCCATGATTGCTTGATAAATTAAATCCATCATAAATTTTATTTTTTTTAGTTCAACGCAAATATAATATTTTTTTAATTAATAATGCTTATATTTGCATAAAATGAGAGAAAAAAACTTAGCACAACGAATTTTAGCACTCTACAATCATCCTGATAAGACCTTTACCTTTGATAGATTGAAGCATCTCTTACCCAAGAAATATACACCTCAAGAAATTCAAGAAAGTTTAAATATACTCTATGATAAAAATATTCTCTTTGTAAATGGCGAAGAAATAGGTTTTATTTCATCCTTAAATCAAAAACAAAATACCAAATCTATCAAAAAGACACCAAAAATTACAGAAAAAACCAAGAACTATAAAAGCTATATTGGGATTATTGATATGTCTGCAAGCGGCAAGATATTTGTCGTATCTGAGGAACTCACTGTGGACGCCAAACTCTCTGAAAAGACCAAGGCTAGATTCTTTCCCAATGACCAAGTTAGATTTACTTTAGTAAACAAAGAAGGTAATCGACCAATCGTTGATAAAATAGAATTAATCGCAAGAGAAAAGAAACTCTTTCGTGGCCATCTCAAAGTCAATACTCAAGGAAAATACAACGTGTATTTCGTCTCGACTCATCCCAAGAAATTACCTTTTGATATTTTCGTATCCGATATTCACCTCAATGGTGCTAAGGACGGAGATTATGTCGTAGTAGAAATCTTGAATTGGTATGATGAAGAAAAAAGCCCGAGAGGACGAATCAAAGAAACGCTTTCTAATCTTCCGAGCAATGAACAAGAAATGAGATCTATCCTTTTAGAGCAGGGTTTTGATATCGAGTTTAGTCAAGATACTTTAGAAGAACTCAATCGATTTACCCATGATTTTAGATTAGACAACCGTGTCGATTTCAGAGGTATTACCACATTTACCATTGACCCTAGAGACGCCAAAGACTTTGATGACGCTTTATCAGTTAAGTATTTAGAAAACAACCAAATAGAAGTCGGAATTCACATTGCAGATGTGTCTCATTTCGTCAGAGAAAAATCACTAATTGACCAAGCTGCTTATGATAGAGCTACTTCGGTTTATTTGCCTGATAGGGTTGCGCCCATGTTGCCAGAATTGCTCAGTAATGATTTATGTTCCCTTAAGCCAAATGAAGAAAGATATGCATTTTCGGTGATTTGTGTTTTAGACCAAAGTGCTAACATTTTATCCTATGATATTCAAAAGACATTAATTCGCTCTGATTATCGATTTGCCTATGAAGATGCACAAGCCTATATCGAAGGAGGAAATGGACCTTATGATCGAGAAGTACTCACCCTTCACGATTTATCTCAGAAACTCAGAGCTAAAAGAATGAAATCTGGTGGTTTTGAATTTAATAGCAAAGAAATTCGCTTCGAACTCGATGCCAATAAGAAACCTACCAAAGTTATCTTGAAAGTTCAAAAAGACGCTAATAAACTCATCGAAGAGTTTATGTTGCTCGCAAATGTTCTCGTAGCCGAAGAGCTCTCTAAGGGCATCCAAGAATCAAAAATCCCTGGAGCCGTTTTCCGAGTCCATGATATTCCTCAGCTTGAAAAGCTCAAGCAATTTACCCAAATAGTAGAATCTAAATTTGATATTAGTTTCCCGCAAATCACGCATCAAAATGCATCGCATGCATTAAATGAATTTTTCGCTAAAATCGCTGATAATCCAGAATTCGATGTTTATAGTAAATTTGCTATTCGCGCAATGGCAAAAGCAATCTATGACACAGATAATATTGGGCATTACGGTTTAGGTTTCTCAGATTATGTGCATTTCACTTCGCCTATTCGTCGATACCCTGATTTAGTGGTACATCGACTACTCTTTGATTTAATTCATCATAAAAAATCTAAATATACCGACGAAACATTAAAATCCATATCGGCACACTGCTCTAATCAAGAGAAAAAAGCCGCTGATTGTGAACGCCAAGCCATTAAATACAAGCAACTCGAGTATCTAGAAAACTATATCAATCAGGATTTCGAAGGAATTATCACAGGTATGGTATTCTCTGGATTTTGGGTAGAGCTCAGAGACAATTTCTGTGAAGGATTTGTGGAAATAAAAGCTAATTTTAATCAAAGCTTTGTTTTTGATCCTATTTTGTTGATTTTAGAATCTCAAGACAAGCAGATTAAATTACAAATAGGAGACAAGGTAAGAGTCAAGATTCAAATGATAAATTTGAAAAATTACAAAGCGGAGTTTTCCTTCCTAGAAAAAATGAAACCTTCTCGAGATTAACATTTTTTTAGGTTCTGCTCCATACAAATCCATTATATTTGTGTATTCATTTTTAACCTTAAAAATTAAACCTTATGTCTTTTGAACTTTCTAAACTAAAATACGAATACAATGCTCTAGAGCCTCATTTCGATGCTAAAACGATGGAAATTCATCATTCTAAGCATCATCAAGCCTATATCACCAACCTTAACAATGCAATTCAAGGCACAGAATGGGAAGGAAAGGACATCTTGGAACTCCTGAAAAACATTTCCAAGCTTCCTGTAGCAGTTAGAAACAATGGTGGGGGACATTACAATCATGATTTGTTTTGGAGTGTGCTGACGCCAAACTCAAATAAAGCTCCTATTGGATTGGTCGCAGAGGCTATTGCCAAAGAGTTAGGTGGCTTTGATAAAATGAAAGAAGATTTTGCTAAGGCCGCCACAACAAGATTTGGTTCAGGGTGGGCATGGCTCTGTGTCAAATCAGATAAATCTATATGTATTTGCTCTACGCCTAATCAAGACAATCCATTGATGGATATAGCTGAATGTCCAGGTACGCCAATTTTGGGTTTGGATGTCTGGGAGCATGCTTATTATCTTCATTATCAAAATAGAAGACCAGATTATATTGCTGCATTTTGGAATGTAGTGGATTGGAATGAAGTAGAGCGAAGATATGCTTTAGCTATTCAGTGATTTTTTTTTAAATAATTGCTTTGATTTTAAAATGTCTAAACTTAGGTTTAGGCATTTTTTTTAGAATTGAATTGATTTTTTAGAGGTATATTAAATTTTGGTAAGGTCTAAATTTTTCAAAACACTTTTTTCAATTATTTGTTGAAAATTAAAAAAAAATACGTATAATTGCGTATATTAACAAGTTAGCAGAGACATATTTGCCAAGGACTCGAAGTAAAGCCATTTTTTAGACCTCTGACTGCTTGTTTATAAAAAACCAAAATTTCGTTCATTACC
>JALOMB010000086.1 GCA_025455685.1 Chitinophagales bacterium | reverse complement strand
CCGCTTCTAGTTCTATTGCTTCGATTGCTCCAAGGACTTGCCCTCGGTGGAGAATATGGCGGAGCAGCAACCTATGTGGCTGAACACTCTCCGGCGGAGCAGCGAGGATATATGACGAGTTGGATTCAAATTACAGCCACCGCTGGTCTAGTAGTGTCGCTTTTGGTCATAGGAATAACTCGAGCATCTATGAGCCCTGAGAGCTTCAATGATTTTGGGTGGAGAATACCATTTTTAGTTTCATTACTTATGGTGGGGATTTCCTATATCATCCGAAAAAACATGCACGAATCGCCACTATTTGCAAAAGCTAAATCAGAGGGAAAAACCTCTACCAATCCACTCAAAGAGAGCTTTGGCAATAAATACAACTTCAAATTTGTACTTTTAGCGCTTTTAGGAGTTACCATGGGGCAAGGCGTGGTTTGGTACACAGGGCAGTTTTACGCGATGAGTTTTATCGAAAAAGTAATGAACGTACCTAAAGATCAAGTAGATAGTATTTTGATTTGGGGACTATTATTAGGGACACCATTCTTTGTGTTTTTTGGTTGGCTATCGGATAGAATAGGTAGAAAATGGATAATGATGGCAGGTATGGCGCTAGCAGTGTTTTGCTACAGACCTATTTACTCAAAAATGTACGATGCCGCAGATGTAAAATTAAAAACAGAAGTTACAGAGAAAACTAAAGTATTAGCAGCAACCAAAGCAAACGAAAAAAACCTAAAAGGAGGACTAGACTCTGTATATACCACCGAAAAAACATATACCGATGGCACTATATCAAAAGAAGTAAAAACATTAACGCTCAATAACGGTGCTGTAGAGCTCAAAGACGGCAAGCCAGTAGTGGATACTAAAAAAACGGTAACCATCAATAGCAGTACCAAATGGACACTTATTTTTATGGTGTTTATCCAAATGATATTCGTTACGATGGTGTATGGCCCTGTAGCAGCATTTTTGGTAGAGATGTTCCCTGTTAAAATTAGATACACTTCCATGTCGCTTCCATACCATATCGGAAATGGAATTTTTGGAGGACTTTTACCAGCTATTGCGACATTCTTGGTAACCAATGCCAAAAAAGCAAACGAAGTAGCCACAGCAGCAGGAAAAGCCGCTGTCGTAGCCAAACCTTATCTCGAAGGACTATGGTATCCTATGATAATTGCAGGCGTTTGTGCGGTAATTGGAACTATCTATCTTGATGGCAACGATAATAGAGTAGAAGATTAATAATTTCTTAAAAATTTAAATATCAAAAATATGAATGCAATAAAAAGAATTTTAGGAGTAGTATGGATAGCCTTTGGCATTTTAGCCACATATTATCTCATCGTAAACCAAGCAATAGTCCTATGGGAAAAAGGAGGGGAGAATACAATACCCGCTATTATATATAGCTTTGTATTATGCCCAATGATAGCTGGAGCACTTGGTTTCTTCGGATATTACTGCCTCACCGGAGAATACAACGATTAGTTAGCTCTGTTTTTTTGGTTCGAGCGTCTGCCTTTGGCAGGCGCTTTTTTTTATTTTTTTTTAGCTTTTTTTATTATCTTTGTTCTTAAATTTTTCATATTCATGATAATTAAATGAGATACTTTTTGTTTTTTTGGGGGTTTGTTTTTGGCCTTTCTTGTCACAAGGAAAACAAGATATGCTTATTCCAGCCTGAGAGTTTTCAGGGTAAGTGGAGACATACTAAATTCCTAGATTCTATGACCGGCAGGGATATTACCTCAGAAGTAGTGGCCAAGAATTCTTGTGCTTTAGCTCAAATGATTGAATTCAAGCCAGGGAGTAAAGCAATTTTGTCTCAATGTAAAACCGATACCATGGATTATGAAATCTATCAAAGCAGAGGCTTAGATTATTTCACTAACTATAAACAAGCCTTTTGGGTCAAGAAAATTGATTGCTACCATTTGATTTACACGCAAGACAAAATGGAAATACATTGTATTAAAGTTAATTAAATTTTATTAAACATATTACCTATGAAACTAAATCTAAAAACAGTAATCAATGCTATTGGTAAATCTTTTCTTCTAATGCTACTTGCACAAGTCATCATTTTTCTGGTTACGCTAATTTTCCAATATAAAGGCCAAATTGAATCCTTTTCTTTTAAACATGGAAACATCATGCTCAATAACGAAAAAATAGGATTCGATTTTTTTTCTTTCAGATTCTATTTAATTATCTTTTTTGTAACGCTAGGTCAGATAATGAGATTTAAGAAAACACAGAATTAACATTTATTAAGCAATTCATCTACCTTTTCTAAAATATTTTTATTGGCAAATGGCTTAGTCATGTAGTCATCAGCACCCATTTCTAATCCTTTTGCTATATCATGCGGTTTGCTTTTGGCTGAGAGAAAAAGAACTTTGATATTTGAAGTATGTTTATTTTTCTTGATAAATTTACATATTTCATAACCATCTACATCAGGCATCATGATATCTAAAATTACTAAATTTGGCAAATGCATTTCAATTTGTGAAAATGCTTCTTCACCATTTCTAGCCAAAAAAACCTCAAATCCTTTTTTTTTCATGAGAAAATCTAAAGAAAGCAAAATATTTGGCTCGTCATCTACTATTAATATTTTAGCTGGATTCATTTCTATTTAAGTCTTAGTTATTATATCTTTGGGCAATTCTACGGTCATAACACTTCCGTTCTTGTCACTAGATTTCACATAGATAGTACCACGATGCAAATGTACTATTTTTTTTGAAATTGCCAAACCTAATCCACTTCCTTTTGGTTTTTTTATACTTTGATGTCGCGCTTGGAAAAATTTCTCAAAAATGAGCTCTCTATATTCAGGCTCGATTCCTTTTCCTTGATCGATGATTTCTATAATAATTTTATCTTTTTGGTTTAAGATACACATTTTCACTTCAGCTCGCTCCGGTGAGAACTTAATAGCATTGCTCAATAAATTTATCATAACCTGCATGACTTTGTCTCTATCGATTAGTATTTCACTTATATTTGCGTCAATGTCTTTGAGCAGCTTGATATTTTTTGATTTGAGCTCTCCACTAATCGCATTTTCTATATCTTCAATCCATTCATCGATATTAACCGGTATCATATGCAGATGCTCAGAACCACTTTCGTATTTTTCTAAATCGAGTAATTGATTGATTAATCGAGTAATTCGAGCACTTTCTTTGTTAATGATGGCCGAAAAATTTACTATTTCTTCTTGACTTAGTGATTGACTGTCCTGTAGAATTTCCGAAAACGAACTTATACTCGTGATTGGAGATTTTAATTCATGAGAGACAGTAGCCAAGAATTCATCTTTTAACTCTGTATGAAGCAAAAGCTGATTATAGGTGCGCTGAAGATCCTCTTTTGCTTTTTCAAGTTCATTTTGTTTTTTAGTCAACTCTCGATTGAGTCGAATAGTTTCCTTGGACTCTTCGATAAGGTCGAGCATTTCATAAATCCCTACATCTCTATGTTTTAGAATCGATTCTAATAAGATTTTAGCAGATACAGAGCCAATAATCTTGCTTAAAATTCTCTCTGTAAAGGGTATTAATCTCGGGTCATCTGACAAATTAGAAGCGTCAATTTTGTGCCTCAGTGAAAAAGAATTTAAGGCGAGTTTCGTACGATCGACACCCATAAATCGCTCTAATAAATTCTGAATGTCAGATATCGCTGCCGTATCCTTATAGACAATTCTAGAATCATCAAACGAAGTGTATTTAAATATATCTACGAAAAGCTGTGCCTGCTTCATCTCAAATGATGAAGGCTTAAACATATAGGTTCCAATAAAAAACAAAAGCAAATTCACTAAAAAACTCCAAAAAAATCCATGAACTATGGCATTTTGGAACTCAATTCCAAATAAAGCATGTGCATTTAATGCTTTGATTCCAAATAATCCTTGCGATATGAATTCTTTTACAACAGGATATTTATCTGACAAAGTAGGCAAAATAAGCGTATAGAGCCATACTATAAATCCCCCGGATATACTTAAGACGACGGCTTTGACATTAGTTATTTTTAGATATAATACGCCAATAATCGTAGGAAAAAATTGAGCAATCAAAACAAAAGATATTAATCCAATACTCACTAAAGAATAACTTGGGCTTAACTGACTATAAAAAATCCATGTCATCAACATAATAGCTGCTACACTACTGTGTTTTATGAGATTTGTTCGTTGTTCCAAACCCTGAAACAAGCTAAATCCATTTAGTTTGATTAGAATCGGTAAAATTAAATTATTGCTAAGCATATTACTCAAAGCTACTGTTTCGATGACCACCATAGCGACTGCAGCCGAGAATCCACCTAGAAATACGAAAATTCCCAAAAAGGGCATGCCTACCGAAATTGGAAGCGATAATATGTAATAATCTGCTTGTACATTTTGGTTTTTGAGCAAAATTATTCCTGCAAATGCAATAGGTATAACGAATAGATTAATTAAAAATAAATACAAAGGAAATTGCCATATCGCGGTATTTAGATGTTTTTCATCATGATTTTCTAAAACTGCAACTTGAAACTGTCTCGGAAGCAACGTAAAGGCTATCCCTGATAATATTATTAAAGCAAACCACTCAAAATATTCATTTGATTGGAGTGTAAATTTATCAATATACCCAATTTCATATATCTTATGATAAATCTCACTTGGACTCTTAAAAAGTGAAAAACAAATGACCATGCCTGCTGTGAAAAATGCGATTAATTTAAACATAGATTCGAAAGCTACTGAAGCTACTATTCCGGAATGATGCTCTGTGGAGTCCATTTTTTTACTAGCAAATAAAATGATAAATATTCCTAGTGTAATCACTAATATCGTAGCGAGCCAATCTCTTGAAATTCCAGGGTGAATCGAAGTAGAGTGCACTAATATATCAAAGCTTTCACTAATTGCTTTAATTTGTAAAGCTATATAAGGTACAATTCCCAAGATTAAAATTGCTGTAATGTATATTCCTAAACTGATATGCTGCGTAAATCTCAAAGAAATTAAATCTACAAAGGTTGTAATGTTGTGAATTCGGCTGATACGACTCATTTTCTTGGTCATTAGATACCAAAGAGGCATAATAAGTGTAGGGCCTAAATAAATCGTTAGAAATCGAACGCCTTGATTTGAGGCACTACCGATACTTCCATAATAGGTCCAAGCAGTACAATAAATGCTCAAGGATAAGGCGTAAATCCAGTTTGAGTTCATCACAAAATGACGCCATTTTTCCTTTCGCTCTACCCAATAAGCCAACAAAAATAACCCTATTAGATAAACAAGGGCTATGAAAATAGATAATAACTCAAATTTCATGAATCATGCTTTTGGCTCATGAAATAAAAAGCCGCTATTAGCAAGGCCCATATACCAAAAACATAAAGATATAGTATCGGAAATCCCATAAAACTTAAGGGCTTATTGATTATTGTTATTATTGGTGCTGATAAGAAAATCAATCCAAATATACACAATATCCCTAGAAATACAAGTCGTTCTTTTTTCAATTCCTTTTTTACTATTTGTTTATACAAAGATAATATTTTTGATTTTTTTACACTATGTTTTTCATGTATTTACTTCATTGCTAGCCTAGACTGCTTTTTATCTTAAAATCAATGCGAGATGCCATTGACTTTGTGCCTCCCACGATCAAAAGAAAAACGCAACTAATGGACGTATTAAAACGAAAATTAACTTTGGAATTGCCTGTATTGTTTCTCCTTCACCACCTCTATCACCCTGCTAAGCTACTGCGGCAAACGCGGTATAGTGATTTTTTCTTTAGTAAATTGATGCTTTGAAAAATCAAAGTTTCTCAAAAAAATCTTTACTAAAAAAATCCATATAATTTTCTCTATTCACCTCATAAAAGCTATGATTTGGGTAAATATTAGAAAAGGATTTGGTTAGCTTCACTTTCTTTTGAGGGTTCCATTTCATCTCCAAGGCGAGGAGTTTGCCGTTTTTCTCCAATATCAAATCGATTTCTTTTTGCTCACTCGTTCTCCAAAAATACAAATTGGCATAGGTTTGTAGATATTCATTTTGTTTGAGCATTTCTACGATTACATAATTTTCAAACAATGCCCCCACATCTTGCCGAAGCTCTACAGGCCTAAAATCGTTGATAATGGCATTGCGAATCCCTAAATCATAGAAATATATTTTTTTAGACTTTTTGAGTTCATTTCTTTGGTTGGTATGATAGCTCCTCAGCCTAAAAATAACAAACGCTTGCTCTAGCATCTCCAAATACGATTCCACCGTTTGGTTATCTATTTTTAGCGTTTTGGAAAGTTCATTGATATTGACCTCACTGCCTATTTGCCAAGCCAAAAGCCGAAGCAATTCAAGCATCTTTTCTGGCTTTTTGAGGCCTTTGAATAGAAAAATATCCTTGTAGAGATAGCTGTCCGAAAGTAGCCGCAGCACACGCTCTTTGGGCTCGGAGGTAGTAATAACTTCGGGGTATGCGCCATACACCAATCGCTCTGGCAGATTTCTCTTTTCCTCCAAAAACCCAAAATGATGGGAAAGCTCTGGAAACGATAAAGGATAAAGTGAAAACATAAACTTCCTTCCTGTAAGCGGCTCGTTGAGTTTATCTCTGAGCTCAAAAGCGCTTGACCCTGTAATGATTACCTGAATATCCTTCTGATAATCAATCAATAATTTCAGAATAGTCCCTATTTTGTGAATTTTTTGCGCTTCGTCGATGACTACTATTTTATGAGTTCCTACAATTTGTGAAAGTCGATGTCTATTGCTCTCGGCAAATAGTGCTGCGGTCTCTACATCATCGCCATCTAGCCAAAGTATTTTGTCGGTAAAGCTCTCAGTAATCATCCTAACTAACGTAGATTTGCCTACTTGCCTAGCACCAAGAAGCAAAATAATCTTTTGTTTGAAGCAATCCTCTAAGATTTGCGGATGAATTTGCCGAAGGATAGACATAAAAAATAGGTGTTTTTTAGAATCAATTCGCAAATATACACGTTTATTTTGGATTTAACTCCAAAAAATACATATTTTTTGAGAATCTAACTAATTCCCTACTCCTTCACCACCTCTATCACCTTGCTGAGCTGCTCGGGCAAGCGTTGATTGGTGATACTGACAATTTTCAGTTTGTTTTTTGATTGAATTTCAAATTCAAATAAGTACGGTTCTAAAATCTCATTTCAAGACTTCAACAATTTTGTTTCTATCTCATTCAAAAAACTATCCATACGACTAAATGCAAAACATTTATTGCCCAAGTCTTTGAGGGAAGCGCCAATATGATAGAGGATTGAGCCATCTAGTATCAAAAAACGATCGTGACTGCTTCTATTTTCTATTAATTTTATGGGTGGATATTGTTTATTGTGTTTTTCTATATCTTTTTTGAGTGCTGCGTTTATGCGGGTATGAACGATACATTCCACTTCTTTTTTCCGTTTACTCAATAGCAATAGTGTGCTTTCATCTACAAAATTGTCCA
>JALOMB010000085.1 GCA_025455685.1 Chitinophagales bacterium | reverse complement strand
AAAGGGCCCAAATTATTACGCCTTGATACTTTTGTCATTATTTTTGATTTTTTCACTAACTGCGCTGTTTCTTAGTGGGGCCAGGGTGTTCTAGTCTCACTTTCACTCACTTTTGATTTATGGAAAAAATTAAATTTTAGGCAGATGCGAACTTACTCAAATGTGGTCTTGGATTCAGAGAGATCTCCTATTGGTTTAGCTGATTATTTGATTTAGTAATGAAAAGTGCCAGCCTTAGAATTTTTGAGACTTTTTTAAAAAATAAACCCACTATTTTTCGAAGAGCCTTAGCTTTTAAGCACTTTAGAGGCTGTCCTTGCTTTAGGAAGAGTATTTCGTAAATTGTTTTGAATTTTTTTCTTATAGAAAAGAGAAGTTAGGATTTGAGGGATTTTAATGTGAACACTTCATATTGAAATTCAGAGGAAGAGTGAGTAGGGGAAGGTCGACGAGCCCACAGTAAAGATTATTTCTGGTATTTCGTAGCGTAGATATTGAGATTTTCGTGTTTTGTAACGTTATTAAGTTCAGTGATAGTTCGTGATGATGGTTCAAAGATAATAGTCCGAAAGAGAGAGATAATTGCGGGTAGTTTATCTTTTGCGTGGCCTGGGACTGCTTGCCCCTTGTAAATGGCTCAATCTTCATCTTTCGGCTTGAATGTGGGTATTCTTTCATTATAACTGACTATTATAATTTATCGAATCTACCAATAGATCAACCTTTGGCAATAATATTAGGCAATGAACATAATGGTATCTCAGCTGAAACGAGAAAATTAGTCGATGGCTTCGTACAAATACCCTCTTATGGCTTTACCGAGAGTTTCAATGTCTCTGTGGCCGCAGCGATCATCGGCTATACACTCAATCAAAGAATCCGTAATCAACATCATGCGGTATTGCTCACAGAAGAAGAAAAAGAAAACCTCTATTATCAATGGATTTGGCATAGTGTCAAAAGACCCGATATCTTATATCATGAATTTCAAAAATCTTATATCAAGTAAAGAAAAATGTCTATTTTTACCTCAAATTTATCGCTATGAAATCAATTTATCTGTATTTTTTTAGTTCTATTCTTTTGTTGAGCGCTTGTGGAGACTCTCAAAACGTAACACAAGAATTTAATGAAAATTGGCAAATGGATGAAGTCTTTCGAGATCAAAGCAAAGAACTCAATGAAAATGGAGATTATTGTGTCTATACCTACTTTAATGATGCTCCAGTAAAAGATTCGCTTAGCAAAGATGAAGACATAACTTCTGAAATGATTGCCATTTTAATTAGTCGAGATGAAATGCATCAGAGCGCTTTGGTCTATATCGATGATTCAGCCCATCTACTCAAGCTAAAAGAAAGCGATACCAAGGACAAAAACAAAATAATCGCAACTTATGTCGATGATTCCTATGAAGTCTCTTTAAAACTTAATTTTATTCAGCGTATCAAAGATTATGAAGAAATCGAAGATTTATTGATTTTTAGAGGCAAGATGAAGGTAGCCCATAAAAAAGCTGGAAATGCTCAAGAATTTCGCATAGAAGGAGGCTGTTAGCCTAGCGAAAAATCACCAAAGGGCAAATCATCTCCTCCAGAGATATGCCTCCGTGCTGAAAACTATCTAAATAGAGATTAGCAAACTGATTGTAATTGTTTTGATAGATAAGATAATCCTGATTGGTCGCGAATATATAATTCGTCGATAAATTATTTGAAGGCAATTTGAATTTTTCAGGAGATTTAATAACAAATACTTCTTTTTCTGGATAAACTAAATTTTTTCCATTTTTATAACGAATATTTGGATTGGTTTGCTTATCACCTTGGCACTTAAGCGGCTTTTGCACTTGAATTGTTCCGTGATCGGTCGTTAAAACCAGAATTCCTTTTTTTTCTTTGATAAATTGCAATAGATTTTTAATCGAAGAATTCTGAAACCAAGTTTTGGCGATACCCCGAAAAGCTGTATCGTCTTTAATAAGTTGCTTCATCATCTCTAGTTCGTTTCGAGAATGACTCAACATATCGATAAAATTATAAATCACTACATTGATATCTTGATTGAGCTCTCTAACCTTAGAGATAAACTGCGTTTCCTGATTTAGAGAGCTTATTTTATGAAAACTATGCGAACAATCAAATTTAATTATTCGCTTTATTTGTTCTTTCAAAAAAAAATCTTCATGATTATTTTTTGACCCGATTTCATCATCACCCACCCAGTATTGTGGATATTTCTGAACAATATCAATAGGGTAGAGCCCACTAAAAATTGAATTTCTAGCGTATTGCGTCGTTGTAGGTAGGATTGAGAGATATTCCATTTCATTCATCTCTTGGAAGTACTCATAAATATTGCTTTGGATGACTTTGAGCTGATCGAAACGTAGATTGTCGATTAAAACGAAGTAAATTGGTCTTTTTTCACTGAGCAAAGGAAAAACTTTTTGACTCATTATATTGGGAGACATGAGTATTTCCTCCTCATCTATTATCTTTTGGTAGTTTTTTTGGATGAATTTGCTAAAATCATTGTTAGCCTCTTTTTTCTGAATGCGTAACATATCAAACATAGCTTGATTGTCACTTTTTTCTAATTCTAGCTCCCAGAAAAGCAAGTTTTTGTATATTTCTACCCAGTCAGCATAGCTCGAGGTACTTTGAATTTTCAAATAGAGGTTTTGAAATTCTTTTTGATAATTTGTACTTGTGGTTTTGAGGATGAGTTTTTTATTATCTAGAATTTTCTTAATTGTAGAAAGAATTTGTTGTGGTTTGACCGGTTTGATCAGATAATCTGAAATCTGACTGCCGATAGCATCTTCCATCAATCCTTCTTCTTCATTCTTGGTAATCATGACTATTGGAATTAAGGGAAATTTGGTTTTGATGATTTGCAAGAGTTCCAAACCACTCATGCCAGGCATCGATTCGTCTAAAAAAATTAAATCAAAAGTCGATTTTTCAATTATTTCCAAAGCTTCCAAACCATTAGAAGCCTTTTCTACTTGATAGCCCTTGTCTTCCAGAAATAGAATATAAGGCTTAATCAAATCAATTTCATCATCCACCCATAGAATTTGACCTTGTGACATAGCTTTTTTTGTTTAATTTTGTCAATAATATCAATTTTGAAATTAAAACAAGGATTTTTTTTTAGTATTGCGCTTCTATGCCTAGCTTCGTTGCATTTGTTTTTCGACTATGACTTAATTTGGTCTCATCATCAACTCGTAAAGTATAGAGTTTTAGAATTATTGACGGCAATTTTTGCCAGTGTCGCCTTAGGTGTTTCAGGCTTATATCTTCAGTGGATTTTCAACAATAAATTAGCTTCGCCCTATGTCCTAGGTATTTCACCTTTTGTTTCATTACTCGTCACAATGAGCATTTCCTTCGGGCTATGGAAATTTATCGATACAGCTATGATTTATTACAGTGTATTGCTGCTTTTGTCTTGGCTTGTCATTTATGGGTTGATTACCTTAATGCAGCATATACGAAGAAATCAAGCAACACAAACCTATATCGTCATTGTAGGCTTGCTACTCGGCATGTTTGCCAATTCTTTTGAAGCCCTCCTCAAAATGTATATCGACAACGCTGCTTTAAGGCTTCAATGGTACTGGCAAATGGGTAGTTTTTCGAAATATAATAGCCTAGAGACGTTTAGTTTTATGTTTTTAGTTTTTATGTTGATTTTAGGACTTTTTCGCTTGAGTCATCAAGCTAATCTTATTCAACTCGGAAAAATCTATGCCCATAATTTAGGTTTGGATTATGAAAGATTTTTTCGACAAACTATACTTTTGGTGGCGGGTTTAGTTTCTTTAGTTACTATATTTTGTGGGCCTATAGGCTTTATCGGTTTGGTTAGTCCTCATATCGCTTCTTTAATCAACCCTCAATTCAATTTTGCCCAAAAAATGATGTTCACAAGCTTTGTATCAGCTATCTTTGGGGTTACTATGTTGCTGTTTTCTATTCACAATCCGCTTCAAACAGTCATTCCGCTGAATATTATCAGCAGTGTACTTGGTGTGCCTTTAGTTTTTTGGATTTTAATGCGTTCAAACAAATGATATCGCTAAGAAATTTTTCGATTCAGTATAATCAATTTCCATTGATACATCAACTTAATATTGAGTTTGGCCAAGGTATTCATGTGATTTATGGCAAAAATGGCGTAGGTAAATCTACATTCTTTCATGCCTTAATTAGATACTTTCCTAAAATTTCAGGAGACATCTATATCGATGAGTTACGTATCAATGAATACAGTATTGACGATTTAAAAGACTTGATTAGTTGGTCTGCGGCTCACCCTCCTAAGCCAGAGCTCTATGTCCATCAACTCTTTGAAATGGTTTCTGGCGATTATCAATCTATTTTAAATCGATTTGACCTAAAAGATTTATGGGAAAAAAGATTCGACGAAATGAGCGATGGACAGCGACAATGGGTATTTCTCTGCTTTACTTTATGCCGTCAAACCAAATACGTCTTGTTTGATGAACCGACCAATCATCTGGATTTTACCAAAGTCAAAACTTTTATTCAGATTTTATTGGAGTTTACGCAGCATCAAACCATACTTATCAATACACATGACATGCAGTTTTTGCTTCAAAAAAATATGCGCTTTTATCTCTTTGACCAAAAATATATTGCTGAAAATCAATCAGATAATATTATCAAAGAATTTTTATAGGTATTTTCTATCTTGAATTATTTTTTTTTATTTATCTTTGCATCTCAAATTGAAAAAGCGATTTCGTAGCTCAGTTGGTAGAGCACAACACTTTTAATGTTGGGGTCCTGGGTTCGAGCCCCAGCGGGATCACTTCTTAAGCCAGGCAAATTTAAGCTTGGCTTTTTTTTTAACTCACTTTCCATGAAATTTAGCCTAAAGTTTTTTATTTTATTTCTTTTTCTTAATTTTTCTGCATTAGCGCTAGGGGGCTATGCGACCAACGATGCTGTGCGAGGCGCCTGGTATCTATCTCTAAATAAAGCTCCTTGGACACCACCGGGTTATTTCTTCGGCATTGCTTGGACTTCGATTATGATTTGTTTTTCAATTTTTCTAGGCTTTTGCTATCCTAAGATAGTCGAAAAAAAAAGATTTTGGATCCTTTTTGGGGTGCAATGGTTCGTGAATGTTTTATGGAATTTTGTGTTCTTTTTGGGTCATTATACTTTCTTTGGGTTAATCATGATAGTCTTTTTGGAATTTTTAGTTTGGAAAATCTATCAAGATTATAAAACGGTAGATTTTAAAGTGAATTCATTAATTTTTCCTTATTTAATCTGGCTTTTGGTCGCTTTTAGCCTCAATCTATATATTTTTTTATATAATTAATTTTTTGAATTTGATTTTTTTTGGTTACTTTTACTAAATTAAATTTTAGTACATGTTTCGATTTAAATCAAAAGCAAACCTTAGCATCCAAACGCCATGTCATGAAAATTGGGGTAAGATGCCTCGAAGAGACCAAGGGAGATATTGTGATCAATGTAATCAAATAGTTACTGATTTTTCAGTTATGACGGATTCAGAGATTCAAGATTTCTTTCTTCAATTTCAAGGTAATAAAGAGATTTGCGGCAATTTCTCTCCAAATCAGATGCAATATAGTATCGTAGCGGAGACTAAAGCTATTATACTAGCTAATAAATCCATAGTAAAAAAAATGTCGATGTTATTTATTATGTTGATGTCTTTTATCAGGATTTTCGCACAGGGTGAACCGAATATAGCTGGTGGCATTAGCGCACCAGAAATTCATTTTAAAAATGAAACACAAGCCGATTCTATCAATCATGCTAAGAAGAATTCGAAGCTTTCTAAGGTTAAAAAATCGAATAATAAAAACAAAAATTCGAATAAAAAGAATTCTAAAGCCCTTAGAAGAAAAGAGAGATAGTCTATAGTGTTTTTTTTTCAGCAGATCATAAAAGAATAAAATCAAATCAAATTGAATAAAATATTATTTTTATTACTTCTTCCTACAAGTCTTTTAGCACAGAGGGTTCTGCCTATGTCTTCGGATTATCCTTTATGGCATGTACTTCAGACGACCTGGGGAGAAGGTTCTACTTATGATGTCACTTATCTCAGAGACACGACTTTTTGCGCTCAGACCTATTCTATATATCAGCATCCTACTAAAAATCGCATTTATGTCCGCTCTGATAGCCTCAGAGCTTGGTATCGGCAAGATATAAATTGCCAAAATCCAGAAAAATTAATCTATGACTTTTCACTACAAGTAGGAGACCAAAAATACTTTCCTAGAAACCTACAAGATTCTATATTATTCAGGGTGTTGAAAAAAGACACATTAATCCAGCAAAATATTGGAAAGATAGAAGCTTTAGTATTGGAGGTTGTCCCTCAGAATGCGATTAAAAGAGTGGTTTGGTATAAAGGAATTGGGTCGGATATGGGTCCTTTTTATTTTCTGGACTTAAATTTTGTCTATGATGCAGGCACAAGTCTTTATTGCTTTTCGAAATCAGATACCCTAAAATACAAAGCGATACCCAACGGCAGTTGTGATACGATAATTCAGCGTTCAGATATTGGTATAAAAGTTACTAAAGGCTCGTATTTTTCTCTATCTCCCAACCCCGCCTCTTCTAAACTCAATATAGATATAGATGAGACTTCAAAAGTAGAAATCCAGCTGGAGAATATGCTTGGTCAGCGCCTCATCAACCAAACCTTAACCAATCTCAAAAACCAAATCGATATCGCTCACCTTTCGCCTGGCCTCTATCTCCTCACCCTCACCAACCAAAATGGCGAGAAACTTACTGAAAAAATCAAGATAGAGTAGAGACGTCGTGTATATTTTAAAAAACTATTTTAAATCCCCTAAAACGAAAAGTGAAGGGGATTTTTTATTAAATTTTATCAAAAAAAAGTGGGGTTTCGTCAAAAAAATGAGGAATGAACTTTAAAAAGTGTAATTTTGGTTTAAAATATTTAAAACTATGAAAAAATTATCTATCTTTATCTTGTCAATAGCGCTTTTGATGGGCTGCTCAAAGAATGAGTCGACGAATACTCAAAATTCTAGTGAATACTATATGAGTCTAAAACAAGATGGGAAATCAGTCAACTTTTCTGGCGAGTTATATTGTAAATATGTCCAAGTGGCATCACTTACTACTATTACAGGAATATCTACAGATGGCAAAACAATGATTACATTGACTACAGCAGGTCAATCTTTAGGAAACTATACAATTTCAGGAGCTACCTCTTTAAATACAGGTCAATATGTAGAAAATTCTTCCGATAGTTATCAATCTATACAAACTAGCACTCCCGGTAAAATTGAAATTACAAAATTTGATGCAACCAATAAAAGGAGTATAAAAGCTATTCCTAAACCTTTTTATATATTTCTTAAAAACCCCCTGATTTTTTGAAAAATTCAGGGGTTTTTTTATTTCATCAAAAAAAAGCGGGGTTTCGTAACTTAATAAATAAATTGTTATGTCATTGAACTATATTTGGTAATCAAAAATTTATACTTAGTTTTTTATTACATATTACCTTAAAATTGTTAAATGAGTAATTTTTTTAAAAAATTGTCTTTATTTTATCTAGTTTGTTTCTATACTTCTGTGTATAGCCAGACATACAATATAGTAATAGGGACAAAGCTAAAAGACACTACTATATATAAATCATATAATTACACTCTAGGTCAACAATTTTCCTATACAGCTACAGATATTGAACCAATGTTCTTTAGATTCTGGAAAAAAAATGACTCAATTATTCAAGATAATCGAAATTTAAACTTTTTAGTTTCGAAAAATGATACTTTTATTGCATGCTATTCTTTTGGTCAAAGAAAGTGTTGGTTGGATTTGAAAGCAGGATTAGAGCACACAATGCTATTAAGATATGATGGTACAGTTGTAAATTGGGGTGATAATGGTCATGGAGAAGTTGGTCGAGGTCAACTAAATAGTGGAATTCTTCCTGGAAATTTAAATTCAGATAAAAATTGGTACAAGATAAATTCCGGCAACTATACTAGTTTTCTTTTCAAAACAAATGGAACTTATTGGGCATGTGGTATAAATGTATTTGGTCATCTTGGAGGGAATAATTCCACTGCAAAAATATTTATTCCAACAAACTACACTAATCTAAATAACTTTATAACTATTGAAAGTAGAGGTCATCATACTCTTGGGATAAAGCATGATAGTACACTTTGGGTTTGGGGACACAATCAATTTGGTCAATTAGGAAAAGGAGTTTCGAGTCCATTTGATTCAACTCCTGCTCAAATAACTTCATTAAACAAAGTCTTAAAAGTTTTTCCTGGCTTTGATAACTCTTTTGTATTGAAGAGTGATAGTAGTTTATGGGCATTTGGTAGAAATGCTTTTGGAGGACTAGGTGATGGAAGCGAAATAGACAAATTTTCACCAGTTTTAATAGATAATAATAAAAATATAAAAAAAGTATCTTCTGGACTATTTCATTCTATATTACTTAGAACTAACGGAACTATCTGGTCAACAGGAAGAAATATTCAAGGTGAGCTTGGCAACAATACATATGTAAACAAAACTAATTTTAATCAAATTGGTCTAAACACAGATTGGGTAGATATATCCACTGGAAATGAGTTCTTTGGACATACTTTGGCTAAAAAAAACAATGGGTCTATTTGGGCTTGGGGCTACAATCAATATGGACAGTTAGGTGATGGTAGTTTAATAAATAGAAATAATCCTGTTCAAATTGGAAATCAATCTGATTGGGACTTGATTTCTGCTGGGGGCTATTTTTCTGTAGCTACCAAAAATGATGGGTCAGTATGGGCTTGGGGCAGAAATAACAAATATCAATTAGGCTCTGGAAACAATAAAGATACTTTTTTACCATTTCAAATTATTTCTAATTCGGGCTGTCCAACTAAAATTGTCGACACTATAAAAGACACCATAAATTACTGTAAATGTAAACAATTTAATAATCAAATTATTTGTTTACCTGGTATTTATAAAGATACCTTTATAAATCATCAATATTTTGATAGCGTAGTAGTTTTGATCTT
>JALOMB010000084.1 GCA_025455685.1 Chitinophagales bacterium | reverse complement strand
ATAGCTTCGTCTATTTTGTTTTGCGTGAGTTGGTTGAGGTCTATGAGGTTGGATTTTACGTGGAGTTCGCTGTGAATCTCATCTTTGGTCTTATGAATAATGGCGGGAAGATTGGTGGCAAAGCCATTGATGGCTATATTTGAGTTGGCTACATTGAGGCTGAGGTTTTTGAGCAGGAGCTTTTTAGCGTCCATTTCTGCGGCAATATTGATATTAGAAATGGGCAAGGCGTAGGTATTGACTTTGAAATTGAGGTTGTTTACCTCTAGCTTGGCATAGTAGGCTTGATTAAATCTATCGAGACTGGTTTGGGGGTTTTGGATGTCTATGATATCGTGAAAATTCATTTGGAGCATCACCTTGCCACTGAGATTGCTCAGTTGATTGATTCTAAAGAACTTGGATAAAAACTCCAAGTCAAAATCGGTATCGAGCTGCATATCTATCTCTGGCGCATCTAAGTTTTTGACGGTAAGATTGGCTTTAAATTTACCGATATTGGGCCGAGCAAAGAAATCTTTGAGTTGCAAAACCGAAGTTTTATTATTTCGCTCTTTGCCATTGGTAAAATTAAGTGAAAAGCCTATTTGGTCTATTTTTTTATTGATATCGGGATTGATGATTTGAGCGTCTTGGCATTTGAGATCTATATTTACTTGTGGTTGCTGATTATTGGCGGTAGGGCCTTTTATAGTGGCTAGAAATTTGATATTGGCTTTGTTTTTATAGCTGCTTAGCGTAGGGATGAGGGCTTCGGGTGCCATAGCGATGACTAAATTAAAATCCGACTTTTGCGCTTCAAAGACTAAATCTACCGGCATATCACCTTTCGTATCGATATTTCCTGTCATATTAAACTCCGAACCTTCTAGTTTTACCAAAGCTTTGTCTATATCTATGATTTGTGAGGCTTTGTGGTAGGTCAATTTCGTTTCCGCATCAAAATGCTTGTGGTAAATATAAGTGGGTTTTTGATTTTTATATGCATTTAGGGTAAATTTAGTATCTACCAAGAGGAAAATATCTTCTTTGGACTTAGAAAATTTAGATTCTAGTTGTTTAATTTCGGTTTCGATGCGAATATTGGTTTCAAGGTTTTGTTTATCTATTGTGATATCATAGAGCTTTAGTGCGTCGATATTGAGGTAAAGGGTGGATTTGGCGGTGTCTTTTGCTTGGGTTTCTACAGGTTCGAAGGCTCTGGTAATGTTGTATTCATCGGCATTGTATTGGATGATATGGGCATATCCTCGCTCAAAGGTAATTTTTCTAATCTGATAATTTTCTTGTAATAAACTAAGCAGCTCAAAGCCAAAATAGGATTTCTCTACAGATAGAATCGGCGCGGTGTCTTTTTTGTTTTCATAGACTTTGAGGTCATTGACCGTGAGGGATACATAGGGAAACCCTCTGAAAAGCGAAACGCCGACATCGCCACAGGCTACCCTGCCCCGATAGCCTTTATTGGTATTAGTCAAAAGCTTCTGAACGATTTGATTTTTGAAGGTATAAACGTAAATAGTTAGCCCTAGCATTACCAAAAAACCAACAAGGACAGCTCTAGAGACAAGCTGAAGTATAAATTTTTTTTTGGCGATAAGATTGGCTAACAAACTCATTGCTTATTCAGAATATTAAGCAAATATAAGTCTTTTAGAGGAAAAATGGTTGTGAAATATTGCTAAAATTGAGTGAGGTTTACTCTAATTTGGTTCAATCCCGAGCTCCTACCAATACTCTTTTGATATCGCCTTTTTCTATTTCCAATAAATACAAAAGATATGGAATCAAAACTACAATTCCTAAAATAATCGCCATAATTCCAAAAGCTATTCCAAAGCTCGAAAATTTGTTTCTCCACATAATCCATAGCCCCGATAGGGTAAGGTAGGCCGTAAAATCCAAATTAAATTGCCCCGACCAGTTTAGATTTAGGATATCATCAAAAAATATTGGGAACAAATTCATCCCTTCTTTTTGGATTACTAAGAGGGTATATACCCCGACAAACAATAAAATAATAATAAAAATTGCGGATAAAAATTTTTGATGTTTCATATTTTTGATTTAATGTTTAATTGGTTTCCAAAGTGGGCCTACGGCTAGCAAAAGTACTAAAATATTAATAAAAGCATTGGAGGCATTACCAGAAGCAATAGAGCCAGCGCTATCTAGGAAAAACCAAGCGAGCAACCCAGCGACTACAGCTTTTCGGGTTTCATTGGGCGCTAAGTCATAGACCCACTGCTGTAGAAACCAAATACACACGCCCCAGCCAAAGAGAAATCCACCCGTAAGCGCGGAGAGAAATCGCGTAGTTGGCGCTTGATAGTCCTGAAGGCCATCGAGGGGCCAGCTGAGCAAATCCAAGCTCCAGCGAGCAGGCTCAGAGGTTTCTAGCATCGTACCGAAGAAAAATATTGGTCCAAAGCAGCCCACCACAAATGCGGTGATTTTGAGATAAGTTTTTGCAAATGATTTTGTCATTGATATTAAAATTTTCTGCAAAGATAAGGGCAAATGTAATAAAATTTTAGACGCAAACGTTTATCGCTCTTTTGAAAAAGTAGTTTTTTTGATTTTTTGTGGTGTTGCCCATTATTGATTTCGCTCCAATACAATTTTGATCGCCGCTAATTCTTTGGGTAAATGAGTAACGCCTCTTTTTGCGATTCGGTATTCTATTTTCTTAATCCCGTCGATTCGATATTCTGGTTCTGCTTCATAGAATTTTTTCATAAATAAACGCTCTGCGAAATCGCACTTGAGCGCTTGAGCGAAGACAGCTAAACTCAGAAAATGAAAAGAAGAGATATTATAGCGCATCGAATTTTTGAAAAATTTGAAAGCGGAGCGAATATCGCCTTGCTCAAAATACAACCAAGCAATCAATTCATATGCGTGACTTAGAGTTTGGTTTATTTCAGGGTCTTCTATTGCTTTAAAGGCATAAATCATTGCGGAATCATAACCCCCTAGATTTGCATAGGCATTGGCTTTATTGTAATACAAATTGCCTAATTGCCAAATTTTTTCGTTTTGATATTTATCTAATACACTATCATATATCTTTATAGCTAAATCAAAGTGTTTAAGCCCACAATAACTACTCGCAAGTGATGTATAGAGGGATTCAGGTAACTTTTTCTTAGAAAAACTACCATAAAGATACCTTTTTGCATACTCTGCCGACTGGTGATAATCGTAGTTTTCTCCATAGTGTAAACAATTAAGCTCAAAATATCTAAATGATGTGCTATCGAGACTATATACTTCTTTCATAGTATTGAGGTATGTTTGGGTAGAGGTATCTATCCCTAAATCATAGGTCAAATAGGCTACAAAGGACAAATAATCCGCTCTCCTCGGGTCTTTTTTCTTTAAACTTTTCAAAACGTTTATCGAATAGTCTAAATCTAATTTTTGTTCTTCTTGAAATTTTTCTTTATAGGATTTGGCTTCTCTTTGATAATAAAGATAATTTGTGAATAAAATTTGACAACTATCTTTGGCAAATTTATCTATATCTAATTCGTCTTTTAGGTTTGAATTGGGAGACCTAAATGAGGTAAATATGTTTAAAAAGGCTATTAAAGTAACCCATAAAAAAATCTTCTGAGACGATATTTTGTTTTTAAAAATCTGAGGACTCATTATAGTTTAAAATTCTTATTTGTTTTAAATCAAACGATAATAATCATTAAAAGTACAAATATAAATTAGAATTTTTAAATAACAATTAAATTGTTTTATCGCTCCAAAGATAGAATAGTCTTATTGATTTGCTCAAAATAATTTTGTAGCCAAGGCCGAGTTATATTATCAGGGTTTATTTTCAGAAAAAAATTCTCAATAATTAGGTCAAACAACCCAATGAGCTGCGGCAAGGAAAAGGAAACTTCTAGCTGATTTTTCCAGAGCTTCACAAACTCAAAGCCGATGATTTCATTGGATTTTTTGAGGGTTTTGGAGAATAACTCCTCGTGCTGATAAAAACGCAACTGACGATTGAAGAGCAAATCAATTTTATGTTCTAGCAGAATATCAATGAGTTCGGGGTCGAGGCTTTCTGCTTTGTTTTCTTTTTCGGCTATGCAGTGAGATTGGTGGATGTGATGGGTCATTAGGGCTTCGAGAAATAGCTCCATTTCCCCAAAATAATGATAAAACGAAGATTTGTTTTTTCCAATCGCTTTGGCCATTCTTTCAATGACCAAGCCCGATTTACCTTCTGTTGCGAAGGCTTCATAACCAGCTAAAATCCATATATTTGCGGACATAGTTTGCGTTTTTAAATCAAAAAATCATGCCAAGGGCTAATCTGATACTTCGTTCTTTTTTGGGCGGTATCTCCACCATAAATCAAGACTTTTCGGACTTTGGCATCGGGAATAATCGCCTCCAAAAAATCCAATTCTTTAAACATTTCCATTTTTATCGTTTTGCTAGATTTGATTTCTACTAAGGTGTACGTATCGGATTCGCGATACAGCAAATCCACTTCGTGACCATTGGAGTCCCTCCAAAAATAAAAACTTCTTTTTAGGTTCAAATGCGCATTTTGCTTCACACATTCCGCTACCACCATATTTTCAAAAATTTGTCCCCATTTTGAACTAAGCGGATTTAAGTCCTGAGGCTTATAGTCGAGCATACGACAGAGCAATCCCGTATCATAAAAATAGAACTTAGGACTTTTGACGAGTCTTTTTTGGAAATTTTCAAAATACGGCGGCAATTCAAACAAAATATAACTCGTTTTGAGCAAACTAATCCATTGGCGAATCGTCGTATGACTGACGCCTACGAGCTTACTCAGTTCATTGTAATTGGTCAATTGCCCTACTTGGCTAGCACAAACTCTAATGAGTTTATGGAAGGCATCCATATCTTGGATTTGTTGCAATTCTCGAATATCTCGAAAAATATACGTGTCTAAATAATCCGAAAAGTACTGAATTGGAGGAATAGCTCTATCATAAACTGCTGGATAAAATCCACCTACTAACTGCGTAGAAAGGTCTTTTGAGAGCCACTGCGCGGACTTCATTTCACTCAAATCGAAAGGAAATAAACGAAAAATTCCCACCCTTCCCGCCAAACTTTGGGTGATATGCTGCATTAAATGAAAATTCTGAGATCCCGACAAGATAAATCGTCCCATTTGTGCTCGTTGATCTACTAGGGTTTGTAAATAAGAAAAAAGCTCTGGCGCACGCTGCACTTCATCCAAAATTACAGCCTCATCGTACTCAGCTAAAAAACCATTGGGGTCATTGAGCGCAAAGGCTCGAATATCAGGATTTTCTAGAGTGATATATCGATAATCAGGAAACGTTGTCTTGAGAAAGGTCGTCTTCCCTGCCTGCCTTGGTCCTGTAATGGCCAAAATAGGATATTTTTGACGATAGATATCGATTTGCTCTTTTAAAATACGATGCGTGGACATAGACCTAAATTCTAGGCAAATATAGTAAAAAATTCATTTTGCATAAGAAAAAAATTCATTTTACATAAGAATAATTTTCATTTTACATAAGAAGTAAATTCTTATTACATCAAAAATCCATTTTCTGCAGTCAAAGGCTTAGGCACGTCTTTTTCGCCCAGCATTTCTCTCAAATCTATTTCAATCCCTCTAGAAATAGTAGTAATAGGCACATCATTGTATGTTCCTTCAAAGGGATTTTCGGAGAAATCTCCTATCATTTCCATCAAGAAAAACACCCAAGTAATCAAAGCCGAAAAAGGAATTGTGAGCCAAACAGTGTGGCTTTTGAGGTCGTGAAAGACGTTGAGCAGTCCAAAGGGAACTAAAATACTGAAAATCATCGTGAGCCAAAGCGCTACAGAAGCATACTGACGCGGAAATGGAAAATTTTTGATGCGTTCACTTGCGCCTTGGGAATCATAAAAACTTTTAATCAGATTATAAAACTCCATATGTCTAAAATCCTCAAAATAGCCTTGATCTTTGAGTTCTTGCAATCGAATAGCTTGGGTATTGAGAATCTGAGCGGCCATATTGGCTTTGCCTTCGTATCGATTGAATTCTTCTTCACAAATCAATTCTTTCACTTCCAATTCGAGTTGGTCGTAGTATGCTTCGCAAATAGTGGGCAGGTATTTTCCCATTATTCTGTATTCGGTATGTTCCCATTCCCGCTCCAGCCTAAGCTGATAGCGGAGTGCTGTGAGCCAAGCGATATGTCTATATAGAAGCTCTTTTTTCACTACATCGCTTTTATCACCTTGTACGAAGCTCATTGCCGCTATGCCAAAACTTCTGGAATTATTGACGATAGCACCCCAAATCTTTCGTGCTTCCCAAGTACGATCGTAGCTCGCGTTGTTTTTAAACCCTAAATAAAAGGCCACCGCAATCCCCAAAACCCCTAGTGGTTGCCAGTTGATAGAAATATCGAAATTGAGCTTGTGAAACAAAAACTCAAAAATTACGGTAAGTATCAGGGCATAAATCGCACCATAGATAAAGGGCATTTTGCTCCAATTGAAAGTCATCCAAAACCCGTAGCGTCTTCTAGTGTACATAAAAAAGATTAAAAATTAAATTGAATACTAGGCGTCTAAATCGTAGATCTTCATTATATTCTCTAGAATTTTAGGGAAGTCTAATTTTAAATCTATGATTTTACCGGTACGAATATCGAACACCCAACCTTGAACGGTTAGCCCTCTTTCTTTATAGGCTTTTTGAACAGCAGCGGTTTTAATCACATTAATACACTGCTCTTCTACATTCAATTCGACCAATCGATCAAATTTCTTTTGAGAGTCTGTAATAGCATCTAATTCTGTTTGGTGCATTCGGTACACATCGCGTATATTTCTAAGCCAAGGGTTTAAAATTCCTAAATCAGCAGGCTGAAGAGATGCTTTCACACCGCCGCATTCATAGTGCCCACAAACCACAATATGTTTTACTTTTAAATGATTAACCGCATAATTAATAACACTCATAGAATTAAGGTCTATAGAAACAACCATATTGGCCACATTTCTATGTACAAATAAGTCACCTGGTTGTAAACCCATTAAATCTTCGGCTGTAACCCTGCTATCGGCACAACCTATATAGAGTATTTCAGGCGATTGACCTTTGCTTAATTTAGTAAAATAATCGGGATCTACAGCTAGTTTGCTGGCTATCCAGGCTTCATTGTTTTCAAATATTTTTTTAAATTCCATATAATTTATTTTTTGTCAAAGATAATTGAATTTATTCATTCGAAGTAAATTTAGAAATAATAATTCCTACAACTGCCACCATATAAAACTGCCCCAACATACCAAAAAAGGCCACCAATAATCGGCTACTGTCATTGGTAGGATATATATCTCCGAATCCTATGCTGGTAAGCGTTATAAAGCTAAAATAAGAGAGTTGATTGTATTTTTGTGATATAATTACTGATAAATTGGTAAATGAATTTGGAATGAGTAAATCAATTAAAATATAACAGAAAAGCCCAATCATACTCATTAGGAGGTAGCCACAAAAAGAACCCAATACCACATTTAATTTAACTTCTTTGGTAAACGT
>JALOMB010000083.1 GCA_025455685.1 Chitinophagales bacterium | reverse complement strand
ACAAAAAATACAAAAAATACAAAAAATACAAAAAATACAAAAAATACAAAAAATACAAACCTAATTAAAAACTTAAAAAAAAAAACTATGAAAAAAACAATTTTTTTGCTCTTGGCATTGGCCACAGCTTTGATTATTTCTTGCAAAAAAGAAGAACTAACTGATAATGTAGATAAAGATTTCATTTTAGTTCAAGATGATTTACGTGGCGTCATTGACTCTGGCTCTGTAACGCTAAAGTCAGGACTAACCTATAAATTAACGAATTCCTTGACAATTAAATCAGGGGGGAAATTAATTATAGAGCCTGGTGTAGTCATAGAAGCACAAACTGCGATAGGTGCCTCAAATTTATTTATCTCTGTAGAGCGAGGTGGCAAAATTGAAGCCAAAGGCACACAAGCGAAACCAATTCGAATGACAAGTACCGGAAAAACTTTTGGTAGCTGGGGTGGTTTAGTAATCCATGGCAAAGCGCCCAATAATGTCGGAGTTGATGCCGCTTCTGAGATAAATGGTACGCAATATGGCGGTAATGAAAGCAATGACAATTCAGGGATTTATCAGTATATCATCATCGAAAATTCTGGTGCCAAAAATGGAGACAAGGAATTTAATGGTATGTCTTTCTTTAGTGTAGGAAGCGGTACTGTAGTCGATCATATCGCTATATTTAATGGTGGAGATGACGCCTTCGAATGGTATGGTGGCACAGTAAACTGTAGTTATTTGTATGCCAAAGACAATGATGACGACAATTTTGATTACGATTTTGGTTATGTAGGAACCTTAGAATATCTCTATAGTATCAATACCAACGAGAATGCATCAAGCGATAGTAGAGGGATAGAAGCAGACGGAAATCCAGTGACTTTCACTGCGACTCCTATTACCAATGCAACGATAAGAAATATATCTTTAATCGGTAGAGGTATCGCTAGTTCTGTTCAAAAAGAAGGTGTTTATCTCAGAAGAGGTGTAAGATCCAATATTTCTAATATCTTTATTTCTGGATTCGCTACAGCTATAGGGGTAGAGCACGACGAAACGATTGCTGGGATAGCTTCAGGAAACTTAAAATTAAACCCTGTTGCCTTTGAAGCAGGTGGTTTTACTACCAAAACACTAGGAAAAAATACCGCTAAGACTACCGTAGATGTATCAGCTGCAGTAACTGAAGGCACAAATACAGGCGCAGGCGCAGGAAAAGACAAACCTAGCTGGGCTAACTGGTTTTAAATCTATACTATTTTGTATTTTTTGGGTCTGCAGCAATGCGGACTTTTTTTTTCTATTGTTTATCCATTGCCCATGTTTATCCCATTGCCCACGGTTTAAACCGTGGGCTATATATCAAATACGAATTTGTTTGAATTAATTTATCCATTGCCCACGGTTTTCCCATTGCCCACGGTTTAAACCGTGGGCAATATATCAAATACGAATTTGTTTGAATGAATTTATCCATTGCCCACGGTTTATCCATTGCCCACGGTTTAAACCGTGGGCTATATATCGTATACGAATTTGTTTGAATGAATTTATCCATTGCCCATGTTTTTCCCATTGCCCACGGTTTAAACCGTGGGCAATGGATATTTGGCTATTCGTAATTTAATCTATATAATTTCAAAAACTCATCAAATTCCTGCTGAAATGTTTTCTTTTGATGGTGTGATTTCTGATTTTTAATGTATTCAAAAACTTTTTCAACAACTGATTCAGAAATTGAAAAAGCGGCATAACCTGTTTGCCACGCAAATTTTTCCGAAATCAGTTTATTTTGATTTATAAAATGTGAACTGCTGCCTTTAATCTGTTTGATTACTTCTGCTATTGACTTTTGTGGATTCAACAAAAACAAACAATGAATGTGGTCGGGCATTCCATTGATAATTCGCACAGGGCAACCCAGTCCTCGCAATTGCGCTGAAATAAATTGAAATATTTTATTTTCAACGTTATTATGAATAAAGGCTTGTCTTTCTTTTGTAGCCCAAATGGCGTGAATCCATATTTTATTGAATGAATGTGGCATATTTTTTAAAATTTAATATTTTTTTGGACATATAAACCGTTAAATGATTGTTTTCCCATTGCCCACGGTTTAAACCGTGGGCTATATGTCGAATACAAATTTGTTTGAATTAATTTATCCATTGCCCACGGTTTTCCCATAGCCCACGGTTTAAACCGTGGGCTATATCATCATCAGTCGATAATCCTGCATGTCGAGGTAAGAAGGCTCGATATTATTTTTATAGAGTCTGCCTGTCCCTAAGCCTTGATGCGTCAAATAAGTAGAAGGATATTTCGACGCAAACTGAGCTAATACCCCTAACCCGAGATTGGATTCTAGCGATGACGTAATCCACCATTTAATTCTATGTTCATCTGCTGCTAGTATCCACTCTCGAGTGCCTTGCATTCCTCCATGAAGTGAAGGCTTGATGACAATAGCTTGCGGTTTAATTGTTGTAAGGAGTTTTTGTTTTTCAGGGAAAAACAAATGCCCCAAAAGCTGTTCGTCTAGAGCGATAGGAATGATATTTTCTTCACAGAGGGCTTTGGTCGCATCGATTTCTGAGACAGGAAGCGGCTGCTCAATAGAGTCGATATCGTATTCGGCTAACGCTTTTAGCTGATATTCATAGTCTTTACCTAAATTTCCATTGGCGTCGAGTCGAAGAAGGAGGTCTTCTTTTGGTTTTTGTTTTCTGATGAAATCCAGTATCTCTAATTCATCTTCGAAATTCACACCGCCTATTTTGAGCTTGATACAATCTGCTTTGGTCTTCAGAAGTCTATCTACATCTTTTTTCATGGTTTCTGCGTCATTCATCCATACCAATGCGTTGATAGGGATGGATTTCTTGCCTAGCGTAAAATCCGTTTGAAACAAAATATGACTCGGTCTTTTGTATGCGAGATAGGCCATTTCTACCCCAAAGAGTATAGAAGGATAGGCGCGAAGCTCATCTAAATGATGAATATAGTATTCGATATTTTCGATTACCTCTTGGAGCTTTAGGTGAAAGTTCTCCTCGTCTTCTAGCTCAATACTAAGACCTTTGAGCGGTGCGATTTCACCAAAAGCATTCCCTTTCCCGAAATTATCATATATTTCGAGTATCCATACTTTTCGAGTATTCATAGTTTCGCGTGATGTCTTGGCTGTAAATCTAAAAGCTAGTTCAAGCGCTTCGCATCGAGCTGACAAATGAATTCTCATAGTTCAAATTAGTTTTTTAGTTATGATTCGCTTTTAGGCTGTTCAGTTTCCAAAGTATCCATTGAGAGCTGATACCAATCGATTTTTCTAGAGATATACATCACGATAGCCAATACTAAAAATAAACCAATCGAACCAATCAGCAAAGCATAGCTTTCGAGCTGAATTAATATAAATATGAAGGCATATAGCATGAAAAGCATTGACGTGAGCATACCAGCCATTTTTCGGTTTTGCAATACCGATAAGACATAGAGCCCTATTAAGGCAATCGTCGCCAAGGCAGATAGGATAAAAGCAAAATTAAACCCTAAATGCTCAGAAATTGACAGAAGTAAGACAAAGAACATAACGATTGCGAAGCCAACCAAAAGATAATTTATGGGATGAATGCGAATTTTATTGAGAATTTCCATGAAGAAAAAAGTCATAAACGTAAAGGCTAAAAATAGAATTCCGTATTTAATAGTACGCATCGATTTCTGATAGTAGTCTAGTGGGACTTGCAAATCGACGCCAAAAGCGGAGCTAGACACATCGGTACTTCCTTCATTAGAGAACTCTTGGGGATAATTTCTATTGAGATGAATGATATTCCAGCTAGAATTAAATCCTTTGTCGTCGATTTGGCGGGTGTCAGGAAGAAAAGCACCATTGAAGCTAGGTGTTTGCCATTTAGAGGACAATTTAACTTGAGTTTGTTTACCGATAGGCACAAAACTAATGTTTTGAGAACCTTTTAGTTTTACAGAAACGGAAAAATTATATTTTTGATTAATGGCTAAAGGAATATTCGCGTGAATACCACTTTCTACGATACCGTTGCTTTTGAGACCTGAGTTAAAGCCTACGGATTCTTGATTCCAAGAAAGTTTGATCTGATTCTTGATTCCTCTTAGATCAGAAATGCCAAAATTAATCGTCGCCGTAGCAAAGTCAAATTGAGACAGCTGAATACCTGATTTAGAAAGATCTGATAGAATGAAGTCCCCTGAAATTGTTAGGTCAGACAAATATAAAATAACTTCATATAGATTGCGATATCGTTTCTCTGTGAGTAATTCACCATTGATTTTTAAATTTTCGGGCAAGATAAAATAATGATTAATTTGAAGGGTCTGAATCTGCTTTCCGTCACGCTCTTCGATCACATAGACACGATAAGGAATGTCTAAATAAGGCCCTGTGATGGTTTGTTGGTTCGACCATTTTCCAGATACCTCTTCTATCGTCTTGGTTTGGTAATCCATTCTATCATAAATGATATCTTTGACTAATCCTTGTGGGATTAGTAGGATGAGCACCAAGAAGAAAATGATGAGTAGTTTGAAGATTGGGGAATTTTTGAAAAAATTTTTCATAAGTACTATTTTTATTTTTTTTAAATATCTGAATGGTCTAGTTCCTCAGGCATTTCGAGGTAATCTATCGCTTTGAGTTGACTGCCGAGAATTCCTTTGAAGCTACCGTATAGTTCACTCGTGCCATGAATAATGAGTTCGAGTTGTTTCTCTCTTTCTTTCCATATTTTGGCAAACATTGCTTTTTCTCTATCGATTTCCGATTTGAGTTTGACGAAGCCTTGAATGATTTGCTCCATTTGAATTTTGAATTCATTGGAAGTTAAAAACCCGTGCATTTGATTCATTTTTTCGTCTTTGAGCATATTGTTTTGACCGTATCGATACATTTCAATGATATAATGACGAAGAATATTGCTGAGTTCCCCTACGACATTCATTTGGCAAATCCATACATCATCTTTTAGAATAAAGCTCGACCGTTCATCGCCTTTAGGCATTACTTTGGTAACGAGAATGCCGACATTAGCGTTTTTGCTCTTGATGTCTTGTCGGAATTTCTCTATCCATTCATTAGAAAAAGTCGCTGTATTTTTACTTTCATAATAAATTGTACCACAATTAAGATATTCTCTCGTATTGATACGCTGAAGACAGTCTGCACCTCGGGCACCTTTTTTGATTTCTTCGATATCATCGAGCGGATAAGTGGACTTGAGGAATTCCTCGAGCATAAGCTCTTGGGTTTCGCCTTGAAGTTGCATAGAGCCTTGCTCTTGCTTTTTTCTCATTTCTTCGGTAAGTCGCACTTGATCCTCCAATTTTTTTTGCATTTGGATCAGTTTCTCTTCTTTTTGAAGAATCAATTCTGAATTTTTGCGTTCTATTTCTTGTTTAAAAAGCTGTAATTCTGAATTCTTTCTTTCTTCCATCTCGCCGATTAGTTTAGTTCGGATTATGGCTTCTTGTGCGTTGAGTTCTGCTTTTTGTTGTGCTAAAACTGCCTTGAGTTTGTAGCTCTCTTCCATGAGGTCTTGACTCATTTTGTTGGCTTCGTCGAGATTTTTTTTGTTTTGGGCTTCAATTTCTAGTTTAATTCTCTGTTTTTCGGATTCTACTCTTTCTAGAAATTTATCATTGAGTTGTTTTTTGGTTTCTTCTATTTTTTGTTTTTCCAAAGCGATTTGTTCTTCTCTCTGCTTGAAGGCTTGTAAATGCTCAGCTTCAATTTGATTTTTGATATTTTCATAGAGCAAGGAATTTACATCGATTTCGGTGCTGCATTTAGGACATTTTATTTTTGTTTGACTCATATTTTCTATTCTAAATTTTACCTTATTCTCCTTCTTTATTGCGAATGATGTTGTAATAGTTTTTGATTTCAGCATTGAAATTGATATCGACTCTTTCTTTGATTTTTTGGTCGAAGTATTTGGTAATCCCTTGTAATTCCTCAGAAATTTTTAATCCATTTTCGATGTATTTTCGTCCGATTTTGGAATTAAAAAATTGGGTTATTTCTTGGAGCTCTTCTATGCTGTAGTATTTTAGGGTATGATCGATTAGACTATCTTCGATGATTTTATAGGGTACTTCGTATTCTTTGATTTGCCTCCAGAAATTCGTATCGACCTTGGCAATATAGTAGTTTCGATAAGAATCGAAAATATAGTCAAAATGTTTTCGTTGTAGGTCTAGAATTCCCTGAGCTTCAAGCGCTTTTCGGGCGATATCTCTGGCATTCTGCGTATTTATTTTTTTAGGGGAAATGGACTTTTGTGCGCATACCTGGACATAAATCAAGTTTGATGCTATGATAAATGTGATAAGTCTAGCAGGGTATAAGAGATAAGCGCTTAAATGAGATTTAATCATCATAGTACAAAGATACATATTTATTTCTATTTGACAGAAAATTTACGAAAAGTATAGGGAAAAGAGCAATGCTAATTTTTCGAGGAAAAGCAGCAATTGAATAAAAACTATAGGGAAAATAAGCTAAAATGATAGAAGTTATCTTCTATTTTTTAGCACAATTTCGAGTATTTAGAGATTAATCTAACACGAAAGAGCATTTTTCTTGCATTAGCTTCGCTTCACAAGTACATTTATATTCTTTTTTTAACTCAAAATATCTCTTATAAGTTTTGGTTACCATTTCATCGCACCCACCACCTACACTTTTCAGAATTTTGAAATTTGAAGCACTACAGTCTTCCTGAACTTCGAAGGAAATTTCTACAGTCCCCTGAATCTCATTTTCTATGGCCTCATTTGGGTATTTCAACCAGATCATAAATTCAGGAGATAATACTTCTTTTGTATCGAAGTCATAACGTTCTATAAGTAAATAATCGTTTTCTATTTTTTTACCAAATTTCCATATACCAATTTTTTTGTCATTCTTATAAACTCCTTCTTCTTTTAATCTATCGGGTTTTAAATTAGTAATCCAATATCCTTCTTTTTTCCCCGCTACATAATTTCCATATTTTTTGATTAGACCTTTAAATTCATTGGAATCATTTAAAATAAGCTCTTTATCTGATTTACCTTGACAGAAAAAAGCATAATACAATCCGTGTTTTATAGATTTGTCATTTTTTAAGACAGAATACTTTTCTGATACAGAATTATCTGCGCAGTCATTTTTTTGTATATAGATAGTTTGCTGAGCGGATAATAAATTATAAATTGAAATAGTTACGAGGCTCCCTATTAATTTGATTATGGAAAGTTCGTTTGCTGTAGACTTCATACCCAAAGATACATATTTATTTCTATTTGACAGAAAATTTACGAAAAGTTTATCAAAAATAGACAAATCTATATCCTAAACGAATCCGAAAAATAGAAAACCCAAAAACTAAATATGAATGGCTCGTTTGATCTAATGTATTCATTGGTTGTAATTGTTTTGAACCATTGCACCACGGCATGTAGGGGCGAACCTACGTGTTCGCCCAAAATTGATTTTTCGTTTAATATTAATTTTTCACCTCATATCTGTTATTCGTCTTTCATATTGCATAAAATTTATCTTCCTGCCATTTTGCAGGATTATTGATAATGTAATTTGAAATGGTT
>JALOMB010000082.1 GCA_025455685.1 Chitinophagales bacterium | reverse complement strand
CATATCAACTCGGATTGGTTTTGGTTTCCTGCGTGAAGAGATAGTAGAGCAAAGTCTGACCCACAGCCTCTAAAGTAGCTAAATCAATCACCGACATATCATCTCCCACCGTATGATGCCAAGGCGCAAAAGTCTTATCCGAATTCAATCGCGTATGAATAATATCTATCGAAGGAATATTCGCTATAGAATTCACATAATAATGATCATCCGTAATCATACCATTCTCCTGCAACGGAAAAAATTTATCATAGCCTAACTGATGCGCTATAGTCCATATCTGATCGACTAAATTTGGCGCATAACCCATGGAAATGCCTTCTTTAAAAAAAGTAGCTCCACGACCACCCACCATATCGAGCAAAATATTCGCATAAGGATAGACATAGCCTTGCGGGATATTTCGAGCCCAATGCTGCGAACCAAGACAATAGGAGTTTTCGACCTGAGGATAAGGAGAACCCTCGAGGTAGCCATAGTCTTCTAAATCAAAAAGTACGATATCTACGCCGATTTGATGGGTTTGCGTACTGAGATAGTCCGCTAAGGCGAGAATAACACCTACTCCACTCGCCCCATCATCTGCACCGAGAATAGGCTGATTTTTATTGGGTTCATTATCCGCAAAAGCCCGAGTATCCCAATGCGCTGAAAGCATAATGCGATGCGTGAGGTGCGGATTGATTTTGGCGATGATATTTCTGCCTTTATAGTTCTTTTGATCAAAGGTCTTGACCTCAAAGGACTGCTCATAGACCGTATCACAAGACTTACTGAGCCAAAGAATTAGGGAATCCCCACAAACCTTATGCATCGCAGAGCCAGGCACTCGATGTCCTAGAGAGACCTGCCGTTGGATATATGATTTAGCTAGAGATGCATCAAAGCGATGTACAAAGTCATCTACTTTTTTAGCAACAGAAGATGCAGAACTCGAATCACACCCTAAAATTAGACTTAAAGTCAGAAATAATAAAAATATTCGTATCATATCAAGCAAAAATAATAAATAAAAAATAAATTATTCCTTAAGAAAACAAACAAAATTCAAAAAAAATGAGTATTATTGTCTCTGAAATAATTTTAATTTTTTGTATAAAATATGAACCAAGAAAATATTTATTCTATCGCTTTGAGTTTAATCCCTGGCTTGGGTCCCAAGACCCTGACAAAACTTATAGAAAAATACGGCAATGCAGAAAACATATGCCGACTCAGCATGGAAGATTTCTATAAAGAACCGCTAAACACGAGAAAATTCAAAATTAATTTTCTGGAACAAATCGAACTAGCCAAAAAAGAAATAGATTTTTGTGACAAATACAATATCAACATAGTAAATTACTTAGAGCCTCATTATCCCAAATATCTAAAAGAAATAGATGATTTCCCAATAGTGTTATATTACAAAGGAAACTTAGAAGTCTTAAATGGAAAAAATTTAGCCATAGTAGGCACTAGAAACGCCACGACTTATGGAAAAACTTTTTTGGAGCAAAATCTGTCAGATCGCGATTTGGTCAGAGGACTAAACATCATTAGTGGTTTTGCACTAGGTATCGATAGTATTGCGCATCAAATGTGCTTGAAGTATCAGGTGCCGACTACAGCGGTATTACCACTGAGCTTAAAAGAGCTATATCCTAAGGAAAATACCTATATGGCTCAGAAAATCATAGATCAAGGCGGTTTGCTCCTAACAGAATCCAATAGTGGTGAACAATACAACAAAGGGCTCTTCCCGAGAAGAAATCGAATTATCGCTTCACTGAGTGATGCATTGCTCGTAGTGGAATCAGATCTAAAAGGAGGATCGATGATTTCGGCTAAAATAGCCTTCGATTATAATAAAAGTGTATTTGCTTTATCAGGAAAATCTACAGATAGATATTCTAGAGGTTGCAATGAACTCATCAAACAAAACATGGCTTCGTTGGTCAATAGTTTCGAAGATGTATATCGAGAAATGAACTGGAGAAAGACAGACAAATCGACTATCATGGCTCAGCAAGATTTAATTGATAAACTACCAATAGAAAAGAAAAATATATTTCAAACTATCGAAAAGAATCCAGAAATTTCTTTAGAGTTGCTCGGAGATAAGCTCAAAATAGAGCTAACGGAATTACACGGACATCTACTCGATTTAGAACTAGATAATCTAGTCAAAAAACTACCTGGCAATCAATACCAAGTATGTCTCTAATTTATTCAAATTCATACACAAATCTAACTTCTTTGCTGTATTTAATAGCGTCTTTGATATCATCTATTTCTAGATTATAACTATATTCGGAAAATCCTACATCTGAAAATGAAATATCAAAAAGCTTCGTGCTTTTGAAATTATATGCAGTGGAAAATATTTTCATAAGAGATTTAGATCTTTCGAGAATACGCATTGTGAGAATTTCATCAATTTGATCTTTTCTTACTGAATTAATCTCTTCAATTTTGGCTTCATCATCCAAGGAAGAAATATTTTTTTCTGATTTAAGGTAGCGATAGACTTTTGGTATCGCGCTTTTTCGAGCGGTGACTTTGTAATATAGCATGAGTGGTGCTTCTCCTGCATTATCATAGGAGATATATGAATTAGGCACGATAGAATTAGTAGAAAATGCAGTTTTGGAGGAAACTATTGAAGACTTATCAATTCCTAGTGAGAGTAATTTTTGCTCAAATTTAGATCTTATTTTTTCAAATTCTTCTTTTGAGGATTCAGATTCCATTTCTACAGGAGAAAATTCAAAAGTAAATAAATACTCTGATATAGGTTCTGCGAAATCGTCAGATACCGAAAAAGTGATCACTCTAGGTAGTCGAGCATATTTATTAGGGTCTTCAAAATCTAATTCAAAACTATAATTGGCATTAAATGAAGCAATTATATTTCCTTCTATTTCGGGAGTTGCATCAGAATAATCTAGATAAGCATTATTACGGAGCATTATTTCATCATTAAATATTCTGTCAATTGTAATAGAATGCAATCTAGTGATTTTGTCTTGAGTTATTTTTACGATATTATCAGATTTGCTTCTGGCATTCTTAATACTTTCTTGAAGCGCTTCTAGATTATAATTTTTCAAAACATCTTTAGCTACTTTTTCTTCAATGACAGAGAAATAACCACAAAAAGAATTTTTGTCCACGAAGTTTTTGATGTCTGTTTTCTCTTCTTTATTGAGATTGACTCCTTTGATAGCTAGATAACTCAAATCGCAAAGTTCTTTAGAAGGACTTTTGTCATAGACTAATTTTTGATCAGGAATTTTCTTTGATTTAGCATAATTTATAAAAGCTGCTAGAGTTTTATCTACATTTAGCGTCTTACTAGAATTTCTAGACTCCTTATAAATTTCAAAGTTAATGGAAAAAGTATCTATAGGTAAACTTTTTTCAAATTGTCCACTTGCACTAATTGTTCTAGGTAAATAAATTTGTGCTGCAACTAAAGAGAAAGAAAAGGTTAATAGAGCAATGCTCAGAATTTTGAAAATTTTCATAATTAATCTACGTCTTTTTTATTTTTGGTGGTTATCAAACCTTCTTCATTGATCATAGTTTTAGATACTTTAGGCTGCTCTAGTTTCATTATGTCTTCAAAATCATGAATCATATCTTCTTGATAACTTTGGTATAATGCGGCATTAGTTTTATGTAACATTTCTATTTTATAATCTTCATCAGAAGTATTTGTTTGTATGGGCAAATTTACAATAAAATTTTCATTTGAATCATTTTTTTTATTTTCATCGTCGAGCGTCACGATATTCTTATCACCAAATGAATTCTGATATAGTTCATCGATAGGCAGTTCGAAGGTTACGTGTTCAGTAGTCTTTTTGACCTCTGATTCATTGAAAGTGTCTATGATATCCAGAGAACTAGGATTGATATTTTTGTTAAAAGTTTGAATATCTACTACATTTTGGTCGTTTTTAAGCAATTCTAGCGGTTTAGGATTAGTTTCGACGGTTTCATCTTTGTTAATTTGTGACTTTTGGAGCCCAATATTAGGATTAGACGTCAGACCTGTCTGCTCGAAACCTGTGACGACTACAGTGACCATGAGTTCTTCTTCTAGGCTATTGTCGATAGTGATCCCATGAATAATTTCGATATCAGAGTCAGCGCTTTGGATGAGTTGCTGAATAATTGCTTTTGTTTCATTGATGGTAGGTTTGTTATTTTGAGAGGAGCAAATATTAATGAGTGCTTTTGTGGCGCCTTTGACATTATTGAAATCGAGCAAGGGACAGTTTATCGCTTCTTGGATAGCCGAAAGGGCTCTACTTTCACCTTTAGCCATTCCAATTCCGATTACGGTATCTCCGCTCTGACGCAGTGTGTTTTTGACATCATTCAAATCTACGTTAACTACACCTGCACCTGTAACCATCTCTGCAATACCTTTGGTGGCATTAGCTAAAACATCATCGGCTAAAGCATATGCTTCATCGTATTCCATTTCACCATAAAAGTCAGTGAGTTTATCATTTGACACTATAATAATTGAATCCACATGGGCTTTGAGTGCTTGTAAGCCTTGGAGTGCGTTGTTAAATTGCTTTTTACCGAGCAAAGTATCTGGCATCATGACTACGGCTACCGTGAGGATACCGAGTTCTTGGGCTATTTTGGCAATTTCTGGGGTTGCACCTGTTCCTGTGCCTTTTCCGAGACCTGCAGAGAGAAAGAGCATATCCGTATTTTGAAGAATTTCGAAGATTTTATCTTTAGATTCTACGACTGCTTGCTGACCAATTTCAGGATTCCCTCCTGTTCCCAAGCCTTTTGTGAGTTTCTGTCCAATTAGAATTTTATTTTCTACTGTTTTGGTTGTCAAATGTTGATAATCTGTATTGATGATATAGAAATCTACACCTTGAATGCCTTTTTTCTGCATATGAGCTACGGCATTATTTCCTGCTCCGCCTACGCCGAGGATTTTGATACTTGGCTTATTCTTCTCCAAAGAATCATTAGTATCGATGATTTTATTTTCAAACTCAAACATAATTATAGATTTATATGGGTTATAGGTTATTTTTCGAAGTCGTCATAGTTTGTTTTGTCGATCAAAACTTCTTGTAATGAGCGCTTGACAAAAGAGAAAATTCCTCTAGTTTCTTCTTTGGAAGTAGTATCTGAATCCACTGAAGGCGAATCCTGCTTCTCTAGATGAGTCTCCACAGCATTATTTACAATAGGTTTAGGGTTGTTTCTATTTGCTATAAACTCCTTTTCTTCTATATCGCTCAAGGCGCAAAGTGCTAATCCAATGGAAGTAGAATAAATACTACTATTAAGGGATTGGTCTTTGAGGTTATGAATATAGCGGATTGGATTTCCTATTTGGGATTCGTATCCGGTATGAATGTTTAAGAATAACTTCATGCCTTCGACCATGGCTCCACCACCTGTTACGATTATTCCTGCACCTAGTTTATCTTTGAAAAAAGAATTATGAATTTCTTTCTTGACTTCAGAAAAAATAGCAAAATAACATTTATGAATAAATTTAGACAAGGTCTGAGTTCCGATATCTATTGAAGGCAGGCCATTTTCTTGCTTAATGGTTAAGGTGATATCTTTTACAGAAGCATAAAGCAAGTTTACGATATCTTTTCTTGTTTTGAGATGTTCGGCATATTTAGGGGATATTTTGAACTGATCTGAAATGCTTTCTGTAATGGAAGCGCCTGCTTTTGGGATTATAGCGGTATGACGAAGCAATCCTTTATAGAAAATAGCGATATCAGTAGTGCCTCCACCGATATCTACGAGACAAACGCCTTGATCCATTTGGTCTTGAGTCAATACGGCTCTTGCAGAAGCCAAGGGCTCTAAATTATAATTTTCACAAGTCAAACCAGCCATTTGAAGGGCTTTTTCTATGTTTGCGGTAGATTTTTTGTTACCTATAATGAGATGATAATTCGCTGAAAGTTGACTCCCGGTCATACCAATTGGCATGTTTTTAATCGGTTCTTGATCATCTACGAAATATTCTTGATGTTGTTTCTGAAGAATTTCTTCACCAGGATTAAGCGCAATTCTTTCTGTTTCCAGACTAAGTCGGTATAAATCATCTTTGGTTATGAGTTCATCGGGATTATCTCTAGATATATTGACACGAGTGGTTCTAGAGATAATGTGCGCACTTGCTAGACCGACATATACAGATGAAATTTTAAATCCTAGTTTAGCTTCTACTTTTTGAACTGCTTGAGCGATATCCTGACTAGCGAGTAAAATATTGACGACTTCTCCTCTTCTCACTCCTCGAGATACGACAGAACTCATCGCTAAAATTTCGATTTTGTCTTGTTCATGCCGCTGAGCTGCGATGACACATATTTTAGTAGTACCTACATCCAAACTGACGATTAGATTATCTTGTGGATTCTTATTCATGATTCTTTGAATTTAATTTACCAATAATTTGATTTGTAAAAGCGATATTGATATGAGTATATTGATTTAAATCAAGTCGATTCATAGTTTTGTTGAGAAATATATGTAATTTATTTATTTTAGATTTGATATCATGAGCGATATAGCCTAACTCTATAATAGGATCCAAAAAAGTGAGTTTGATAGAAATCTTGCCTTGATTATTGACGTAAATTTGGTCAATAGTACTCTGAAGCAATTGATGATTGCTAGTTTCTTTGTGTAGGCTTTGTAGTTGATTTAGAATTAATTTTTGTTTTAAATCATTTTGCGAGCCTAAATTATCTAAAGGACCATAAATTGTCACTAAACGCTTGAAGAATTTATTGTTTATAGAGACACAAGTCCATTTATCCGTAATATAAAAAGAGGTTTTGGGTGTAAATACTCTATAAATAGGCACTTTTTGTTTGATATCGACTTGGAGTTGATTCATTCTATTAAGGTATATTTGAGCATCTTCGATATATTCTTCTTGTTTTAATTTTGATTCTATATTAGATAAATTGATTTTAGAAATTGTCTGACCAGATAAAATATTGTTTGGATTGACAATTTTGTGGATATAAAACTCATCATAAAATTTTCCTTGCTTTTCATTTGTAAATTTTACGACTAATTCTGATATTTTTCGGGAATCATAACTCGAAAAACTCTTATGAATCATCAGGACAAAATAGAACAAAAACAAGGCCCAAAAAACCAGTCTCAAACGCTCTATATGTCTATGAATTAAGGTGTTTATCATATATGATTTTTATAAATTTTTCTTTAAGATCGATGATGTTTCCGGCACCGATACTTATTAAAATGTGAAAATCGGTGTTTTTCAGCAAATCAAACAAGTCTATTTCTGACACAAGTGCTTTAGGTTGTACTATTTTATCTACAATCAACTTGGAGGTCACACCAGGGATTGGGAGCTCTCGTGCAGGATATACATCCATAACATAGGCATAGTCTAGCATAGAAAGTGATGCAGCGAATGCTTCACTAAAATCTCTAGTTCTCGAATATAAATGGGGCTGAAAAATACCAGTAATTTTTCTATCCGGATACAGTGTCCTTGCAGCGTCTATAGCTACCCTAAGCTCTCCCGGATGATGTGCATAATCGTCAATAAAAACCAAATCTTTGCTGTCAATGATTCTTTCGAACCTACGCTGTATTCCTTTGAATCCAGCCAATGCTTTCTTTATA
>JALOMB010000002.1 GCA_025455685.1 Chitinophagales bacterium | reverse complement strand
TAATATAAAAAAAGCGATATTTATAATCATATATTTATTATCCTTTCAGCAAATTTTTACACAAGAGCCATGCTATGGAAATGACTCAATTAGTTCTTGTTGCAATGATGACATTAATACAGATTATTATTTTCCATTAAACACTGAAAGATTTGATTTTGGGAAATTAAATGTAAAACTTATAGAAAAAGTATAAGAACTCTCGCTTTTTACCATTTCGCAACAAAAACAAATCGATGAACAAAAAAAATAATTCAAGAGATGATAAAAAAGTTGTATTTTTAAACTTTAATTAATTATGTTATGAAAACGATAAGAATTATAGCCCTTTCGCTGTTATTTAGCTTTATATATTTAGGCTGTGGCAAAGAGTGTAAAGACGATACCAATCCCGAATGTCCGAATTATAATCCATGTAAAAATATCAAAGAACCTACTGGAAAAATTCTTCGTTGCGTAGGCAAGTCAGAACTCTGGTCAGATTCATTCGCATACTTTGATTTAGGGGATACATTTTTAATCACTCGGTCAGGCGGCAGCTATATCTCCGTTTTCTGTCCTGATACAGGCTGTACTTATGAATGGACGATTGGCTCAGAAACCATTACAGACCAAGGATTTTTTCGACAGAATATTCCTGCAAACACACCTGTAGAAGTCACCCTCAAAGTCACCCTCAAAGATCCGAATAATTGTATTCCTGAGGATAAACGCACCAAAACGACAAAGCGAATATTCTATGGCGTAGAAAACTATGACGGTAAGCTCTATAACTATTATGGTAAATGGAAGGGTTATTACACCGATGAACCCAATAAAGAAGTTATTGTAGAATTTAAGACTGATACAGATAACGGACAGATTAGCCTATATGATAGAATGCCTCAATCTCCCTTTTGTAGATTATTTACCGCTATGAGTGGATTTACTGATACAATCACTAATGTTCCTCATTTAGATGATGAGCTATACTTAGGTCGTCACACAGATTACAACGGCAATGATTTTTCAAATTGGATTGTTGGTGGCGAGTATAGAGAGTTAAGTGCTCTATACGTAATGTCGCTTATTTTTACCAAAAAAATCTGTTCATACAATCCTATTTATCAACCTTCTATTCAAATTTACTTACCAAATAAAAATAAAATAGTTATTGATGTCCAAGGTGTTCCAGCATTTAATAGCAGACCTTACAAAGCGAATGAAATTATTTTTAAACGAACCTTTATAGGTTCAAGAATCTAAATCAAATATTATGAAAAACTTATTGACTATAGTAATTTTGATGTTGAATTTTTCTTGTAGTCAAGAAAATAGAGTGATCTCATCACATAGTGGCGTTAAATCAAAATTAATTGATAAAGGCGCTCTTGAATTTTTTGTAGTTACCCATATAATTATTTTTTTGTTATAAATAATGACTTTTACGCTTGTGTAAACATGCCGGATAGCTTAAACAATCCAAGATGGCTCAATTATACTATTGATTATAATGTATTAAATTCTAAAATCAATTGCAGAACAGATTTAAACGGACAAATACAATTGCAACAAATTGAGATAAAATCAGCCAAAAGATATTAAAAAATGGAACTATCTAAGTATTCTCCGCAAGTCAAAATTTATTAAGTAGCCTACTGATAAGCGCTAATCGTATTTTAATCACTTAGTGCATAGTTAAGTATAAATAAAAAAGTAAATTTTGGAATTTTTTAATTAGCTTTGTGCTCATAAAAAAATGTGGATAAATTGTTTATCAGATATTTTAAATTGTACTCATGATCAATAAAACCGTAGCTATAGTAGGAAGGCCCAATGTAGGCAAATCTACTCTTTTTAATAGATTGATCTCAGAGCGCAAAGCGATCATAGATGATATTAGTGGTGTAACTAGAGATAGAATATATGGACAAGTATTTTGGAATGGATTAGAGTTTGACTTAATTGATACAGGCGGCTATGTGTCGAATTCGAGTGATGTCTTTGAGCAATCTATCAAAGAGCAAGTCATCATCGCGATAGAAGAAGCGGAGATTATTTTATTCGTTGTAGATGTCAAAACCTTGACCACAGATTTGGATTTATCTGTGGCTGATTTATTGAGAAAGTCACACAAGCCAGTAATCGTCGTAGCCAATAAGGTGGATAATGCAGAAAGAGGCATGGAAGCTATGGAATTCTATGGCTTAGGGTTCGAAGATTTATTTAATGTATCGTCTATTTCTGGATCAGGTACTGGCGAGCTCCTCGATAGGGTAGTTGAGATATTCGTGTCTAAATATCCTGATATTTTGAAAGATGAAGAGGAACATGTCGATGAAAAAACTATACCTAAAATTGCCATAATTGGTCAGCCTAATGTAGGAAAGAGTTCTACGGTAAATGCCCTCATGGGAGAAAACCGCAATATCGTAACTCCAATTGCTGGTACGACAAGAGATAGTGTTCATAGCTTATATAAAAAATTCGATAAAGAATTTATCTTAATTGACACAGCAGGAATTCGAAGAAAAACAAAGGTTCATGAAAACTTAGAGTTTTATAGTGTAATTCGAGCAGTCAAATCAATAGATTATGCCAATATCATTGTCATGATAATTGATGCAACTAAATTGCTTGAAGCTCAGGATATGGCTTTGATAAGACTTGCAGAAAGAAGAAAAAAAGGGTTGATTTTGGTGGTTAACAAATGGGATTTAATCGAAAAAGACCAGGATACCATGCGTGAGTACACTCATAAAATCAAGGAAAAAATTGCCCCAAATGTCGATGTACCGATAGTTTTTACGTCTGCGATAGAAAAGCAACGAATTTTTAAGCTTACAGAAGAAATTTTGAAAGTAAGCGAAAATCTTAAGAGAAAAATTTCGACTTCGAAGCTCAATGAAGATTTTTTGGTATCAATTCAGACAGCACAAGCACCTATTCATCGAGGCAATACGATTAAAATAAAGTATATGACCCAAGTAGAAGCAAGCCATCCAACGTTTTTATTATTTTGCAATTACCCCAACGAAGTCCCAGAACACTACAAAAGCTTTATTCGCAACAAGTTAAGAGCTATGTATGACTTTAATGGAGTTCCGGTAACTTTAATTTTTAAGGAAAAATAACATTTTTTTAAACCTATTTAACACTATAGTGGGTGCGACTTCGATTTTTCGTAGTATTTTTGCATCGTAATTTTTAAAACAATTAAAACCAAAACCAAAATGAAAAAATTAACAATCCTTTTCTCTACTGCAGTACTTTTTGCTTTGACTTCTTGTGAGCAACCAGCTGCTGATGCTGCTGATGCTACTCAAGCTGCAGTTGATTCTGCTGCTAACGCTGCTCAAACTATGGTAGATACAGCTGCTAAAACAGTAACTAACGCTGTTGATTCTGCTGCTACTAAAACTGCTGATGCTGCTGCTAACGCAGTAAACGCTACAGCAGATGCTGCTAAAAGCGCTGTTAAAAAATAATTGAATTATCAATTGTTATTTCAAAGGTTGTCATTTATGGCAACCTTTCTTTTAAAAGTAAATTAATTTAAAATACATAATATAATATAAAATGAAAACATTCTCTATTCTTTTTTCTACTGTAGTTCTTTTCGCTTTAACATCTTGTGAGCAAAAACCAGCAGAAACCGCTCCTACTATTGATCAAGCTATTGATTCAATGTCAAAAGTAATTGAGCAAACTACTGATACTGCTAATAAAATGGTAGATACTGCTAAAAGTGCAGCTACACCACAATCAGGTAAATAAAAAATCTTATTTTGATTATTTAAAGACCTCATTTATTGAGGTCTTTTTTTTTAAATTTAATGATGAGTTCTTTATATATACAAATGCCCAAAGCCGAACTTCATCTTCACATAGAAGGGAGTTTGGAAGCTGAGCTTCTCTTGAAGTTAGCCCAAAGAAATAATATAAGTTTACCTTATAAAAAAGTGGATGATATCCATAGAGCGCTTAATTTCAGATGTCTTCAAGACTTTTTGGACTTATACTATTATGGTACAAATGTTTTAATTGAGCAAGATGATTTTTTTGAATTGACATATGCTTATTTCAAACGTTGCAGTGAACAGGGGATTGTTCATGCAGAAATCATGTTTGATCCTCAATCACATACGAATAGAGGCATATCTTTTGATAAGGTTATTATGGGAATTTCAAATGCTTGTCAGCAGGCCAAATTAGATTTTGGAATTTCATCTGCATTAATCCTTTCATTTCTTCGACATTTGACAGAAGAAGATGCTTTTAGAACTTTAAAGCAAGCAGAAAAGTATCGAGATAAGATTACTGCTATTGGTTTAGATTCCTCAGAGTTAGACAATCCACCAATTAAGTTTAAACAGGTATATCAAGAAGCGAAGAATCAAGGCTATAGGCTTACGGCTCATGCCGGAGAAGAAGGTCCCGTAGATTATATTTGGCAAGCCATTGAGATTTTAGGTGTAGAACGTATAGATCATGGAAATGCCTGTATCGAAGACCATGCGCTTAGACAAACGCTCATAAATTATCAAATCCCGCTTACGCTTTGCCCAACTTCTAATGTAGCTTTGAAGGTGATAAGCGATATAAAACACCATCCAGTTTTGGATTTATTGCATCAAGGATTATTGGTGACTATAAATTCTGATGATCCTGCATATTTTGGAGGGTATTTAGATGAAAATTATGCTTTGGTTCAAAATAACTTAGGGGCTACAGAGCAGGATTTGAGTTTATTAGCGAGAAATTCAATTGTTGCTTCAATGCTTAATGAAGCTGAAAAACAAAAGCATCTAACTTTTTTTAAACTATGATTGCTACAGGTATCATTATTCTAGATTTCGGTTCTCAATACAATCAACTTATCGCAAGAAGAATAAGATCTCAAAAAGTCTTTGCAGAGATTCTTCCTTACCATGTCAACATTGAAGAGATAAAATCGAAACATCCAAAAGGAATTATTTTGTCAGGTGGACCATCTTCAGTCATTTCAGATGATGGCTATAGAATTTCTCAAGAGATTTTTGACTTAGGAATTCCTGTGCTAGGCATTTGTTATGGGATGCAACTCATGAGTCAAGTTTTAGGAGGGCAAGTGGCCAAAGGCAAAAAAGCAGAATATGGCAAGAGTGATTTAACGATACATGAGTCATCGAAGCTTTTGAATGAAATTCCTAAGATTTCTAGTGTCTGGATGAGTCATTTTGATGAAGTTATTCAAGTACCTCAAGGCTTTGAGATTAATGCGACCTCTGAGAATTCAATTGCTGCTATAGCGCATGAAGAAAGGAAATTATATGGTTTACAATTTCATCCTGAAGTAACTCATACTGATTTTGGTTCAAAAATTTTTGATAATTTTATTTTTGAAATTTGTCAATGTGAGCATTCTTGGGACAATGAATATAAAACCAATGAAATCATTGCTGAAATTAAACAAACAGTTGGCAATGATCAAGTTGTATTGGGTCTGTCTGGAGGAGTGGATTCTTCTGTTTGTGCCGTTTTATTGCATAGAGCTATTGGTAGTCAATTGACTTGTATTTTTGTAGATACTGGCTTAATGCGCCATAGAGAAGCAGAAAAGGTTTTGGAAACCTATCGTGAAAATCTCCAAATCAATATTGTATTTGTCGATGCCAAATTTAGATTTTATGAAGCTTTGCGAGGTATAGATGAACCCGAAGCCAAAAGAAAAGTCATTGGTAAACTTTTCATCGATATTTTTCAAGAGGAGGCCAAAAAAATTAAAAATGTTAAATTTTTAGCTCAAGGGACAATTTATTCAGATGTTATCGAGTCTAGTGCTAGTAAATTAGGTCAATCACATACCATTAAATCCCATCACAATGTTGGGGGACTTCCAAAAGACTTGAATTTAATTTTATTGGAGCCTTTGCGATTTATGTTTAAGGATGAAGTGAGGTTAATCGGAAAATCATTGGGTATTCCTGATGAAATGATAGACAGACATCCTTTTCCGGGTCCTGGTTTAGGCATTAGAATTTTAGGTGAGATTACTTCAGAAAAAGTAGCGATACTTCAAAAGGCTGATGCAATTTTTATTGAAGAATTAGAAAAAGCAGATTTATATCATAGTGTTAATCAGGCTTTTGCTGTATTGCTCAACGATCGCTCGGTAGGAGTCAAAGGAGATACTCGAACATATTTGTACACCTTAGTGCTTAGGAGTGCTAATTCAATAGATTTTATGACAGCTACCTGGTCTAGATTACCCTATGATTTTTTGGATAAGGTCTCGAGTAGAATTATCAATGAAGTTGATATGATAAATAGAGTCGTGTACGATATAAGCTCTAAACCACCTGCGACCATTGAATGGGAATAGTTATTAAATATATAAAATTATGAAGTCAATACCTGAGGCACTTACATTTGATGATGTTTTATTAATCCCTCAATTTTCTAATGTTTTACCTGCACAGACTAACATACAGACAAGACTAACGGATAAAATCACTTTAAATGTTCCGATAATGTCTGCTGCTATGGATACGCTTACTGAGCACAAAATGTCTATTGCATTGTCTTGTTTCGGTGGATTAGGGGTTATTCACAAAAACATGTCCCTTGAGCATCAAAGCAAAGAAGTCGAAAAAGTCAAAAACGCTTCTTTTTCCGTAAATGATTTCCCAGATGCGATTTGGGATGAATCAGGAAGACTTATGACTGCAGCAGCCATTGGTACAGGTGACGACACCAAAGATAGAGTAGAGGCTTTAATACAAGCAGGTGTAGATGTACTTGTGTTGGATTCTGCACATGGGCATTCTCAAGGTATCCTGAATAAGCTCAGTAATTTGAAGTCAATTTATCCTGACATTCCAATAGTGGCAGGAAATATAGTTACTGCAGAGGCTGCTAAAGATTTAATAGATGCTGGTGCAGATGTGCTCAAAGTAGGCATAGGTCCAGGGTCTATTTGCACCACGAGGGTAGTAGCAGGCGTAGGGGTTCCTCAAATCACTGCGTTAATGATGGTATCTGAAATAGCCAAAAAATACAATATACCTGTGATTTGTGATGGCGGTATCAAATATTCAGGTGATATAGTGAAGGCCTTGGCTGCAGGTGGTGATATAGTAATGTTAGGGAGTTTGCTCGCAGGTACTGAAGAAGCTTGTGGTGAGACTATAGAGATAAATAATCAACAGTTTAAAGCTTATCGAGGAATGGGCTCTGAAAAATCCATGAAATTAGGCAGCAAAGATAGATATTTTCAATCTGAGAATCAAAAATTTACCGCAGAGGGAATTGAATCCGTTTTAGCTTATAAAGGAAGTATGTTTCCCATAGTAAGCAAACTCGTCGGAGGCCTTCGAGCAGGAATGGGATATTGCGGTGCGCATAATATTTCTGAACTACAAGAAAAATCAAGTTTTGTTCGTATTACTAACGCAGGGCTCAATGAAAGTCACCCTCATATTTTAACTCGAGAAAATTCGAAATGATTCCAAATATTTCTGTAGTATTAGTATCTAAATCACCAAGAAGAGTAGCGCTTTTCCAATCTGTATTTTCAGACTTGAGAATGGATACCTTAGACTTCGACGAAACTTACCCTAGCGATATTCCGGTAAGTCAGATTGCAGCATATATCGCTAAAAGCAAACTAAGTCAATATTTACAGCACAAAACTACAAACAAAAACACCTTGGTAGTTACTTCGGATACTACAGTAGTCTTTGATAATATGCTATTTGAAAAACCAAAAGATAGAGATGAAGCAATAGAATTTTTGAATTTTCTTTCAGGTAAAACTCATGAAGTACTAACCGGGGTAGCCTTCTCTTATGAAGAAAAAGAATATGATTTTCAATGCAAAACGCTAGTGACTTTATCTAACTTATCCAAGAATTATATCCATAGCTATATTGATCATTATAACCCCTTGGATAAAGCGGGTAGTTATGGGATTCAAGATTTTTTTGGTATCACGAAGGTAGAAAGCATACAAGGTTGTTATTTTAATGTCATGGGATTTCCAATGAGTCATTTTGTCAACAAAATCAATGAGTTAGGCATTATAAGCCTCGATTAAATAAGATTTACTATGTCTTGCCAAATTAAATAATACATCTAAAACACAGAGGTTGGGCAGAAATCCAATTTGTTCTTCGAAGACTTGTCGATAAGGCGAATTTTTCAAGTTTTGTTCTTTTTTATCTTGAAATACATGCCCAGGGTTGCAATTTTGATAAGTTGTAGGCACTATGTCCAAAGTTACTTTCAAGGCTTTTGAGACCCAAATCATTGTATTCTTATTTAGTTCAAGTAAGCTAGTATAGTTTTTTTCGAGCAAATCGAATAATTCATGCTTATAAAACTCAAAATAAGGGCTGTGATTATAGGCTGCCGTTAAGGCATGTTTGTGTTGACTACGCCAATTTAAATCGTCTAAGATATCTATGTCACTGAGTTTTTTTCGTGGGTTTCGACCTCCTTTTACAGGGACTGAACGTAATAAAATTCCTTGAGAGGAGGCAATATACATCTTATTGGGCAAATTGGATTTATCCAATATGAAATCTTCAATTACAAAATTAGGTTCTTGGGTTAGCATTTTGTGCCATAAACGAACCGAACCAAAATAAGCATAAACGAAGCAATTCACAGACTATTTTATTTCTACTTCGTTGAGTAAGCGAGCCTGAACACCTTGGTAGCCTTTTATTTTTTCTATTTTTTCAATGATTTGAGCATATTCAGGAAGTAAACTCTGAATCAAGCGCTGTTTGACAAACAACATTGCATCATTAGAATTTAAATCTGATAGCAAGGTTTCAAAAAAGGAAGGCTGTGTATTTACAAAGAAATACTTCGGCTCAAGTTTATATGTTTTGGCTAAATAGTCAGCAGCCTGTGGCAAAGAACCAATTTCATCAACCAATCCTAAGCTTTTAGCTCGATTTCCAGTCCAAACTCTTCCTTGTGCTACTGCTTCCACTTGTTCCAAAGGTAATTTTCGACCTTCTGATACGATTTTTTTGAATTTATCATATATTTCTACTACTTGTACTTCGAACATAGCTTTTTCACTAGCGTCCAATGATTTGTTTAATCCTAAAACTGCGTGATCATTGAGTTCTACTTCATCAAAAGTCATTCCGATTTTTTCTTCAAATAATCTTTTCATGTTTGGAATTATAGAAAAAACACCAATAGAGCCTGTAAGTGTATTTGGCTCTGCGAAAATCCTATCTGCTAAGGCTGAGATATAATAACCACCTGATGCAGCATAACTACCCATTGATACGACGACAGGTTTTTTGGCTTTTAGGAGTTTGAGCTCTCTGTAAATCACATCAGAAGCCAATACAGAGCCGCCAGGAGAGTTAACTCTCAAAATTACTGCTTTGATTTTATCGTTTCCAGCTATTTTTCTAAGGTCTTTGACGACTTTTTTAGAATATATAGCTATATCTGAAGACTTATAATCCACGATGTCTCCTTCAGCGCAATAAACTGCTATGTCTTGCGATTTATCAGATAGGCCAATATCATTGATATAATTTAAAGCAGAAACGTATTTTATTTTGTCTTTGCTGATATTGATTTGTTTTTCTAGAATAGACTCCACTTCATCCCAATACATTATATCATCTACTAATTTTAATTTTTTGGCTTCTTCTACTTTGAGGGCTTTCATAGAATTTATACCTTCAATCAAAGTTGCTGAGTCGATTTTGCGAGCGTCTAATATGTTTTTATACACTACAGAGGCGATATCTGCAAGATACTCTTTGATTTGAATTTTGTTCTCCTCACTCATTTTAGTCAATCGCAAGGGCTCAGTAGCAGATTTAAATTTTCCAGCATAGATAATTTGAGGCTCAATGCCCACTTTGTCTAAAGTTCCTTTGAAAAATGCCAAAGATGCTCCAAATCCACTTAATCCAATTCCTCCGGCAGGATTAATAAATATCTTGTCAGCTGCCGAAGCTAAATAATAGCTTTTTTGAGAAGCAAGCTCACCATAAGCCAAAACAGGTTTATTTGAAGCCTTGAAGTCGATTAGGGCTTGACGAATCAAATCGATATTAGCATAAGAGCCTGATTCGACAGGAGTCATTTCTACCAAAATACCTTTGATGTCATTATTGTTTTTAGCGTCATTTATAACCTCTAAAATATCAAAAACACTCATTTGAATCTCATTTTGCATGAAATTCATACCTTTATCTTCATAGCTAGACCGAGTTTCGATCATGTTTGGATAAAGAGTAATTTTAAGAATAGAATTTGCTTCTACTTTTGGTGCGTTAGATTTACTGCTGCTTGCGATAAGTCCGACAAGTAAAGCAAAAAAAACTATGGATAAAAGTCCTAAAAAAATCGCATTACCAATTATTACGGATAATACATGTTGAATGAATTTTCTCATATAAAAATTTAATTTGTTACAAAAATAATACATTTCTTGTAATATAAAGTATTTAAAAATAATTGTGACGTGTTCGTGGATAAAAATAAGAGCTGCTTTGGTATTTTTTGCGTAATATTGTGCTGAAATTTTGAAATTTATGTCAAATGAAAAAGATTTTGTGTATTTATTGCTTGGCGCTAATTTAGGACAAAAAGAAGCAAATATTCGACAAGCTGTTGACTTAATCGGTCAAACAGCTGGCAAGGTCATGCAACACTCCTCATTTTATCTCACAGAACCTTGGGGTGAAAAAGATCAAGATGAATTCTTGAATCTAGCTTTAGCTATTGATACTAAATTATCCCCATTAGCGTTACTCGAAAAAATTCAAAAAATTGAGTTAATCATCGGAAGATCAAATACTTACACTTGGGGACCTAGAGAAATTGATATTGATATCTTATTGTATCGAGATATGATATATCCTGAATTTATTGAACCATTTTTGTTTGAAGATAATTTCGATGGTGGATCAGATAGCTTTACCACTGAGCCTTTAGAGCGCTTAGATTCCTTTGATGATGAATATGATAGTTCGATTGACTTCGATGATGAAGCCGCAAACTTCGAGGATGATTTTGATCAGCCTATCTCAAGAAATGAGGATTCAGAAAGCCAGAACTTAGATTTATGCTTGCCACATCCTCAAATGCACTTAAGAAGATTTTCGTTGGTGCCTTTGGCAGAAATTGCGCCTAACGCTATTCATCCCACTATAGGACTTAGTATTGATGAACTATTGAAAACACTTCAAGATGATTGCCAAGTTACTTTATTTAAACCATTCTAAATGAATGATTATCAATACATTGCTATAGAGGGTGTCATTGGCGTTGGTAAAACAACCTTGATTCAGAATCTTGCGAAAAATCATAATTTTCAAGCAATATATGAAGAATTTGATGCGTTTGAACTCCTCAAACTATTCTATGAAAATCCTGAAAGGTGGTGTTTTGCATTAGAAATGAAATTTCTACATTCTCGAAAAAAACTACTATCTCAGATACCTCAATCTAAGTCTCTAGTAATTAGCGATTTCTCATACATTAAGCCTTTGGTTTTTGCTTACGTCAATTTAGCTGGAGTTGAATTAGAATTATTTATGAACTTTTGGAAAGAGTATAGAGATATGCTTCCTAAACCTCAGAAAATCATATATTTAAATTCAGATTTATCATCAATTTATCAAAACATAAAACAAAGAAATCGCGTTTATGAAGTCAATATTGCCTTAGATTATCTTGAAAAAATCCATTTAAGTTATCTAAAGGTACTACAAGATAAAGATTTAATGAACGATGTTGACATTAATATAGTCAATTATTGCATTGACAATCAAGAAGATAACATTATTTTGCTAAACTCTATTTTAAAAACTTCTTTATGAAAAATTTAGAAAAACTCAAGAATCCATTTTGGTTCAAACTGTATCTCTTTAGTAATTTGAGAGCAGCTTTTTTCGCTTCTATTAGCTTGTTGAGCTTAAGTGGTTCAAAATCACAGGTGTTATTGCCTTATAAGAAAATGAATTTAAATCCCTTTAAAACGACCTATTTTGCTTCAATGTGTATGGCATCTGAGCTAAGTACTGGCGTTTTGGTCATGCAGGAAATAGCAAAATCCGGCTATAAAATTTCAATGTTTGTACTCGACATGAATGCAAAATTCATCAAAAGAGGATTAAAAGATATCGTTTTCACTTGTGATGACACAGATAAAGCCTTGATTAAGAATGCAATAGCACAAACGATAGCTACAGGTGAAGATGTAGTTATATCTTTAAGTTCACACGGTGTGGATATCGATGGGGTTTTAATTTCAGAATTTACTTACTTTTGGACAATTAAACTTAAAAAATCATGAAGTTAACCTATCCTTGGACAACATTGAAGCAATATGAAGATATTTTATTTACTTTTTATAATGGAATTGCTAAGATTAGCTTTAATAGAGTAGATAAACATAATGCATTTCGCCCAAAGACGAATAAAGAAATACTAGACGCTTTGGAAATCTGTAGAGAAAATCAAGAGATTAATGCAGTCATCATTACAGGAGAAGGCAAAAAAGCTTTTTGTAGTGGGGGAGACCAAGAAGTAAAGGGTAGTGGAGGCTATATTGATGAATCAGGTGTCCCTCGTTTAAATGTTTTGGATATCCATAAAAAAATTCGTTCTTTGCCTAAGCCTGTTATCGCAATGGTCAACGGGTATGCTATTGGTGGTGGACATGTGTTGCATGTGGTATGTGATATCAGCGTAGCGAGCAATACTGCTATTTTTGGCCAAACAGGACCGAAGGTAGGTAGTTTTGATGCGGGATTCGGATCGAGCTATCTCGCGCGACATGTAGGACAGAAAAAAGCGAGAGAGATATGGTTTACATGTTATCAATATTCGGCTTATGAAGCCTTAGAGATAGGTTTAGTAAACTACGTTTTCCCGGAAGATTATCTCGAAAAGAACACCGTAGAAATGATTCAAGTCATGATGCAACGAAGTCCTCTCGCTTTACGGATGCTCAAAAGGGGCTTTAATGCCGAGTTGGACGGACAAACTGGTATAATGGAAATGGCGGGAGACGCTACTTTGATGTATTATCTCATGGAAGAAGCTCAGGAAGGGAAAAACGCCTTTTTAGAAAAACGTCCACCTAATTTTCAGCAATACCCGAAATTTCCATAATTTTTATTTTCTAATATCTTTTATTAAAAAAAATTATATTTGTAATTTAAAAATCAAATTATGCGCTTCTTAAAAACCATTTTTTCATTCTTTTTAATTTTCTTTTTTGGTTTAGTCGTTTTAGGTTTAATTTTACCTAAATCCAATGAATTTAAAGTCTGTAAACAACTCGAAATTTCAGAAAACTGCGCCATAGAATATATGTCTGATTTGCAGAAATTTAGTCAATGGAGCCCTTGGGAAAAATTAGACCCAAATATGACCAAAAGTTATGATGGCATTATGGGAGAGCTTAATTCTTCAATGACTTGGTCTGGAAATGTTAAAGTAGGTAAAGGTAAAATGACTTTGATCGAAAAAAGCAATCAGCATGTTTTATTTTCTTTAGAGTTTGCAGGCTATCCACCTACAAAATCAAAAATGTACCTCAATAAAGTTGAAGGAAAAAATGAAATTTGCTGGACTATGGATTATTCGACACCAAAAGAATTGTACCTAAAACCTTTTAGCGGAATAATGTATACAATGATGAATTTTTTCATAACTCAGGATTACCAAAATGGCTTAGATGCACTAAACAAAATTTCTTGTCCTTAATCAAATTGGTTTTGATAATTTTCGCTACATATGGCTATAGAGAATAAAAGCGGTTTGAATTTCTTTGACCATTTAGAAATCCTTAGAAAGCATGTCATTCGTTCCATTTTAGTAGTTTCACTTCTATGTATATTGATTTTTCTCAATAGCAGAATAATCTTCAATGACATCTTATTCGCACCTTTAGACCCTAATTTTTTTACGTATAAATTGCTTTGCTATCTAGATCAGGCCATGTGTATGACACAAATCAAAGTGAATTTAATCAATACTGAACTTGCTGGGCAGTTTTATATTCATTTGCAGACTTCTTTTGTCTTAGCTCTAGTAGTAGGTACACCCTATTTCCTTTTCGAACTTTGGTTATTTATCAAACCTGCTTTGACCGCAAATGAGTTGCAATATTCTAGATTACTTTTAGGATTCGGATTTATTTTGTTTTTACTGGGTGCTTCTTTTGGCTATTTTTTCGTTTTTCCTCTTACGGTTTTATTTCTCATGCAGTATCAAATTTCAGACAAAATAGTTGATTTGCCTAACTTAGCTAATTATTTTGATAATTTGTCATCGGCTGTATTGTGGTCAGGATTAAGCTTTGAGTTGCCAGTATTGGCTTATCTTTTAACTAAATTCGGTGTAATCCATCAGCAAATGCTTATCTCTTATCGAAAACATCTCTATATTGCTTTATTGCTCGTAGCTGCAGCTATTACACCAGGAGGAGATATAATTTCACAGGTTATGGTCACTATTCCTTTGATTTTGCTTTTCGAAGTTAGTATTTTGGTAGTGGGTAGAGTAGAGCAATTAGAAAAAACTGCGCCTTATTAATTAGATTGTGCCTATAAAATGTATACATTTAAATAACTTGTTGATATTTTATCTGTGAAAACTATTTTTTTTCTTTAAATTTGCAAAAATCAAGATTTATGAATTTTGCTAGAACAGAAAACCAAGATTTAATTCGCCAAACGGTAAAGTCTTTTGCTGAAAAAGAAGTATTGCCAAATTATAGAAAATGGGATGAAACTCAAGAGTTTCCAAGAGAAGTGTTTGAAAAACTAGGCGACTTAGGGCTTATGGGTGTACTGATAGATCCAAAATACAATGGCGCCGGAATGACTTATTTCGAATATGTCGTAGCCATTGAAGAATTGGCTAAAGTCTGTGGCTCTGTCGGATTGTCTTATGCCGCACACAATTCCTTATGCTCCATGCATATTAATATGTTTGGCAATGAAGCACAAAAAGAAAAATATCTTACTCTGCTTGCTTCAGGTAAATTTATCGGAGCCTGGGCACTTACTGAACCCAATACCGGTAGTGATGCTATGAGAATGCAGTGTGTAGCCAAAAAAAATGGCAATCAATATGTTATCAACGGCAATAAAAATTTCATAACTCATGGGAAGTCAGGCGATGTAGTCGTAGTAATCGCTCGAACAGGTGAATTGCTCGATAGTCGTGGAATGACTGCTTTTATCGTAGAAAGAAACAATCCTGGATTAAAAGCGGGCAAAAAAGAAGATAAACTTGGTATGAGAGCTTCTGAAACCGCTGAAGTTATATTTGATGAATGTGTCGTAGATGAAACCGCGGTCTTAGGTGAAGTAGGCGAGGGATTTATCCAAGCGATGAAAATTCTCGATGGAGGCCGAATTTCAATTGCTGCGCTTAGTCTCGGTATAGCCAAAGGAGCCTATGAGGCTGCACTTAAATATAGCAAAGAGCGAAAACAATTTGGTAAAGCGATAAGTGAGTTTCAAGCTATTAGCTTTAAGCTCGCCGACATGGCCACGAAGATTGAAGCAGCTGAATTGTTGATATATCAAGCAGCAGATTTAAAAAATAGAGGCCAAAAAGTAACTAAGGAAAGTGCCATTGCGAAACTATATGCATCGGAAATTTCTTGTGAAGTAGCTAATGAAGCTGTTCAAATTATGGGCGGATATGGCTATATCAAAGATTTTCCTGTTGAAAAACACTATAGAGATTGTAAATTATGTACTATTGGAGAAGGTACCTCTGAAATTCAAAAATTAGTTATTGCTAGAGATATTTTGAAATAAATGAAACATCATATCAATCTTTATGAAATTTATCAGCGCTTAAAAGTTAAGTATTGGTTTTTCAATAAATATGTTTTAGTTTCTTTTATTGCTTTAATTTATATGCTATTTATAGACAATAATGATTTAATTAATCAATACAATCGTATCGATCAAATAGCTGAGCTGAATCAGCAAATAGATTATTATAAAAAAGCCTTAGAAAAAAGCAATGTTGAGTATAAAGCCTTACAAAAAGATGTTGCTTATCAAGAAAAAATATTAAGAGAGAAGTATTTGCTCAAGAAAAAAGATGAGGATTTATTTATCTTCAAAGAAAAATAGAAACATCGATTAAGAACTTAAAAAATAAAGAAAAAAATGAAAAACCACGAAATTGATTATAAGATTTTTGGAGAAGAAATGCAGTTTGTAGAGATCGAGTTAGACCCTCATGAAACTGTGGTTGCGGAATCCGGAGCATTTATGTATATGAGAGATGGTATCGAAATGCATACAATTTTCGGTGATGGTTCGCAGCAATCAGAAAGTTCTGGTGTATTCGGAAAACTGCTTAGTGCGGGTAAGCGCATTATCACTGGGGAGAGTTTATTTATGACCGCTTTTACGCATGTCGGACAAGGGAAAAGCCAAGTCGCTTTTGCTTCTCCTTATCCTGGGAAGATTATTCCTCTCGATTTATCGAATTATCAAGGAAAAATAGTCTGTCAAAAAGACGCTTTTCTATGTGCTGCAAAAGGTGTTTCTATAGGAATTGAGTTTCAGCGAAAGCTCGGCACAGGGCTCTTCGGTGGAGAGGGCTTTATAATGCAGAAGATAGAAGGTGATGGCATGGCTTTTTTACATGCTGGAGGCCATATCGTAGAGCGAGAAGTAACTCAAGGTCAAGTAATTAAAATAGATACCGGTTGTATTGTAGCATATACTTCTGGAATTCATTTTGAAATAGAAATGATCAAAGGGCTAAAAAACAAAATTTTCGGTGGCGAAGGATTTTTTTATGCCCGCATATCAGGACAAGGCAAGGTTTGGCTTCAGACCTTACCGATTTCTAGATTGGCTGCGCGAATTATCTCCTATGCGCCTCAAACAGGTGGCTCAAAAGAAGAGGGCAGTTTGCTCGGTGGGGCTTTACTCGGCGGTATCGGCTCGATGCTCGGTGGAGAGGAGTAGTCTTTTATTTTTTTACCTCATGTAAGAATTTTTGCTCAAATCCTTTTTTGTTCCTTTGTTTTTAATTTCAAATAGTCAAATTTACATATTGTCTCGAAAGAGTTAAAGTTTTTATTGTTCAAAATAGTTTGTTTCGCTTTTAGAGACAAGTCGCGACCTATCCCTATAAGCGCATATGTCGATAAATTCATTTGTTTTAATTTCTTTAGGATGATATTGGGTTATAAAGAGTCTTTTTGCTTTTGGTAATTTGGATCTCTGATATATTTTGCTTCCATATCAAAAGAAATACCGATAAAATCAAAAATTCTCTTAGTGGCGTGCTTCGATAACTGAGGTAGAGATTCTATGAGTTTAGAGGGTTCCAGGTAAGGTTTTTCTACTAAAAGCGTATTAAACAGGTTGGCACCATCGCCGCCATCTGCATTAACCAAAGTGCTAAACAAATAGTCATTTTTCAAACTATCATATAATTGGTAATTTACCCTAAGTTGAGCGCTTTCTGAGTTTCTAGGAGTACCTTTTACACTTTCTTTCGCAAGCAATATAGTAGGTACGATTAGAAATCTTTGTTTTGTATAATTTGAAATTTTCTTCAATAAACTCAAAGTATATTCATCAAAATTCATGATACCATGTTCGTGAAGCTTTTCAGTTATTTGGTCACAATCTATAATAGTATCAAAATGAACCTTCATTTCGTTTTCGAGAGAACGTGCAACGGTTTTATTTAAGATCAAGTCGCCACCAACTCCCTTGCATATGCCTATATTGTCTATGTTCTTAACTGGCTCATGAAATGCTTTGATTGAAGAGTTAACTAAAGCTGAACGACAAGCGCTCAAGAATATTACAGCGTAAAGTATTACATATATTATTGAATTCATAATTTAAGGCTTCTGAAGAATTTACTTAATCAGCTCAAGGCAAATAAATCACTATTTTAAAAACTTTAAGAATTGGCTCAATAGGATAATTGTTAATACGATTTTATAAGTTGTAGTTCCTCCATTTTCTTTCATACCTCTAATATACCATACAAATAAGCTTATCAAGAAAGGGAATAAAACAATGCCGAAAATTGTGCCAATGATATATCCAAAATGATAGTCGTCGAATTTTAACTCTGACACATTAAAGAAAAAATATAGAAGAATACCTATTATTGTATAAGTTATATTTGTCCGATTTAAAATACAAGTTCTTTTCAAGCAGATTTTTTTTTAATTGATTATAACATCACACTAGACCATGTAAGGTTTAAAAGTTTATAAATTAACTATCTGAAACAATATACAAAGATAAATATTAAATTCTATTTAAGAATACATTTTTCTACAATAAACTTTACTTAACATAATGTAAATTATAGAGCAAATAGCTAATTTTAGAAATTAGCTATTTGTAGTTCATAGCAACAATAGAAATTATAGCGATAAGAATGCCAATGAATTTTTGAAGAGAAATCTTTTCTTTGAAAAATAAAATAGCACCCAAAATCGTAACTAAAATTACGCCAATACTGTAGGTTGAATAAATCACAAAACTACTTAGCGTTTTTTGCAATTCGGTTAAACCTATGATTAAATGATCTAAACTAAAATAATTTACCACGCCAAGAAAAATACCGTATTGAAAACTTCTAGCATCATACTTTTCCCGATTTGTAGCCAATAAATACAAAAATCCTGATAAAAAACTAAATAAAAACATAAATACTGGCGTCAATCCTGATTGATTTTCTATGGGGAAATAATGCGCAGACAACTGAATAAGTCCATCTGATACCCCAGACAAGATCAATAACAATAAGGCCATATTGATGGATTGTCTCGTAAGCTGCAATGATTTATCAGCGAAGATCAAAAAAATGGAAACAAAAGTCAACATTATACCCAATAAATTAAACTTGTGATATGGCTGCCCTAACCAAAAAATTCCTATTAATATTGGAATTATTAAGGAAAGTTTAAACATTAGTGCCGTAGTAGATGTTCCGATTATCTGATTTGCCTTAGAAGCAAAACTAAATGATACAAAAAACAAAGTGCCACTAATTATCGCACCGACATGATAATAAGTAAACGAGCTGAAAATCAGATCGCTTTTTAGGGATATTTCAGAAAGTTTCAGGATAAATCCAAGTAAAAATGCAGTGAAATAGTTACTCACTATTGCTTGCAAAAGATTGAGTTTGAGGTTGCTAAAAAACCTCAATATCAAAAGCAACCCTCCTGTTAAAACAATACTACTAATCAAATATGTCATAAGAAACCCATTTATTTACAATTTGAGCGGCATCATGTTGCGTATCAACTAATTTAAAACCATTGAACCAGGTTAAATCTTCAGATCTTAAATCAGTATCTACCGGTTGATATACTTCTAACGATATATGCTGATAGATTTCATCGATATTGTTTTTGGAAAGAAAAAAATTGGCTAATCCTCCTGCGCTTTCTATTAATACAGATCTAATATTTAAATTGTATATAGCGCTATTAATTTCTTGAATATCAGTCATATTTTCTAATTTTATAGCCTTGAAATTTTCTTTAATATCCCCTTGAAAAACTTCATTGAGTACATAGGCTTTTTGATCAAACTGATAAACAGTGTAATCCAATGAAAAATATCTATCCCAAATAATAATTTCAGGAGAATCCCCAAAAGTTTTTCTCGTATTAAGTTTAGGGTTGTCAAGTCGCAAAGTTCGATGACTTATCATAATCGCATCGTGCCTAGCACGAAGTTCATGGGTTATTCGCTTTGAATAAGCATTGGTTATGATGATGCGTTTTTCAGAATTGCCATATACGTTACCGAATTGATATTTAGCGTATTTCAAGGTATAACTAGGCCTTTTTTTTAGGTGATTTATCGAAAACTTAAAATTAGCATTCCACATAAATGAAACATCATTTAAACATTGATAATCAATGCCTTGAAGCTCTTGGGAGGCTTTGTTTTTAGTGATTTCATCCCAATCTAAACTCAAAGCAGTAACTCTAGGGATTTTTTTGGATTTGATTAAATCAACACAAGGTGGTGTTTTCCCAAAATGCGAACAAGGTTCTAAGGAAATATATAAGTGAGCTTCAACTAGAAGTGATTCATCTAATTGGCTGTAATTTAGACAATTAACCTCTGCATGTGCTTGTCCAAATTGATAATGAATGCCCTCGCTCATAATTTTTTCATTGTGAATCAAAATAGCCGCTACTCTAGGATTGGATTTGGTGAACTTTCCACTCTTCTCTATGAGTATTAGCATTCTATGGCGAATATCTTCTAAGGTCATTTTAAGAAGTTTAACTGAATTTTTAAAAACATACTAAAAGGAATACTGTAGTTTTCTCTTGATTTTTCAAAGCCGAAATTTTGAACGATAGCCTGAGTTATATTGTTGAAATTCAATGATAAATAAAACTGATTTATTTTAGCATTGGCAAATAAATTTACGTGCAAATTTACAGGCAATTGTTTTGCGCTAGGATCAAAGAGCCAAGTTTGCCATAAAGTGTTGAAATACAATGATTTTCGAAGAAAAACCCCGGATATTTCTGTACCTACTTGATAATCTAAATGTTTTTTAAATAATAAACCACGAAAAGCGAAACGTCCTTGAGTAATTCCTTCTTCAAAGAGTCCAGATTGATAGATAGCCTTTACATTCAAATCAATACGTTTAGAATTCCAGCTCTTCTCTATTGTCGTTCTACTTTGAAGCCAATTTAAGGTAGTCAAGTTTGCTTGAGCGTCTAAAAATGGACGATCCCAAAATTGAGACACTTCAAACTTTGAACTAATTTGCCAAGGATGATAAACATAGTGTAAAGAAAAATAGTTTTGACCTTGGTATTCCAATCCATAGTTTTTGTCTTCAAATAACGAAAAAACATGCCGGTAATTTATAGCGTTTACTTGGTATTGTGACTTGATATTCATCAATATATGATGCTTATCAAAAGTAAACTCGCTGAAAAAATCTAATTTATAAGCCGATAAAAAATCTCCGAATAGATTTTTACTAAATTGAGCTCGATAATTCCATTGCTGAAATCTTTGTGTAAGGGTAAGGCCTGCTTCTGTATTGTAAAAGACTTGTGAAGCAAAGCTTGAATTAACCGAACTGAGCGTTTGTCTAGTAGCTGTAAAAGAGGGCTTAATGGATAAATTTAAATTGTTGAAATACAGATACTTATATGCGACACCTGACCAAGAAGAAATTTGATTTCTGATAAAAATATCATTGTTCCTATGCCAAAAAGGCTCATAAATTTTCGTAAAGACAATAGAATCGTTGTATAGGTCATTTTCTGAATACATTCTAGCTTGAAAACCCCAAAATGAAGTTTTTAGATAGAGATTTTCTTTTAGGAGCGAATCATAATATTTTTGAGAAAAAATTTTATGCTCCAAAACAAAATCTGTTTGAACGGCATATCGAAAAGCAAAAGGTGCATTAGGCCTTAGAAATCCTCTATCTCTAGGCAAAGTAGAGTCAGCATAGGGATTTTGGGTGAATCCAAGATGGTAGTTTTGGCTGTAATCATTTACTGAAAATCTCAACTCAGTTTTGCTATTGGTAGCTTGCAAATTGATGAAACCTGCAATATTGATACTGCGATTGTCAGAAAAACTAAAAAAACCTTTATTATTTAATAAATTTGCTTGAATTCCAAAGTTTATTTTTTTAGAAAAATAGCTGTGAACCCTTCCTTCAAACTGTTCTAAGCCGTTTCCAAAGAAACTCAACCCAAACTCTGAAACGGGTTGAACTGTTTTAAAAATAGGCATTTTATGGACATCATAATGGATATGATATATTTGTTTATCCATTAAGGTTAAATTAGATGCGTATTCTACATTTGCACCCCATAAATAGCGAAGTCCACCTAGGTCATAAAGAATTTCATAATCTTGTAGATTTGAGATTCGCTCAGATAATCTTTGCTGTTTAAATTTAGTGACTTTTTCGGGAAAATCATTCGTATATACATGGATAGTATTGAGTTCAAAGCTATCGATTTGGGCAAAAAGTTTAGAATTAGTCCAAATTAAAAAAAAGACAAAAAGACTAAAAAAACGCAAGAATTAAAGGTTTTCTATAAACTTAATAACAATTTCAGTGAGTTTTGGTGTGGCTTTTTCGACTTGATCCAAGACTTCATTGTGCGAAATTTCCTTCATTTTATCAAATGGATAACCGGTATCAGCAATGATCGACAAACCTAAAACCTTCATGCCACAATGACGTGCAACGATAACTTCAGATGCTGTACTCATACCTACGATATCACCACCAATTCGATGAAAAAATTGATACTCTGATGGCGTCTCAAAAGTAGGCCCTTGAACAGAAACATAAACGCCCTCTTTAATTGGTGTGTTTAATGATGATGCAATATCTATTATTTTTTTTCGGTATCCTGCATCATAAGTATGCATCATATCTGGAAATCTAGGTCCAAATCGTTCATCATTAGCTCCTCTGAGGGGATGCTCGGGCTGTAAAAAAATATGGTCGCGAATTAAAATAAGGTCTCCTACTTCTTGGTTGGCTTGCAATCCTCCTGAAGCATTTGTTACAATTAAATTTTGAATGCCTAATAAGAAAAATACTCGAATGGCAAAAGTAACTTCTTCTTGAGCGTAGCCTTCATAGTAGTGAAATCGACCACTTTGACATAAAACGACTTTATCACCTAAGGCTCCTATGATCAGAGAACCTTTATGCCCTTTAACCGTAGATTTTGGAAAATAAGGCAAGGAAGTATATGGAATATCATGAAGAATCTTAATTTTCTCCGTGAAATTACCCAAGCCAGAACCTAAAACTATTGCAATATCAATTGGCTCTTTATAAACGGATTGAATTGCCTGAACGCAAGCAGTAGCTCTATCAAACAGAGAAATCATAATGCTTTTATTTTTTGTGATAAGGTCAAACTATCTAATAAAGCGATAGCTGCTTCTTGTCCTTTATTACCTTTGCTCCCTCCTGCTCTATCCCAAGCTTGTGCTTCATTTAGCGTAGTCAAAACACCGAAGCTTATTGGCTTTTGATACAAAGAAGATATATTTAATAAACCATTGGCTATTGCTTGATTTATATAGTCATCATGCCGAGTTTCTCCTTTAATTACGCAGCCCAAGGTGATGATTCCCATTAGCTTAGGGTTTTCTTTGAACCAAAAATTACACGCATGTACAAGCTCATAACTTCCAGATACATTCATAGATTGAATCGATTGAACTTTATGTGCTTTTAAGGTTTCTATAGCTGCATGAAGTAATTTATCTACAATAGGCTTGTGATATGTTGTAAATACAATCCCAATGTCGAATTGACTATAATCGTAAGGAGTTTGGAGCGTTTGTATAAAGTGACTCATGTTTTACTCGATACTCGCTTTGATTAAATCTGCTTTTTGGCTATAAGTCGAATTTGGATAATTTATTTTTAATTTATCGATGAGTTCGAGCGCTTTTTTAGCATTATTATTATGATGATATGCTGTAGCTGCTTTATATAAAAGCGTAGGAGCAAGTTCAATGTTTTTACTGTTTTCAGAAGCTTTTTCGTAATACGATACTGCTTCATTCATCTTGCCTGTTTCTGCATAGCAATCACCAAGTAAGCTGTAAGATAATGTTTGGAGCTCGTCATTTGAAGTAGAGAACTTCTTTAAGTCTTCAATTGCTTCTGAAAATTTACCCATATTCATTTGACAAATCCCGCTGTAATAAAACACTAAATTGTTTGTTTTGTTAAAAAAATATTTGTTTTTCAACTGTTTGAATCCTTTGTTTTTGCTATCACCTTCATAGGCTAAAGTGTAGTTGCCTTGCATGAAATTTAACTCAGCCAAAGCCATTTCAGATGCGGCTTTATCCTGTTGCTTAGGGATATAGTAGAAATAAAAAAACAAGGCAGCTGCGATAAGAATCAAAAACCCTAAAATTGGATAAACGATTTTTTTGTTTTTATTTAAAATTTGTTTTAGGTAGCTAGCGTTAAAGTATTGTTCCATAGATAATTATGAGTATATTAAATTTAAAAATTTTAGCGTATTAATCAATTAAAAAAGGATAATCTTCTTGAACATAGATGTCTTTGTACAGTTCATCGTTGCTTGGCCAAGGAGAATTTTCGGCAAATTCCACAGATTCTTCCACAATGTCTTTTATTTTTTGGTTGATTTTGTCGATTTGTGCTTCTGTAGCGTATTTTTTTGATAAAATTAATTCTTTGGTAGTTTCAATTGGATCAATTTTCAAATATTCATTGACTTCCTCTTTGGTTCTATATTTTTGAGGATCAGACATAGAGTGCCCTTTATAACGATAAGTCATAATGTTAAGATAGGTAGGCCCTAATCCTTTTCGAGCTCTTGCAATAGCTTTATCCATGGCTTCATGCACTGCTTCTGGCTTCATACCATCAACATTATAACTAGGCATTTCATAACCTAGTCCTAGCTTTGAGAGATCTGTGACATTGCTTGTACGTTCGACTGAAGTACCCATAGCGTATTTGTTGTTTTCACAAATAAAAATCACAGGCAATTTCCACAACATAGCCATATTAAATACCTCATGGAGCATACCTTGTCTCGAAGCACCATCGCCAAACATGGCTACTGTAACTCTGTCCGTATCGTTATATTTATCTGCAAAGGCAATACCTGTACCTAGGCCAATTTGACCTCCTACAATTCCATGCCCTCCAAAAAATCTATGGTCTTTGGAAAAGTAATGCATTGAACCTCCTTTTCCTTTGGTGCTTCCAGTAGCTTTACCATAGAGTTCAGCCATTACTTCATTCGCAGTCATACCTTTCATAATAGCTAAACCATGATCTCTGTATCCAGTGATAATGTTATCATCAGCACGAAGAGAAGAGTGTAAACCAGCCGCTACAGCTTCCTGTCCAATATATAAATGACAAAAACCTCTTATTTTTTGCATTCCATAGAGTTGTCCAGCTTTTTCTTCAAATTTTCTAAGAAGCAGCATCAATTCATACCATTCTAAATAGGTTTCTTTTGAAATTTTGGCCATGTTTCTTTATTTTTATTTATAGATTTGCAAAAATAATATTTTATATTTATTTTGAAGAAAAATATGCATCTTTCTAAAATCTCATTATATACTTTCAAAAACCACAGTGCATTAGATATCGCCTTTAATAGTCGATATATCAGCATTATAGGGAGAAATGGTATTGGCAAAAGCAATGTACTAGATGCTATTTTCTATAGTGCTTACTTCAAAAGTTTTTTTCCTTTGAGTGATGCACAATTGATAAAGCAAGGAAGCGATTTTTTTCGCTTAGATTACGACTTTCTTGATTCCTACAATATTAATTACCCTTCAAAAAAATTGTCTGTTAAGTATCAGCACAAAAAGAAATATGTTGCGTTTGACCAGATTGAAATTAAAAGCATCAAGGAACAAGTTGGACAAATTCCTATTGTCATGACGACTCCAAATGACGTCTATGAGCTTTTTGGCTCTTCTGATGAGCGTAGGAAATACATTGATTATTCGATATCTAATTTAGATTTATCGTATTTAGATAACATAATACAATATAATCATGTCCTAAAACAAAGAAATGCTTTGCTCAAGCAAGATAATGAGACCAAAAACCTCGAGCTTCTTCGGATTTATCAAACACAGCTAGAATCTTTAGGGATACCAATTTTTCAAGCTAGACAAGTTTTTTTTCAACAATTCATACCTCTTGTAAACGCATGGTATCATCGCATCGCGGAACAAAATGAAGACTTGGAAATTGACTATTTTTCTCAACTTCATGAGTGTAGTTTTCAAGAAGGATTTCAAATGAATTTATCCAAGGATATAGCATTAGGTAGGACTAGATTTGGAATTCATCGAGATGATATAATATTTAAATTAAACGATATGGAATTTCGAAAAGTGGCGAGTCAAGGCCAACAAAAAAGTCTTCTTTATGCGTTGAAATTTGCTCAAGCTCAATACATGGCTCAAAACAAAAAAGTGATATTTCTCTTAGACGATTTTTCTGATAAATTAGACGTTAGTCGAATTGAAAATCTGAAAAAAATAATTACGGGAATCGATTTTGTATCACAATGGTTTTTTTCAGACACTAAGTCAATATCGGGATTAAAAGATGCACAAGAAGTCAAACTTGATATATAAAAAAATGCTCTTTAAGAAAGAGCATTTAAAAAGTTGGAGCTTTTTTAAAAAAAAGTGGAAGTATTTTAAAATTAAAAAAAGTGGAGCTGCAGAGAGTTGAACTCTGGTCCTGAGCAATGAAAAATATACCTTCTACATGCGTATTCTTGTTTTGATTGTAGGAGTGCAAATAGGAAACAAGTCAAAACCAAAAAGCACCCTTAGCCTATTAATCTCGAACTGCATTATAGGCATTTGCAATTCTATCTCTACTAAGTCGATGCCTGATCTCAAAATCATAGAGCAAATTCTGAGCAGACAGTAGTGCTAAACTAAGTTTAGGCAGCTACGGCGTAAGTTCTTTCGCCATGTAAAAAGTTAAGTGCTAGGATTAACGAGTTTAGACACCCATGACTCGACATGCCAGTATAGAATTCAATCACCAGTCGATTCCATTCAGCCCCAAATTTCAATGAACTTTTTATACAATTCTAATCTAAAAATAATTTTTTTTGATTATCTTTGCCTAACTAAAACGTATAAGTCAGAAATATATTTTATCAAGTTATGAAAAAATTTTTAGTCGGGATTTTAAGAGAAGAAAAGTATCCATTGGACAATCGCGTAGCCTTATCCCCATCTACTTGTAAGTCACTTCGTGAAAAGTATAGCTTTTTATCATTTAGAATACAACAAGCCACGCATAGATGCTTTGATATACAGGAGTATATCGATGCTGGAGTGGAGGTAAATGAAGATTTGTCTGTTTGTGATTTACTTGTCGGTATCAAAGAAGTACCCGTTGAACATCTTATAAACAATGCACGCTATTTGTTTTTTTCCCATACCGCTAAAAAACAAAAAAACAATCTTAAATTATTGCAGGAATTCATTAGAAAAAAGATTGAGATTATTGATTATGAATATTTAAGAGACCAAAACAATAAACGCATTATTGCTTTTGGACGTTTTGCAGGATTAGTAGGGGCATACAATGCAATTTGGGCTTGGCATCAAAGAGAGTATAAAAAAGACATTCCTAGAATTTACCTTAGCGAAGATAAGTTTCAAACGCTAAGAAATATTGCAGATATAAAATTTAAGCCTATAAAAATATTAGTTACGGGTTCAGGTAATGTAGCCCAAGGTTGCTGGGAGGTAATGGAAATGGCTAATATCACACAAGTTTCACCAGATGATATTCTTTATTATACTTATGATTATCCTGTATATGCTCGATTTTCTTCAAAGGATATGTTCGAACATAAACTAAACAAACCGTTTGATGCCCAAGATTTTTACGAGAAACCTTTGAATTACAAATCAAAATTTACATCCTATCTCAATGCTGCAGATATGCTGATAAATGCTATGTATTGGCAGCAAAACTACCCTAAAATATTGACCCTAAAAGAAATGAAAAGTAAAGATTTTAATTTAAAAATCATTTCTGACATTACTTGTGATTTAGCGCCAAATAGCTCATTGGACTCAACCATAAAGTTCACACACATTGAAAATCCAATTTTTGGATATTTACCTCTTAGAGAGAAAATAGTACCCCCTTTTTCAAAAGGTGTCATCGATATTTTAAGTATCTCTAACCTACCAAGCGAAATGCCTAGAGAAGCTTCGGAGTATTTTAGTCAAATAATGGAATACAAAATTTTGCCTGAATTTTTCAAAGAACAAAGTGAAATGATTGATAATGCTACCATTACTAAAAATGGGAAGTTAACGCGAGAATTTTCTCATTTAGAGAGCTATGTTTTCGATGATGATTTTATTGCTAATTCATAAGCTAAGAGGACTTTAGCTCAAAAAGACATATAGGATTGTTTGTTTTTTTTAATTCGGACAATTTAGTTTTAAGCTCACTTAACGTAGCTTTGAAATAGGAAGCCTGGTATAAATTTGCAATATCTTGGAAATTAATATGATGCGGCGTTTCAAAATAACTAGCTAATGCTTCAGGGTATGAACCCACTTTTTGGAAAATCTTGCCACCTTGATTGTTTAAAACAAAAATTGTAAGCTCAATTTGAATATATTGAGTTATCATCAATGAATTGAGTTCATAGAGAAAAGAAATATCGCCAATAATTACATAAATTCTGCGAGATAGTGCAATAGACATCCCTATAGCAGTGGCCAACTCTCCATCGATACCGCTTACGCCTCTATTCATATAAAATGAAATATTTTTTTGAATCAATTTACTTTGTGCGACATATCGGACAACTGAAGAATTTCCTAAAAAAACCATACTACCCTCCTCTATATAATCTAAGACTTCTTCTATCATCAAATATTCCTTAGAAAGATTTTCTGAAGTTTCTAAATGGAAATTATCAAACTTTGGAAATGAGTAACTCATTAGAAAATCAAATAAATCTGGAAGTTCTGAATACAAATGATTAGAATAGTGCATGTTAAGGCTATAATCTCTTAGATTTAAGCTGAAATCTATATGTTTCGCATTAAAAAACCTTTGTCTTACCAAACCGAAGTGTTTGCTTAAAGCGATTTCTCCAATTGATATCAATTGAAAATCTATATGCTCATCTAGTCGATACAAAGATCTAAAAAACTCATCTGCATAAGGATTTACAAGAGGTGAAGATATATGCACGCCTACTTCAGAAACCAAATAAACATGATTTTGAGCTAATTTTTCAAAATCCACATTTAATTCACACCAATCAATCAACCTCGATTCATAAATAAAGACTATAGTTGGCTTATTCAACGCAACATATGAACAATTTAAACAATTGGCTATTTGTTTGCTTTTTGATAGTTGATGCAAATCCGTCGAAAGCTCTTCCGATTTAATGTTAATTGTATTGTACAACGGCTCGCTAAAGCCTAGATTTAAGTGAATTGGTGATTTAGCGCCTAAGTCTCGAAAGGATTGATGAATTTTAGAAAAAAGGCTAATGATTTCTTGATTTTCTGATGTGTCTTCAATGTGGAAACTATGTGAAATAAAATTGGAAAAGAGATTTGGTTGGTTGAAGGTTTGATTCATTCCTTTATTGATAAGAGATTTTGGTCTATCAGCTGATAAATAAATCAAAGGAATTTTTTGATAGCTTGCTTCGAGTAATGACGCGCCTATATTCATTAAAGCTGAGCCGCTTGTAGAAATGATAGCTACGGGCTTGTTTAAGGCTTTAGAAGCGCCAAGTGCTATAAAACCCAGACTGCGCTCATCGAAAAAAGTATAGCAAGCAAATCCATGACCCTCAATAGACAAAACAAGTGGAGCGCTTCTAGAGCCAGGTGCTATGAAAACCAAAGAGACCTCTAAGTTTTTGAGCAAAACTATGGTTTGTTGTGCTAAGAATTTATCGCTTGTCATAGTTTTCAAATAGAATTTCATCAATGCGTTGAATAATTTTATTGGTGTCTATTTCATTCAAAATATGATTGTACGTATTGTCTTTTAGATTTCCTAATTTAGAAATAGGGAAAAAAGGGTATTTTTCAATTAAATCTATTTGATTAGCCAGGGGTTGTAAATAGGGCTTAAATCCCATACGATAATGAGTCACGCCCCATAAGGTTATGGTGGGGATGTCGTGAATAGCTGCTAAATGCCCCAAAAAACTATCGACACTAATCATAATGCTCAGCGATTTTATGATTTTTAGCTCAGATTCAAATGGCATTTGATTTAGAAATATTAGGTTGTTTTTATCGGGACAAGCTGCTTGAAGACTCGTTACATAATCTATGTTTTGAGCAAAGAGATAAATATTGCTTTGTGGAAATTTGATGGCTATTAAAGAAAGTATTTCAGCACATTTATCAACTGATAAGGATCTAGAGGGCACTAGAGATAAGGGATTAATGCCTATATTCATTGAGCTACTCATCTCTTTAGCTAAAAAGCGAGCTTGATCTGAATTGCTTCTATATCCGAAGTTTAATAAAAGTTTATCCCAAATCAAAAAAATATTGATGATTTCTTTTCCCGGATAATCCTGAGCGATGATTAATTTTTCTGTTTTTCTATCTTTTTGATAGACACCAATTTTAATTTGGCTGGAAATTTTTAATAAAATTCTCAATACAAAACTTCTAATCGATGCGTGCAAATCAAAGAAATGAGTTACTTGATGTAGCTTGAGTGTTTTGTATAAATCAAATAAGCTTCGATAAAAATTCTTTTTTTCTAATGGGTAAATTGTCAATCTAGGAATATCGCTAAGCCATACTTTCGCCTTGGGATGCGTAACAAAGAGAATTCGAAGATCTGGATTTTCTTCGAGAAGACCTAAAATCAAAGGCGTAATCATGGCGATATCGCCAAATGCACTCAGACGATATAGTGCGATTGATTTCATTTTTGGAAACCTCGCAAAACAGGATTGAGTTTTTCATCATTATACATTTTCATCTGACGATAGCGCTTGTATTGGATGTCGCCTGATTTTAATCCAGCTATTAATTGGTCTATCGCTAGACACAAGTCCTTTTCTTGGAGTTTTAGGACGGCTAATTTTTGACCGCAGTTCTGTCGATATTCCTCAGTATCCTCTGCTCTATTCGCTTCAAAATCCATGTGATAAATCTTCAAGCTGAGTATCGACAATCTATCTATTGCCCATGCGGGAGATTCTGTCGCCAATCTTGAATCGTTATGGAGTATGACCTCTTTAAATTCTTCAAACAAAAAATCATCGATTTTTTCGACGATATTTGTTCTGACATCATTCCATTTATCTATCTTTCTTTTTAAATCTAGGGCAAACTCAGGCATTATATCTGGCCTTCTGATTTCATCTTCTAAGTGCCATTGAATATTGTCTATCCAATTCTTATGATACAATAAAAAATCAAGCGTATTTTCATGATATGGATTGTGACATTCAGCTAACAAGGCTTCTTGCAAATGGTAGTTTAGTATACTTTCATGAAAAATTTTTGAAAAATTCTGCGTAAAAGACATAAAAAGGTGAGTTTTTATTGGTAAAATGTAGCGAGGAGGGGATTTGAACCCCTGACCTCCGGGTTATGAATCCGACGCTCTAACCAACTGAGCTACCTCGCCAAGATTTTCAAGTTTGCAAAACTAATCAAAAAAAATTATTTGTGTTGAAAATTTTAAGTTTTATCCAATAAAAAAGCCCACAATATCAATTATGGGCTTAAAAGTTTTAGTAGCGAGGACAGGACTCGAACCTGTGACCTCCGGGTTATGAGCCCGGCAAGCTACCTACTGCTCTACCTCGCGATGTTGCAAAGATAATACAAAAAAAACAAATCGACATATCTTTTTTAATTTGATTTGTTTTTTTTAACAAAAACTTTATTGATTCTTAATCTGTAGATAAAAATATGAGGAATCATTGTGATGATTTCCTGAAACTATCCTAATTAAATCATGCACTATTAAGTCAGGTCTTGTCACGCCTTCTTGCCAATAGTTATTGCCCTCACCCTTAGGGAATAATTTATTATTGTTATAAATAGGCTTTTTATAATTAAAATCAAAAGGGATTTTAAGTTTCATATCCGAAAATGAATATGCATCAGAAGGATGGAGCCAGAAATCGCTTTTTTCAAGCAACTCAATCATTTTAAGTGTTTCTATGGTTTGGCCTGACGTATTTACAGCATTTAATATTTCTACTCCTAATTCCGATAAAACTTGTGCGATATAGCTTGAATGAACTATTCCATACCATTGATTTTCATAGGGCAACCCTAAAACTGCTTTGAATTTCTTTTGAGTATTTAAATCTTTAAATGACTCAATTTGATCTTTATAGTTTTTCTCTATGGAATCTTTAAACATTATTGCTTGATTTTCCTTATTCCAAATAAAACCAAAAGCACGTATCCAATCGAGTTGCTCTAATGGTGTAGCGGAAAGATAAGGTTTAAATAAAAGTATTTGTATCCCTAAGTTTTGTATAGCTTTGATTTTATCTAGGTTTTGTAACTCAAATTCTTCTATAATTAATAAATCAATTCGATCAGAAATGAGTTTTGGTAAAGAGAGATTATGAAAATCACCATATTGAGTTAAATTAGGTCGTGATAAATTATAAAAATATTGATATTTAGAGACACCTACAACATTTGAATCTAGATTAAGAACTTGTAAAAAAGCATAAGAAGCTGACCCGAGTACGGCGATTCTTTGATATTTTTTTTGTGGAAGAAAGCTCAATAATTCAGGATTATCAATGATTTCAAGTCTTCTGTCTATTGAATCTAAACGAAAAGAGGGTTTCAAAGATAATTTCGGACTTTTAGTTTCTTGGCAGGAGCAAAACAAAAATAATCCTATGCATATAACATTAATAAAATGCGTCTTCATAATGCTCTATGATTAATTCTTCATCTTGATAATACAAAAATACGACATCAAATCTAATTTCTCCTTCATAATTGTATCTCATTTTATATAATTGAGAAGCTTGAATAAGATTATTTTGTTTCTGCATCGTAATAATTTCTTTAATATCACCATATCGAGCTCTGAATTTAACCTCCACAAATACAACGGTGTCCTGATGCATCATGATTAAGTCTACTTCTAAATGAGAAAATTGCAGGTTTTCATATTTCAAAGTATATCCTTTGTCGAGCAAAAACTGCTTGGCTTTTTCTTGTGTTTCTTTACCTTTTTCGTGGTTTAAATGCTTTTTATCCATAGTTAATTATAGAAATCTGATTCGCTAAAATAATTTTTTTTTGCTATCTTTGCGTAAAAAATTAAATATTATGATGCGTGAATTAATCTATGATTTTCCAAAACAAATGAATGCAGCTCTAGAAATAGCTAAAGCAGCCCAACTCAATGAACACTCAAGCAAAATAAATAAAGTCCTTATAGCTGGCTTAGGCGGCTCCGGTATTGGTGCATCTATAGTATCTAATCTAATTTTTGACAAATCATCTTGCCCAATTGTAATTAATAAGGGCTATATTTTAAATCAATTTGTTGATAAAGAAACTATGGTGGTGTGTTGCAGCTATAGTGGCAACACAGAAGAAACGCTAAATATCTTGAAACAGGCACACGACAGACAGGCAAAAGTATCTGTGATTACAAGTGGTGGTGCTATGCTTGATTTTGCTAGAGCAAATCAAATCGATTTTATCCAAATTCCTGGTGATATGCCTCCAAGAGCTTGTTTAGGTTATTCTATGACACAGCTATGTCGTGTTTTGACATTTCACGGGATTATGCCTCAATCAATCGAGGCTGAATTAGAAAAAATTCCTGAATTTTTAACTAAAGTCCAAAATGATATAGACCAAGAAGCTTTGGTTTTAGCAAAAGAAATTGCGCAAACAATGCCAATTTTATATGCGGATGAGCGATTTGAAGGTGTAGTGGTTCGCTATCGTCAGCAACTCAATGAAAACTCAAAAATGCTCTGTAATCATCATGTAATTCCCGAAATGAATCACAACGAAATGGTCGGGTGGCGTGATAAACATGACAATATTAGTGTGATTTTTTTAAATTCACCTAGTGATTACGGTAGAAACGTACAAAGAAAAGAAATCAACGAAGCCGTTATTCGAAATTTTACGCCTAAAGTCTTTAATATTCATGCCAAAGGTTCAAATCTAATCGAACATACATTGTATTTTATTCATTTTGGAGATATTCTTTCTATACATTTAGCAGAATTGAGACACGTAGATGCTATGGATATCAAAGTAATAGAGCAACTGAAAGCCAAGCTTGCAGAAACTAAATGGTAGAATTCGATGACATTTCTTCATCGTCATTAGATACCTCCGATGACGACTTACTTACTCGAGAGCTTAGTCTTATAGTAGATAAAGGCCAAGAGCCTATTCGTATCGACAAATTTTTAGTTAATCGAGTCGAAAGAATATCTAGGACTAAGTTTCAGTATGCCGCTGAGGCCGGAAGTCTTATGGTTAATGGGAAGTCTGTAAAGGCTAGCTACAAAGTTCAACCTCTTGATGAGATTTTCTTACAAATTCCAATGCCACTAGGCTATGAATCGATAAAACCAGAAAATATCCCTTTGAATATTATTTATCAAGATGAAGAGATTCTCTTGATAAACAAACCGCCTGGATTGGTGGTACATCCAGGAGTAGGTAATTTCACAGGAACTTTGGTCAATGCTCTACTCTATCATGTAGCGCAACTAGCCAAATCAAAAGATACGGTCAAACCAGGAATTGTTCATAGGCTAGATAAAGACACAAGTGGCGTCATGATAGTCGCAAAAGATGAATATAGTTTAGCATTTCTCGCGAAACAATTTTTTGACAAAACCAACGAAAGAAAATATATCGCTTTAGTCTGGGGAGATTTGTTAGATGAAACTGGTTTCGTAGAGAGCTTTATAGGCAGAGATAAACACGACCGTAAGAAAATGGCTAGTTATTCAGATGAAAATTATGGAAAATACTCTTATACAGCTTACAAAGTAATAAAACGTTTTGGTTATGTGACTTTAATAGAATGTGAACTCAAAACAGGAAGAACGCATCAGATTAGAGTTCATATGGCTTCCATAGGCCATCCGGTCTTCAATGATAAAAGATATGGTGGAGATAAGATCTGCAAAGGTACTATTTTTAGCAAATATAAACAATTTGTTGATAATTGCTTTCAAGTATGTCCTCGTCAAGCACTTCACGCAGCAACCCTTGGGATTATACACCCTAAACATCAAGAAAAAATGTGCTTTGAGGCTATTTTGCCTGAAGATATGATGCTTTTGATAGAAAAATGGTCTGTTTATGTAGAAAATCGATTTTAAAGTACTTTTTTATTTTTTTTTGATTATCTTTGAATTATATTTTATTTTTATGAAATCATTTTTTCAGTTAGGGTTACTGTTTTTCTTTTTTGCTACAAGCTCCTTTGTCTTTGGTCAATGTGGTACTTTAGACAAGCCAAATGAAGAATGGTTAAAAGAAATGGAACTTACTGGTGGCAGACCATATCTCGCTCCTGATTTTATTCGTCAGCGTTCTGGAAAGACCATATATATTCCCATACATTATCATATTGTTAGACGCTCAGATAAGACAGGTGGTTATTCGCCATATTTTCTAATTAGAAATCATTGTGACCTTAATGAAAGATACAAAGACACAAGATTTGTATTTGTTTTAGATACGATATCATATATCGACAATACAAGCCTCTATAGTATCACAAATAGCAATGAAAGAACACTTAATCAGTTTAATACTTCTAAACATTGCAACGTTTATTTCGTCGACAATCCTAATGGAGCTTGCGGTTATACTTATAGACCAAATATATTTCGTACTTCACAAAATCGTTCAGCAATTTATATCAAAGGCTCAAAAACCAATACTTCATGTTCTGGTTTAAATTCCACTACTTTAATCCATGAAATGGGACATTGGCTGGATTTGCCGCATACATTTTCCGGCTGGGAAGGTTTGAGTTATTCGAGTTCGACTAATACTTTAAATCCTGGATTAAGAGAAAATGCAGTTCGTACAGGACAGTTTGCTAATTGCACCTCTAGAGGTGATTTATTTTGTGATACTGATCCCGATTATTTATCGGATAGATGGAACTGTAGTGTTAACAACCCTACTTTTGTAGACCCACGAGGCACTTCATTTGTGTTAAATGGCAGCAATTTTATGTCTTATAGCAATGATGGTTGTCAAACAGAATTTTCACAGCAACAAAAAGACCACATGGATACCAAATTTGAGACCTTCAATGAGCGAAAAGATATGGCTTTGTATGATTATTCAAGCATACCAAGTATCAGTTCAATTTCTAACACAATTCCCGAAAATTCTACTACGGATAGATTATTGCGACAGAATTTAACGCTATCGTTTAATCGAGTAGGAAATGCTCAAGGGTATTTTATTATTTTATCTAGAGGTTCAAATACTTATAGTTCAGATTATAATTTTCCGAATTCATCGACTTTAGTTGATACCTTTATCAAAGATACTTTTTTGAATATTTCAAATTACTTAAGCAATGTAACCAATCAATATCTCTATTGGCAAGTGATTCCTTATAACAAAATGAATTTTTGCTTGGACAATGCTAGTAAAATCAATACCTTTAGATTATCTTCTATCACTAATATCAATTTCGAAGTTATTAAACCCGAATGTCCTAATAATATTGAGAATTCTGGCCTAAAAGTAATCGGTACGCCACCAACAAATTTTTCATTTAAACTAAATGGCCAACTTCCGTTTACCCAAGAGATTTTTGGAATAGACAATGGAGTAAATTTCATAGAAATAACAAATACGACAAACAATGAAATCACTAAATATTATTTCAATTCAGGAATTCCTGATTTTTCACATACTATTGAAGAGACCAACACAAAAATAACGATAAATGTCTCAGGAGGCACACCACCTTATCAATATCAATGGAACAATAGTGCAGCGACCAATAAAAACTTCTCAGATAAGCCGGTAAGTGATGTAACCATTTTAGACAAAAACCTCTGTACCTACAAAGTTACTTTCAAATCTAATGCTTTATCAGATTTGTCAGAAAAAGAATTTGAACTATATCCTACTTTGCTAAAACCCAATGAATCATTATATATCAAAGGTTTGGACTTTAATTCTTCGACTAAAATTCAATGCTTTAACGCTTTAATGCAGCTTTGTGAGCTTCCTAGTGAGCTGATATCAGATCATACGATTAAGCTATCCACTTTAAAACTAAGTTCAGGAATTTATTTCCTTAGAATCGATAATAAATCATATAAATTTATAATTCAATAATTTTTAACTTTAAAACTTTTAATTATGGCAGTTTTTGAAATTACAAAACGAAAAAACGGTGAATTTCAGTTTAATCTGAAAGCAGGAAACGGTCAAATCATCCTTACTTCTGAAGGATATACGACCATAGCAGCATGCAAAAATGGTGTAGAATCCGTAATGAAAAACGCAACGGACGAAAATCGATTTGAACTAAAAGAAACAGAAAGTGGGAAGTTTCGATTTAACCTAAAAGCAACTAATGGTCAAGTAATCGGATCTAGCGAAAATTATGAAAGCAAAGCTGCTAGGGACAATGGCGTGGCATCTGTAATGAAAAACGCCCCTATTGCAACGATTAAAGAAGATTTAGAATAAATTATAATACTTGAAACATTGCCTACTTAGGATTTGTAGGTTGTTTTTATTGTTTATCCACATTATGTGGATATTGATTTACGCCAAAATAAATTTTTGATTTAACTTTGCAAACAGAATGACAACAAATCCGCCTTTAGTATTTTTATCTAGGTACAAATCCAAAAACAGGCATTTATTTTATTCTAGTCCACAAGCAAACAAATCGATTTATTTTAAAAAAGCTATTCATTTATTGAATAGCTTTTTTTTTGCACTTTTCCTAAATTTTCAAAGCTAAGATGAGATTCGCAGAGCAGTTAAGATCTAAAAAACACAACATAATGAACGCCTCAGGAGTTCATTGTACCTCTGCTCAAGAAATCCAAGAAGTTTTGAACTCTGATAGTCTCGGAGCAGTAAGCAAAAGCATGACCATAGAAGCGCGACAAGGCAATCCCAAACCAAGATATTGGGATGATTCGAAAGTCAGCATCAATTCCATGGGTTTGCCTAATCATGGTCTAGAATATTATCTCCAAGCGGCACAACAAATCCAAAAGCATGACGATCAATTGTTTTGGCTTTCAGTCGCAGGATTAAATCTAGAAGGGAACTTTGATATCTTTAAAAAAATAAATTCAATCCAATCCATTGATGCAGTAGAACTCAATTTATCTTGTCCAAATCTACCGGACCATCCTATTATCGCCTACAATCTTCCTGAATTTGAGCGTATGCTCAAAAGCGTACTCGACGTATCTGAAAAACCCGTTGGTGTTAAATTACCGCCATACTTTGAAAATGCTCAATTTGATTCAGTAGCTAAAATCCTAAACCAATATCCCATAGACTTCATAACTACGATTAATAGTATTCCAAATGCTTTAGTCGTGGATATAGCTTCAGAATCAACCGTCATTACACCAAAAAATGGTTACGGTGGCATCGGTGGCCCTTTTATCAAACCCACTACCCTCGCTAATATCAATCAATTTCACCTTAGACTCGAAGATAGAATCGCTATAATCGGATGCGGTGGAATTCAAAATGGTTCAGACGTATTCGAACATATCTTATGTGGTGCTTCCGCTGTACAAATCGGCAGTCAAATCGCCTTTGAAGGTTTAAGCTGCTTTCAACGAATTCAAAACGAATTTCAACAAATTGTAAACCAAAAAAAATATTCTCAAATATCTGATTTCAGAGGAAAGCTAAAAAGAATAGCGCCTCAAGAAACCCCTCAACCTCGATTTAATTATTAATAATTATATTTTTTTTAACCTTTAAATTTTAAAACTATGTTACAAGCAGCAAATCTAAACACAAGAGAACGATTGACTCTGCCTAATGTTAATCCAAACTTAGTGCCAAACATCGACCCAAAAGATTTCACAGCCACTACCACTAAGCTCAGAGAGTTTTTTCTAAAAAAAGGCTTTATGGAAGTTCATACTCAGAATAGATTAAGTATCATGGCAGCATGTGAAGACCCAAACACAATTTCAACATACAATTATCATGGTAATCTTTGGCCACTACCACAAACAGGTCAAATGTGGTTGGAGTATGAATTGCTTACAAACCCTACCGCAGAAGGTTTCTTTTGCCTTAGCACTAGCTACAGAAATGAAGCAAACCCAATAGAAGGAAGACATAATATCATCTTTCCAATGTTTGAGTTCGAATTCAAAGGAGATTTAGACGCTTTGGAAGAGATGGTCAGAGAACTAGTAGAGTTTTTAGGTTTTGGAAAAAAAGAAACTTTTGAATCCGGAAATTATGTCGATATGGCAGCTAAATACGGTGTCAAAATTATCGAAAATGAACAAGAAATCAAAATCAATCAAGACCATACCAACCCGTTTTTTCTAAAAAACTTTCCTGAATACACCAATCCTTTTTGGAATATGAAAAGATACGATGATGGTGTCACTTCCAAGAAAATGGATGTTTTAATCCATGGTATGGAGACTATAGGCTCCGCTGAAAGAAGCTCTGATACCGCTCAGATGATGAAAAGTTTTATGTCGATTGAAGATGGGAAATACGCACAAAAATTATTTGACCTTTTCACCAAAGAAAGAGTTATGGCTGAGTTAGAACATTTTCTTGGTTTGAATTTCATCCAAAGAGTCGGTGGTGGTATCGGCCTTGGTAGACTCATCAAAGGACTTAAAGCATCTAATTTAATTTAATAAATGAAAAATTCTAAAGAATTTAGCACTGCTCTCTTCGAGAGTGGTGCTATTCAATTTGGCACTTTTTATCTTAAAAGTGGCATTAAGTCTCCTTTTTATCTAGACTTGAGAAGACTTATTAGCTATCCTGAGTTGTTGATAGACTTAGGAAATATGATTCAAGACAAAATTGATCCAAATGAATTTGATTTGATTTGTGGCATACCCTATGCAGGTATTTCTTTTGCTACCACACTCGCAATTCAAATCAAAAAACCTATGGTCATGATTAGAAAAGAATCTAAAAACTATGGGACAAAAAAAATCATTGAAGGCGTTTATCAACCTCAAGACAGATGTCTGCTAATCGAAGATGTTATCACTTCTGGACAGAGTATTTTGGAGACAATACCGAATTTTATAGATGAGCATTTATCCATTTCTAAAATCATTGTTTTAGTAGATAGAATGCAAGGCGGACTTGAATTTTTACAAGAAAAAGGGTATCAAATCAAATCGCTTTTTACCATAAATGAAATTTTAACAGAATTACTTGCGCAGCAACTTATTACAGAGGCACAATATCAAGATTCGCTTGATTTCATTAGTCAAAATCAAGTAAAAAAGCCCCAACCTAAGCTATTTTCGCCGAAGAGAAATTTCATAAAAGATAAACTAACTCAAATTAAAGAAGAAAAGCAATCTAATCTAATTCTTTCACTTGATGTCTATGCTCCTCAAGTTGCTTTTGAGCTCATAAGAGAAGTCGGCAAATCAATATGCATGCTAAAGCTTCATACAGATTCCTGGGATTATTTTAGTTATCGAGAAGTAGAAATTTTAAATCAACTTAAACACCAATATAATTTCTTAATACTAGAAGATAGAAAATTTGCAGATATAGGCTCGACTATGATTAGTCAAGTAAATGCAAAGATATACAAAATGAAACAATGGGCAGACGCTTTTACATGTCATGCGATAGCTGGATTTGCTTCGATAAATGCTTTGGCTCATGAAATAGGAGAAGATAAAGCATTGATACTCATTGGATCGATGTCTTCAGACGGCGCGCTAACTGATTCTTTATATCTTAAAAAAACGGTTCAGTTTGCCGAAGATATACCTCAAGTAATAGGAATTGTATCTCAGCAACCAATTCAAAGCAATACCTTATGGCAGTTTACCCCTGGTGTTAAATTAGCTCAGGGTAGCGATGGCATGGGTCAGCTATACAATACGCCACAATATATTTTTAAAGAAAAACAAGCCGATTTCGCAATAGTTGGTCGAGGTATATTGGATGCTGTCATAAAATCAGAAGAAGCAGAAAAATATCGCAAAATATGCTGGGAAGCCAAAAACAACTAGTGCATACGATCTCCTCTTAAATCAATTTTAGATAAGATTTGAGTTTCTAGTTCGAGCATTTTATCAAAAACCGTATCCACTAATTGTGGATCAAAATAGCTTTTGGCTAATTTCAAAAACAAAGTATAGTGTCCAGCTTCAGAGACCATGAGCTTCTTATAAAATTTTCTCAAATCTAAATCTGCACAATACTGACTTAGCAGTTTAAATCGTTCACAGCTTCTAGCTTCTATCAAAGCATTAATAAGCAATTGTGTCAATAGTTTATCGTATTGAGGACGAATTGATTTGATTTTTTGTTGAAGCAGATTTACATATTCGTCTTTTCTAGGTTTTCCTAGGGTTAAATTTCTAATTCGCAACTCTTCAAGGACCATTTTGAAATGTCCCCACTCTTCTTCTACGATTGGTGTGAGTGATGAGACAATATCCGGGTATTGACTATAAGTGACGATGAGAGAAATACACGAAGAAGCTGCTTTTTGTTCACAATAAGCATGATCGGTGAGGATTTCTTCTATTGATTTTTCGACTAAATTAACCCAACGAGGATCTGTAGCCATTTTTAGACCTAGCATATTTTTTTACGCAAAAATAAAAAAAATATATTATTTTTGTATTGGTCATATAGGTGCATTGCTTGACAATCTATAATTAAAAAAACAAAACGAGTAAATCTGTTTTCAATGGCGGGCCTCAGACACTTCGGTGTTCTTTGTTTACAAAGCAGGAGGATTACAAAGAATAAATACAGCTAGCTCAAATCCTTACTATGGCGGTTGTTCATAGCCCTCCTATATGACTTTTTATTTTATTTCCCAATCTGATACATGAAGTTACATCCTAATATAAAAAATCAAGTGCTCAAAGCCTTAGACCTTGCCATATCCAATCCTTTATCAAGTGAAGAAATTTATCTTAAATTCTCCAAAGAAAATAAAAAATGGGGCGCTAGAGATCGCAAAACTTTTGCAGCTTTATTTTATGATATATATAGGTATTATAAATTGCTTGATTTCCGCTATCCCGACAAAGATCTAGTCGAAGCATATCTAGAATTCATTGAGTATAATGATTTTTCAAAAATTTCAGAACAAATCGAAGCATCTCCTAACATCAAACATAGCTGTAGTGAATTCTTTTGGGACAAAAGTGAAAACCAGATAAATGAAAAAGAATGGCTTTTTCTCAACAAAAAAGCAGCAATTTATCTCAATATCAATACAAATTTAATCAGTCTTTTAGATTTCTCTGACCTACTCAAACAGGCTAAAATAGCTCATGAAGTAATAGATATGGCTACAGTTTCTCAAGATAAATTTCCGATTTCCGCTATTAAAATAAATCAAAGAGTTAATTTTCAAGCTGATCCATTTCTTTCGAATTCTAGTTATTTTGAAATTCAGGATCTAGGCTCTCAAATACCTATTTCCACACTTCCTGAGCTTCAAAATGGACTCATCGTAGATTTTTGTGCCGGCCAAGGAGGTAAATCAATACAGTTGCTCAAGAAATTTAGCCCCAAATCTAAACTTATATCTACTGATATTGATGAACAAAAACTCAATCATCTTTCCTTGCGAGCTCAAAGGCTTAATTTCACTAATTTCGAAACAAAAATTCTAGACCAAAGTTTCCTTGATACTTATCAAAACAAAGTTGATTTATTAGTGTTAGATGCGCCCTGCAGCGGAAGTGGGACGATAAGAAGACAAATTAGTTTGAAATACCATATTACGAAACATTCACTCGAAAAAAACATAATCCTTCAGAGAAGTATTATCGAAAATGCAATAAATTTAGTTAAATCAGAGGGATTACTACTCTATATCACCTGTTCCATTTTCACCGAAGAGAATCAAGCACAAAGAGATTTTATCTTAGAAAAAAAACTTGTTTTAGTCTCTGAATATCAAGTGTTTTCTTCTGAAAACGATAGCGATTCATTTTATTTCTGTCTTTTTCGTAAAAAATAATATATATTTGCACTCCAAAATGCCCTAGTGGAGAAATTGGTAGACTCGCCATCTTGAGGGGGTGGTGCTGCAAGGCGTGCTGGTTCAAATCCAGTCTAGGGCACAATTCATTAATAGTTAACTTTAAAATGCAAGAATATTTTTTTATCTTAATCTATGTATAGCTTCATTTAATGTATTTGATTCATTTTTTTCAGGTTCGCTTCCTACTCGTTTTTCTATTTAATTTTTCTTGCTTAGTTGCTTTGGCACAGCTCACTAGCCCATTTGCTTCTAGCGAATTTGGTCGAAGAGTCTTATATAGCAATCCGAATAGTTTTGGAAGTGCTTTTTCGCAAGGTTATCGTAACACCAATGTAATTAATGATGAAAACGTAGCATCACTTTCAGCTCCCTTTTTAACTCTAATTGATGTAGGTTTAATTTATAACCAGCTTAATGCTACTTACAAAGATAGCTTTGCTAATTCCAATAGTATTGGACTATCTCATTTCAAGTTGCTATTTCCTTTTAATACAGGTAAAAATTCATTATTGATAAATTTTCAAAAGGTTTCTGATATTGCTTTTGCTTCTAAGAGTGTTTTTCGTGATTCCACATACGGAAATGTGACAGATGAGTTTGAAGCTGACGGTAGCATATATAGAGCGAATGTTGGTTTTAGTCATAAAATAAACAATCTCTCTTTGGGTCTTAAAATTGGTTTAGAGTTCGGTTCCATAAATTATACTAATGCAAATGTGCTTACTGTAGATCAAAAACAGAGATATATTGGCTCAGTTACCAATTCTTCCAATTTAAATTTCCTTTCAGGTCTCTCAGCTCAGTATGTTCATCCTTTAAATAAAAGAGATGAGTTAATCATTGGCGCATCATGGGAGTCTCTGTGGGCGGGCAACAAAAGTATGGTCAATTATAATACGGTTTTATTTGATTATAGGTCTGATAATTCTTTTTTGCTGGGAACCAAAACTCCTGATTCTTTTTACACTGAGCGTAATGAAGGGTTTCAAAAAGTAGCCTTTGGATTGTCATTTTCTCAGAATAAAAGTATAAAATATGGCTTAGACTTCAATTATATCGCCCCGTCTAATCACGTTGACCCTTTAAGGAATAGGATTTTGACTGATTTTTGGACTGTTAATACAGGCATTGAAATTATACCTGCCATGAATGCATCTTTAGATAATCGAAAATTTTTTAATAAAATCACTTATCGACTTGGTGCAGCCATGGGCACTTCTCCTTACCTCGAAGAAACTTTTTCCTTTTTTAGGATTTCAGGAGGGTTGGGGATACCGACTAAGGCACTCAAGTTAAATCTAATTAATCTCGGCTTGAGCTATCAAATCACAAATATATCTTCTAGCGACTATTCAGAAGGGGCTTTAAGTTTTTATGCAGGCTTCACTATAGGTGACAAATGGTTTTATAGACCTAAATTTGATTAATGCGGCTTTTTGTTTGGTTATTTTTATTTATCGGCATTCAATGTAAAAAAGAGCAAGTAAACTATTATCCTTTTGAGATTGATAAAGAAAAAGGAGAAGTTATTGACTCTATTCGGGTAGATTACTCTGAAAAAGGCATTAAGTCTGCTTTGCTCACTGCCCCTAAAATGTATAAATTAGAAACAAATCAAGTACAATCGAGATTCGATGAAGGTGTAATACTCAATTTATATGATGATTTAGGCAACCCTGCTACAAGATTGACTAGCAAAAAAGCGCAGCTTGACCACATTACCAATCAAATGAAAGCAATAGACTCTGTCGTTGTGATTTCGCCGAATACAACGCTCAAAGCAGATACTATGATTTGGATCAGTAATGAAAGAAAGCTATTGGCCTTCGGAAGGGTATCAATTAAGACAAAAACAGATTTAGTTTTCGGTGATTCACTATATGCAGACGACAATATCAAACAATACCGTTTGGTCAGAGTGACTGGAAATTTTCAAGTTCAAAAGTAATTACTTCAATTTCGGTTGATAATACAAATAAGACAAGGGATACACCTCGTTTTTCCACTGTTTTTCTCGCATTAAATCATGTTGTTCGAAGGGAATTAAACTATTGTCTTTAAATTTAATAAAAGTAGGTTGTTTGTGGTCATACAAGTGAAACAAAATAGATTTCTCTATTAATAGATAAGGCTTGATTTTGGGGTCTGTTTCACTTAAATTCAAACCTTCGTAAAGCTCTTTTCTAAGCGCTTCATTAGGATTCTTAATCGATTTATATATTTTTCGATTTCTGATACATTGACTCAAATAGCATGCAATTGAATCGTGCTCAAATGACGAAAGATCTTTGATTAGATACCATACATCGCTATCATCAAGCTCAAAAAACAAGTGAATCATAGTTTGAATCAAATCAGGTGTTTTTTCTTTATTGTTAGAATAAGACAAAAGCTGCAAAACCTTATGTTTGGATATAAATGATTCAGGAAAGGTTTCAATATGGTTCGTCAAGTAGGAAAATAACAAAATCATCAACTCTTCTAAGCCGACAACGGTTTTATGCAAATAAACTTGTAAATACATGATTTTGCGAGAAAAGAAAAAATTCTCTATACTCAAAACACCTTTTTCTTCAAAACAAATTTGGTCGTTTGATACATGGATCATTTTGATTAATCTATGAACCGAAATAGAACCCTCTACTACTCCACTATAAAAAGAATCCCTATTTAAATAATCCATTCTATCTACATCTATAGCACCGGAAATTAATTGATAAAAAAATTTTCTATGGTATGAATTTTCAAAAATAGCAATCGCGGTATCCAATCTTCCTTGATGTTTTTCATTGAGTTGTTTCATAACATAAAGGGAAAGCTCTTCATGATGAAATTCTTTGATTAAAGAATGCTCTAAAGTATGAGAATATGGTCCATGTCCGACATCATGAAGCAAAGCTACGATTAAGGCGCTTTCATACTCTAGCTCACTAATTTCAATTGATTTTCTTCTTAACTCATCTAAGCACAACTGCATTAAATACATGACTCCTAGAGAGTGATGAAACCTAGTGTGAACAGCACCCGGATAAACCATAGCAGACAAGCTTAACTGCTGAATATGTCGTAAACGCTGAAATAAAGGATCATTAATTAATGAAAGTATAAAGTCATTATACACATCAATAAATCCATAAAGTGGATCATTGATAATTTTTCTAATTTGAGTCATTAACCAGGGATTCGAGAAATATAAGACTCAATTTGTTTCAATTGACTTTTGATATCTGGATTTGAGGGCTTAGCAGCCTTAGCATTTCGAAAATGAAGTTTAGCCAATTTGTTTTCTTTTCTTTGGATATAAATGTTACAAAGCATCATGTGAGCACCTGCCAAGGCATCTTTGTCAGAGAGACCTTTTTGAATGGCACTTTTAAGTTTAGGAATAGCTTCTTTGTAGGAGCCTTGTTTAAAGTAAATGGATCCGTGTTGGAAAGCTGCCATAGCATCCATATCTGCTGTTGGCATTCCTAATTTAGTGGATTCTTTGATCATTGCCTCAGCCTGAGAAAAATCATTGTTAGATATAGCCATGTTTGATTGTACGAAATAAAAAATTGAACGTACTTGCTTGATGAGTAGATTAGGAAACTTCACCGTATTTATGATGCTTTGGGCTCTATCCATTGCCCCTATTTCAAATAATTTTTGAATCAATACAATGGGTCCAATGAAAAAATGCGCCAAAATTACGACTACTCCTATAAATACAAGTATCCATGCAAATACCCATGAATCCATCACGCCCCATAGAATTCCCGAAATGATGAGTAAAGCTGAAATCCAAAGCCTATTTCGTACCCAAAATTCTAATAATTTATAATTTTTCATAGTTTGAAATTAATTATTGTCTTTAATTTGTTTCTCCAATATACCTTTAATGATAAAGGTAAAAGCAAATACGGATAAAGCTAAAATAATGATGAATTGTAAGCCTTGAACATAAATAGGTAGGGTTTCTATTGGATTATAATGAGCTGCGTCAAAATTTTGAATAGACATTTTAGTACCAATATATCCTGCAAATTTATGACCAATAGCCGAAGCGAGGAACCAAAATCCCATCATCAAAGCAACCATCTTGGTTGGGACAAGTTTTGATATCATACTTAGTCCTATAGGTGATATAAAAAGTTCGCTAATCGTAATAAATAAATAAGCCAACATAAAATATCCTAAAGGAATCATACCACTCGACAAATTTAAATAGGCACCGAAATAGAAAAATGAATATCCAATAGCCATGATCAAAAAAGACAACGAAAATTTCAACGGAATTGAAAGATTTTTTCCATTTTTAGCTAGGCGTCTAAATATGATGTCTAAAAAAGGAGTTAACAGTACAATATAAAAAGGGTTAATGCTATTGTTCATCATAGTGGACTCTAAAGTCGTACCTAAAAAATTAAAATCCACATTTCGGGAAGCCATTAAATTGAGTGACCCTCCAGACTGTTCGAAAATACCAAAAAATACCACTGAGCATAAAGTTAAAACTATTGCCGTTAGAAATTTATTTCTTTCCAAAGCTTTCATTCTATAGCTTATTACCAAAAAGTATATAAGCGTTAGTAATCCAAAAGGGATTAGAATAATTGTAGTGAGTTCATAAATTTTATTGAGATGATACACTAAGAACAAAATTGGAATCATGCTCAAATAAAACCAATAAGCGCTTTTGAGTCCAAAATGAACTTGATTGCTGAGTTCATTTGGTTCATGACCTTCTTCTTGAAGCATATCTCTAAGCAATACAAACACAATCAAGCCTAAAAACATAAACAAGCCAGCCAAACCAAAACCATAGTGCCATTTCCCAATTCCACCTAAATATCCACAAGCCATTGAGCCTAAGAAAGCACCGATGTTTACACCCATATAGAAAATAGAATATGCGCTATCCTTTCTCAGGTCGTTCTTTTCATAAAAGCTACCTAGCAATGATGAGATATTGGGTTTAAAAAAACCATTTCCTAAAATCAAAAGTGACAATCCTAAAAAAAAATAATCATCAAAAGCTAATGAAAAATGTCCCAAGCACATCAAAGTGCCTCCTAAAATAATAGTTTTTCGATAACCTAAAAAATTATCTGCAATCCAACCGCCAAACATAGGAAAAGTATAGACCAAGGCATTATATGAAGCATAGAGCATATTGGCTTCCTTATCTTGCATTAGCATAATTTTGGTTAAATACATGATAAGCAAAGCGCGCATTCCATAGAAACTAAAGCGCTCCCACATTTCAGTAAAAAACAACAACCATAGCACTTTAGGATGCGTATTTTTATTAATGCGATAAACGCTTAAAATCATAAAGGCACTAAAAATAACGCCTAAAAAGATAAATAGCAAGTTAAAATTCATGCGCTAAGGGGAAACCTTAGAATGAAAGAAATGTAGTATCCGTAGAATTTACATTTAAACCCGAAGGATAACGAAAATTCGAAATAAGTTTGATTCTATTTCCAGTACCCGTTCCTCTTTTTTTAATTAAAAACAATGAGGTAATTTCAAATGTTCTATCTTCATTTATTTTTAATTTCGTAGAGGTGTCGATATAATCAATCTCAACATGATTACCGTTGATTACATAAGGTTTGCAAATCATTTCAGAGCGTTTATCAGTAATAAAAGTTCTTTTGATATAAATAGTATCATTATTTTCTTTGGTCTCTAGACTTTCCGTTTTCCTTTCATTATAGCTAATTATATTGTTGATAAAATGAGTAATATTGTAATTCTGATTAGGCTCGACAACTTCAGGATTATAGAAGTACTCAGACTGATCACATGAAGTCAAAAAAATAGAAACTAAGATAAAGCTTACGATAAAAGATTTCATATAATGATTAAATTTAATGCAAAGATAAACATTTTTTTTTAAATGAAAAAAACTCACTTTTTAAAAGTGAGTTTTTTTTTCATTTCTTGCGGACTGGACGGGACTCGAACCCGCGACCCCATGCGTGACAGGCATGTATTCTAACCAACTGAACTACCAATCCTCTCATTTGAGGTTGCAAAGATAACAAAAAAAAATTATTATTAAATTAAAAAACCAGTTTTTTTTAAACTAATTGTTTAAAGCTTTGATATTCACGCTTATAAATTCTGACTTTTATTTTGTACACAAAAAATTAAACTGTGGGTTCTCGTTTTTTTTATTATTTTTGCTAACTAATAAAATTCAGAATCAATGCTATGAGTACAGACCAAAACAATGAATTCGTTTATTTAGACTTTGAAGCACCGATCAAAGAAATTTGTGAACAAATTCAAGACGTAATTAAAATCGCTGACAAGACTCAAGTAGATATGAGCGAACAAATTAAATCTTTGGAAGATAAACTCATAAAGACCAAGAAGCAAATTACAGATCAACTCAATCCATGGCAAAGAGTTCAGCTATCTAGGCATCCAAATCGACCCTATACGCTCTTTTATATCGAAAAAATTTCAAATGAATCACAAGAAATTTTTGGTGATCGCAATATTCATGACGATAAAGCGATTGTGTGCTTCTTGACTAAAATTGAAGGTCAATCAATAATGATGATAGGCCATCAAAAAGGCATCAACACCAAAATGAGACAATTTAGAAATTTTGGCATGCCTAATCCAGAGGGATACCGAAAGGCTTTAAGAGCTATGAAGCTCGCTGAAAAGTTTAATATACCGATAGTTACGTTAATAGATACCCCAGGAGCATTTCCTGGTATAGAAGCAGAAGAGCGTGGTCAGGCAGAGGCTATTGCCAGAAATCTTTTTGAAATGATCAATCTCAAAGTGCCCATTATAAATTACATTATTGGAGAGGGAGCATCCGGAGGCGCTTTAGGTATTGGATTAGGCGACAAAACCTATATGTTAGAAAACACATGGTACACAGTTATTTCACCGGAATCATGCTCTTCAATATTGTGGAGAAGTTGGGAGCACAAAGAAAAAGCAGCGGAACAACTAAAGCTTACGGCTAAAGATAATTTCGACAACAAAATAATAGACGGTATATTAGAAGAGCCGTGTGGAGGCGCTCATTATGAGCCTGATGTAATGGCTCATACGCTAAAGAATCATATTCTAGACCAAATCGCTCAATTGAAAAAAGTAGCTGCTGAAGATAGAATTCAAAATAGAATAGAAAAATATAATCAAATGTCAACTTCAATAGAGTTATAATATGGTTGAAAACATATATCGAAAAGTAAAAAAGTATTTTTTAGAAAAAAAAATGAATGAATATTCTTTGAAGCGTCAAGTTGAGTTGAAAAACTTCCAAAAAATACAAAGTATCGGAATTCTTTTTGATGCATCTAATTACAATAATATCGTAGAAGTAACGAAATTCAGAGAGCGATTTATTCAACAAAACAAAAAAATTGAAATTTTTGGTTATGTAGATACCAAAGATGAAAAGACCGAAGATTTTTTAATTTCTAATAAAAATCTAAATTGGTTTGATTTTCCAGATAAAAAAAGTTTACAAGTGTTTCTCAATAAAGATTTCGACGTGCTCTATGGTTTATTTTTGGATGAAGACTCTCCGCTTAGCACCGTTGTAGCGCTAAGTAAAGCAAAATTAAAAATTGGACCCTTGTTTTCGAATACAAATTACTTTGATATATCGCTAAATACATCAAGAAACAAGAGTTTCATGACTTTGCTTGAATCAATCAATGATTTTTTAAACAAAATAAACAAGTCGAATAAAATTTAAAACATTATATCAACAGAAGCTATGAAAGCATTAAATGGATTGGGCGTCGCCTTAGTAACTCCTTTTACAAAAGAAGGGAAAATAGATTTTCCAAGTTTAAAAAAAATTATTAATCATTGTATTTTAGGAAATGTCACCTCATTAGTTGTTTTGGGTACGACAGGAGAAGCAGCTACACTAACTGAAACTGAAAAACAAGATGTGTTTGACTTCGTAGCTGAAAACGCAAATGATTCCGTAACTTTGGTGGCAGGTATTGGTGGCAATAATACGCTACAAACAATAGATGAGCTAAAAAAATTTAACCTCAAAAAATATCATTATATTCTAAGTGTATGTCCTTACTATAGTAAACCGAATCAAGAAGGTATATATCAACACTATAAAACAATTGCCAAAGCTTCTCCTTTACCTATAATACTTTATAATGTTCCTGGTAGAACAGGCGTCAATATGAAAGCAGAGACTACTTTAAGGCTCGCACGTGAAATTGATAAAATAGTGGCGATAAAAGAGGCGAGTGGCAATATTGAACAATGCATGGATTTGGTTTATGATAAACCTAAAGACTTCTTAGTACTTAGTGGAGACGACTCCTTAATCGTATCACAAATGGCGATTGGTATGAATGGTTGTATTTCAGTGATTGGAAACCTGCTTCCTTCAGAATTCTCTAAAATGATTGCGCTATGTCATGAAAACAAATATGATGAAGCAAGAGTAACGCAACTAAAAACTAAAAGAATTGTTGATTTTCTTTTTGAAGAAGGAAATCCTGTCGGTATTAAATTAGCTATGTCTTTGAAGAGTTTATGTACAGAATTCGTAAGGCTTCCTTTGGTAAAGGGTTCGGAAGAATTAAAAATTAAATTAAGAAATGAATTAATTCAGTTAGATTAAATCTTACTTTATATATTTTTTTTTGTATTTTTGTTTTTTAAATATAATTCTATGAAAAAACTTGTTTCAATCATAATCATTAGTGCTATAATAACTACCGTTAGTACGTATGCGCAGCAAATCGCATCTAGAAATATGCCTACTGCTGGATATTCTCAACGGTACATCAATTGTAATGCACTTAACCTTCAAGTAATTAATGGAAATAATAAAACTTTTGATTTTTCCAATTTGGATTCAATAGATTCTTATGAAGTTAGCTATAGTGCTGGCCCAAACAACACCCTAAAACTGAATCAGCAAGGCCAAGAAGTTTTTTTAAAGGAAAGCAGCTCAGGACTAATGCTTAATCAAATTTCTGCAGCAATTGAGCCTTTTAATAAAGTCATTTTGTTTAATAATAAATTGCCTTATTTACCTAAAAATGTCATTTCCACGACTAATCTCTCATCAACTGATTCTGGTAAATTTTCTATTTTGAAGAGTGAATTCCCTCCTGAAATCAATATAGATTCTTTGATTAACGCATTAGCAAAACCTTTGCTACCTTCTGTAGCGCAAAATGCAACTATAGAACTGGATTCTATTCAAATTGTTTTAAGGATGAACATCAATGATAAATCGATCGGCTGGGGAAAAATTAAAATGAATGCTCAATTCACCTCAGATGTGATACAAATTGAACGAAAAGTAAATTTAACGTATAGAATAATAGCCCATATTCAAGCTAATCTTGGCTTTTTTAAGCTGCCATTTAGCTATGACGTAACTGACTTAATTCAAGATCAATTGCCTATAGAAAACACATCACAAACAACGCATAATTTTTACACGCCAACCCATATTGGAGAAATAGCTATTGGCTACTTAGATGAAACAGGCACTTCATATAATGCTTTTGATAAAGCGGCTGTAGGCAAGAACGCCCGAATTGTTTTAGAGGAAGAACAAGGAATTGATATTATTTCCAAAGGTAATCACTTCTTTCAAATCGTAAACGCTAATCAACAAATTTATAAAGTTAAAATAGTTGATATTTCAGGTCGAATATACAATTTAGGTGAAATTCAAGCGCAGCAATTTTCTATTCCGCAACACTTATGGAATAAAACTGGCTTCTTGCAAATCTATAATCTTGAAGGTGATGTATTACACTCTAAAAAAACACATTTTTAGTTAAATGACTGATTCTAAAGTCAATCATTTCAATAAATCTTTGGAGCTACTTCAGCAATACATCAAAGAAAAGGGATTGCGATACACTTCAGAGCGAAAAATAATATTGGAAGAGATCTATAATTCCGATCAGCATATCGATGTAGAACATATTTATCAAAGTGTCAATAAAAAAATTTCAATATCCAAAGCCACTATTTATAACAACATTGAGCTTTTCGAACAATGTGGCATCATTAGAAAAAATAATTTTCTAGGCAAATCTAATATCTATGAAAGAAATATTGGCAATCAAAATCATGGCCATTTTGTATGTAAATCATGTCAAAAAATCATTGAGTTTTGTGACATTCGTGTATATTTAATTCAGAAATCAATAGAAAAAAGTCTTAACTGCCAAATTGAAAATAGTGATTTTTTATTTCAGGGCATTTGTCAAGAGTGCAGCCAAAAGGATTAGCGATTTATTTTAGGGTATAAGGAAATTCTTTTTGAAGTAATTTAATATCTGAAATTAGTTTAGCGACTTCTTCCGAATCAGTCCCATCGTAGTATCCTCTGATGTGAAAATGAGGGTCGATCAAGCAAAACAATTGTGAATGAACAAAATCTTCGGCCAAAGTACTGTCTCTAGGACCCGCTATGAAATAAGAACTTCTAGCTAAGTCGTAAAGTATAGTAGAAGATCCTGTGACAAATTGCCATTGCAATGAATCTCCCTTGTGCATTTTTTTGTAAGATTTAAGTATGTAGGGCTTATCGTATTCTGGGTCTACGGTATGTGATAAGATTTTAAAATAAGGATTTGCTCGAAAGCTATCTTGTACCCGAATCATATTTTTATTCATTACTGGGCAAATACCTTGACAAGTAGAAAAGAAAAACTCTGTAACCCAAATGGAGCCTTCGAAAAAATCTTTTTGTATTATTTGACTGTCTTGATTTAGCAAAGAAAATGGTTTTACCACATATTTTTTTGCATTTTGCGCATCAGGACCGTAATAATTTAATCCTGAATCAAATGGTCGATGATTTAAATTTAAGTATAAACTCGCAAAATACCCTGCTCCAATGATTAAAGATACAATTGAGATATAAATTACGTGATTTTTGTTCATCTTTTAATAATTAATCGTAATAAAATTCTAAATATTAAGCCTAAAATTAAAATATGTTTCCAGGTAAACCCTTCAAAAACAGATTCTTTGTTTTGCGTTTGCATGCGTTGCTTCATTTTTTCTTTATATGCTTTGTTTTGAGTGGTTTTGTGTTCAAAATCAGAATGAGTATATTGTTTTTTGATGTGAAATTTTTCAACAAATTGAAAAGCATCCTTTAACGCGACAAATTTTTCATGGGCATTGGGAGCGGAATTTCTATCTGGGTGATACCTAAGGACTAGAATTCTATATTTTCTTCTAATCTCAGCAATATCCATACTTTCATTTGACTCTAAAATCTTATAGGCTTGCGTTAAGTTCATATAGAATTCTTTTTTAGCGTAGCTAAGAAGTCAGAATAAATTTCCTCAAAAATTTGGGCAGCAGGCTTAATCTCATGAAGCATAGCAGAGACTTGACCTATTTCTAGTTCTCCTTCTATCATATCTCCTTCAAACATGCCTTTTTTGGCACGTGCACGACCAAGAATATTTTTAAGTTCATCTTCACTTGCACCTCTTTTTTCAGCAAGTGCTACAAGTTGATAAAAATTATTTTTTAACAAACGAACAGGTGTAAGAGACTTAAGCATAAGCTTGGTATCGCCTTCATTGGCTTGTATGATTTTATCTTTGAAATTATGATGCGCAGAGCTTTCATGACTCATAACAAAGGCTGAACCTATTTGTACGGCTTGAGCGCCTAGACAAAAGCAAGCAGCCATTGCCCTACCCGACGATATGCCTCCAGCAGCTATTACAGGAATATTAACGTGATCTACTACATGAGGAATCAAGCAAAGCGTAGTGGTTTCATCGGCACCATTATGACCTCCAGCTTCAAAACCCTCAGCAACAATAGCATCTACTCCAGCTTCTTGAGCTTTTAAGGCGAATTTGACGGAAGATACTACGTGAACAACTTTAATGCCTGCATCTTTTAATTGCTGTGTATATAGTTTAGGGTTTCCTGCAGAGGTGAAAACGATAGGAACCTTGTGATTTATAATGGTTTGAATATGTTTGTCAATATCTGGATATAGCAAAGGAAGATTTACACCAAAAGGCTTACTCGTAGTTGATTTAGTTTTCACGATATGTTCTTCTAAGACTTCTGGATACATGGAGCCTGCTCCGAGTAACCCCAACCCCCCTGCATTAGAAATAGCTGAAGCTAACTTGTGTCCACTACACCAAATCATTCCCGCCTGAACTATAGGTTTTTCAATTTGAAACAGTGACGTGATTTCGTTATGAATCATAAAGCAATCATTATTATGAACCGTAAAAATAAGAAAAAAAAAACAGCTAAAAAGCAAATTTTCTGTTTATCCATCATTTTTTTATATTTTTACCCCAAAAAAATGATACTAGATTCTAAAATACTTGATTTCTTATCCGAAAAAGCGAAACATATTCATCCCGAGCTAGAAGAACTAACCAGAGAAACCTACCTAAAGGTACTTATGCCACAAATGATCTCCTCCAAAGAACAAGGCACACTACTCTATTTGCTTACGCAGATGCAAAAACCAAAGCTCACAGTAGAAATAGGAACATTTACGGGATATGCAACAATTTGTATGGCTTTAGCGATTAACCCACCGCAAAAAATTATAACTATAGATATTGATGAAGAGCGAAAAACGATTGCCGAAAAATATTTCAAGAAATTACACCTTCAAGAAAAAATCCAATCAATTTACGCTAACGCTTTGAATTACATGAACCACATAGACAACAAGTCTGTAGATATGTTTTTTCTGGATGCAGACAAAAAAAACTACCCTGCTTACGCCGAGATACTCATAGAAAAGTGCGCTCCAGAAGGCTTAGTTGTCATAGACAATGTTTTATGGAAAGGCAAGGTTGCTGACCAAGAATGCCAAGATAAAGACACCTTGGCTATAAGGGAAGCGGTAGATATATTTGCCAATCACCCTGACTTTATCACCGTGATTTTACCATTGAGGGATGGCGTGCTGCTGGCTAGAAGAAACAATTAGTGAGTAGATATTGTTTGAAGGTATTTCGAAAAATCTTTTGATTTGATTTCAGGCAAATGAGTCACAAACGAAATCTTAAGGTGCTGACCTAGTCGGGATACAAATTCTTCTTGGATATGATTGACGCTAAAAATATAATCAAAATTAGTGCCTGCTGCCAAAAAATCCTTTAGTTTATTTTTACTCTGAAATAAACTAAATATATCACCATATTCATTGGTATAGATAAAATATCCATAAGACACTTGTATATTTAGCTTATAGTTGACTTCCCACTTACCCTTGTAAGCTAAATCTATGCAACACAACACATTTAAAACAGAAGCCATATGAGCAGAAGGCATCGAAGTATGAATTCCGAAATGATACCATGACACTATCTCTGAAGAGTCATCTTCAGGTAAAATAATTTTATGTTTTACCATTTAGGTTTATAAATCAAAGCGATTAAAGCAATTAAAGCAATATAAAATGGATGAACGACACACCACAAAAAACCTAAAAGATAAGGATACCTATATCTCTTTCGAAATGAAAGTGCAGAATAACACATATGCTCCAATATCACCAAAGCCAATGCCAAAAAAATGCCAATGGCATGTGTATCGAAATTCTGAAACCAAAAAACAAAAACTATCCAAAAAGCTATTTTTGTCAACAATATCCTAGATGAGCCATCTTTGCTTGCTTTGTTGTATTGGTAGCCTATTGCGTGGTGGCGAATTTTCGCCTTGGAAAAAGATATTAGCGAGGAGTAAGGCATCGTATAGGCTACACTGGATTCATTTAAGGCGACTTCTGATTTGTCTGCGAATTGAACCAATAAGTCATCATCGCCATATCCTTTTGTATTAGACTCTTGCTTTCTATATGCTAGCCAAAGTGACTTTCGAAAAGCTAAGTTACGACCAAGGCCCATATAGGCTTTTTGTGACATGGCAGCTAAACTCATGGACAAAAATACATAAAAATTATCAAAAGCTTGAAGGCTACTGCGATGTAAATGAGGTACAATTGGTGAAACACCAAGCGATAATTTGATACTTTCTGATTCAAAAGGTGCTACACTATGTTGTAACCATTGTGAGTCTTTTGGAAAGGTGTCATCGTCTAAGGTAATAATTACTTCATGTCTTGCGTATTTAACTGCTAAATCGATTAACTTTCCTTTTTGCCCAAATTCAATAATTTTTGCATCAACAATAGTAATTTTTTGGTGTTCCACTTGTTTTAAAGATGATTTTATTTCTTCTAAATCATTTTGTATGAGGAGCATGAGTTCAAAATGCTCATGATTTTGAGCTAAAACTTGCCTAATAACCTTGTTTAAAACAGGTGAGTTTTTAGCAATGCAAATCACAATAGTCACAGGATAAGAAAAATTGGAGAAAACTTCTTTGTTACTCCATAGATTTAATACCAAATGACTTAAATGCTTAAGAAAAAGTAAAAAACAAACCAAACAAATTAACGCAGAAATCAAAGAAAAAAAGGTCATTAGAAAAATTTAAAACCTAAAAGTTTGAATTAAATGCTTTAAATCTTCGTCCAAGAAGGCTACAATAGGCCTAAGTGAATCTGAATTTGGAGTCACATTAAAATACAGTGCACCTCGAATGTATTTGTTTTTGCCATCCGTAATGATAAACTGTCTTTGACTTGCGGCATCGCCACCAACATTAAAGAGCATTACTTTCTTATCTGGAGTCTCAAAGATTGAATCCTTGATATACGAAGCTTTTCGCATATGCTTGGAGGTCATGCGATAATTTTCTTCAAGCAACTGTATTAATTCTTGTTCTTGAGTAAAATACTTATAAGAAAAATGTATTCTAGAATCAAATTCAGGAAAATACAAATCAAACCAACATAAATCACTAGATAGTTTTTTTTGACCAAAAGAATCTTTCTTCTGAATCTCACCATAAATTGGATATTCAAATCTATAGCTACAATCCGATAAAAATTCTTGATAAGCTTTTTTAGGTAGATAGACTCGGGGATATGCCTTAGGTTTAGGTATATTGTTTTGCGTACAGCCAACGAATACAAACAAAAAACAAATTAAAAAGATATTTTTTAACATTCGATCAAATTTACAGAAATATTTGATGCTAAACCAGCTTCAGAGGTTTCTTTGTATTTTAGAGACATGTCTTGAGCCGTTTGCCACATAGTATTTATTACGTTATCTAAGCTAACTTTGGCTTGACTTGCATCGCTAACTATAGCGATATTTGCCGCTGTAATAGCTTTCATGGCACCCATAGAATTTCGCTCGATACAAGGAATCTGAACCAAACCAGCAACCGGATCACAAGTTAACCCTAGATGATGCTCCATAGCTATTTCAGCGGCCATCAAAACCTGAGCTGGACTTCCTCCAGAAATTTGACATAAAGCAGCTGCGGCCATTGCCGAAGAGACACCTATCTCAGCTTGACACCCACCCATAGCAGCACTTATTGTCGCATTTTTTTTAAATAAGGTACCTATTTCTCCTGCTACTAAAATAAAATCGATAATTTCTTTTTCTCCAATTTGTGGCAAGAAATGATAAGCATAGCATAAAACTGCAGGTATAACCCCACAAGCACCATTGGTTGGTGAAGTGACTACACGTCCGTAAGCAGCATTTTCTTCATTTACTGCTAAAGCAAAGCATGAAATCCATTGATTCACTTGAGCAAATGACTTGTCACTTAACTTGAGTACGGCTGAAAACTCATCAAAATCCGCTATTTTAATTCCTTTAGTAAATTGCTGATACAAATCACTAGCTCTTCTTTTTACCTTAAGTATACCTGGCAGATTGCCGGTATTATTAAGACCCCGCCATATCGTTTTTTTCATTTCCTCCCACAAATAAAGGCACTGTGCTTCAATCTCTGACTGACTAAGCCAAGTTGATTCGTTATGTCTTATCAATTCAGGAATAGTCCATTTAAAGGTGTCGCAAAATTTCAAAATATCTTTACCATGATGACAAGGAAACTCTGAAGTAGAGCGATTCAAAGTAGATTCAGGGGATTCCAAAGTAGAAATAAAGCCACCTCCAAGTGAAAAATAAAGCTGATTTATTGAGGTGTCATCATCAAAAAAAGCTTCAAATTTCAATGCATTGGGATGAATTTCATGAGTAATGTCATAATGAAAAACGATAAAGTCATCAGTTAAGTCAAGGGACATAGAACCGTCAATCAATATTTTTTTAATCTGAATCAATTGGTCATATTGCTCGAGGAGATAATTCGTATCTTTGTAGCGATAATCATAACCACATAAACCCATTAAGACAGCATAATCAGTCCCATGTCCTTTGCCCGTTTTGGCAAGCGAACCATATAGAGAAACTTGCATGCTCTTTAATTCATTTAACCTAGGTCTTAGCAACTTCAAAAATTCCATTGCAGCATGCCAAGGTCCCATAGTATGGGAGGAACTTGGACCAACGCCAATTTTAATGATATCAAATACTGAAATAGAATTCATCGCTTAAATTAAATATTTGTAACAAAAATAGAAAAGTTTTTTTAATTTTATTTCGATTTTATATGATACAAACAAAAAAATCATACGAGATATAAAAAAAAAATATTATTTTAGCCAAAAAAATGACGGAAATATGATTCATTTTGGAAGTAGTAATATTGCTCAATTATCTGATGAAGAGCTAATCAAAATGTATAGATTTTCTCATGATGAGAAATATTTAGCTGAATTATTTCTAAGATATACTGCTTTGGTTTTCGCTGTAGCTATCAAACATCTTAAAAACCAAAAAGAAGCTGAAGAAATTACATTGACTGTATTTAATAAAATATCTTCAGATTTGAAGCGCTATGAAATTAAAAACTTTTCCAAATGGCTTCATAATCTCATCAAGAATATTTGTATCGTAGAGACTAAAAAACGAAATGCTACAGAGGAAGAGAGTAAAATGATACTCATAGAAGAGCTCAATACAGACGAAGATGAAATGTTTATTAATGTCAATGTCAAAGAAACTGCTGATCAAAATATAAAATTTGATTCCAATAATCTTAGGATTGCCATTGATACCTTAAGCGAAAATCAAAAAGTTTGTATCGATTTATTTTATATTCAAAATAAATCTTATCAAGAGGTATCGGAAATCACAGGATTTACCATAAATCAAGTCAAAACCAATATACAAAATGGAAAGAGACTTTTGAAATCTTATTTAGAAAATAAAGAATTGTAATTATGGCAGAGATTCACAAAAAATTTAACAAACTAACTACAAAAGAGTGGAATCAATACTTTCAAAACAAATTGTCGCCTGAGCGAGAAAAACAATTGATGGAACATTTACCTTATGATCCATTTCTAAAAGAAGCCGTAGATACTATTAATGAAGGAGATGTGAAGTCAGTAGCTTACAATTCACTTCAGCTTATTCATGCCCAAATAGAAGAAATCACTGGTGTAGGCAGCACTTCAAATTATAATGCATCATCTACAAATAATTTTTTCTCTTCAAAAGCATTTAAAATTGGCTTATTCATACTAGTATTGCTCGGAGTTATAGGTCTTGGTTTATGGTTGTGGTATATTTTTAATAGAGACATGTCTATCAAGCAATTGCGATCTGAAAATGAGGAGATAGAAACAGTAGAAATGGTGAAAACAGACTTGCCAAATCCTAATGATAGTCTTCTAATTAATGATATTCAGCCTATTCAAACCAATAGTGCTTCTTCAATATCTATTCCAAGTTCAAGCTCTGTCAATAATAATTCTATAACAAATCCTTCCTTTTCAAATCCTATAGATAATTCTAAAGGCAACAATACTAAACCTACTTCCACTCCTGCTCCTGCTCCTGCTCCATCAACATCCGAATATCGAACAGTGATAGTCGACAATGATGCTAATTTGAAGTTTCAGAAAGCACAAGAACTATACAAAAACAATAAAATTAACGAAGCTAAAGTTTTATTGAAAGAGCTGAGAAATACAGAATTAAGGGATAAAGCAGAAACCGCCTTAAAAAACATAGGTGAATAAATAAAATGAAAAAAGTCCTGACTCGCCACAATTCAGTTTCAATTTGGTTGCTGATAGGTGTTTTGATGATTTTACTTCAAATTTTAATTGGTGGCGTCACTAGGTTAACTGATTCAGGTTTATCAATTACTGAATGGAACGTAATCAAAGGCGTATTGCCTCCTCTTAACGATTCTGAATGGATTTTAAGTTTCGAAAAATATCAGAGTTTCGCTAAAAAACAATACCAAACTATTCATAGGGATATGTCTCTCGATGAATTCAAAACTATCTTTTATTGGGAATATTTTCATAGGCTTTGGGCTAGAGTTATGTTTTTAGTTTATTTGATACCGTTGTTATTTTTTATGATTCAGAAGAAGATTTCATTAGAACTCTTCAAAGGGCTCGCATTAGTGTTTTTATTAGCTGGTATAAGTGGATTTTTAGGCTGGTTTATGGTTAAATCCGGACTTCAATCTGACCAACGAACATGGGTTTCAGCATATAGACTCATGTTTCATTTGGCATTTCCTGCTTTAACTTTAGGTGTTTTGTTTCATGTATACATACGTTACACCTATAGATTAGATTTTGAAATAGACAAAGTATCTTCCCGATTTATCGGATTTCTCCTTTTTTTAGTATATATTCAGATTTTACTTGGCGCGTTGGTTTCTGGTATGAAGGGTGCGTCTTCTTTTCCCTATTTTTCTCTATTAATGAATTGGAAAGTTGTTGGCGCTTTATGGACAGATGCCTTTGCTCAGAATGCTAATGCATTTTGGGATTATGAATCCAATATTTCTATTAAGTTTCTTTTTCATTTGTTTCATCGAATTAATGCGTACTTAATTTTTATTTTGGCGAGTATTCATATCATGAGACAGCGTACTAAATTATCCTATATTTTTGGCGTTGGGTTAATCGTACAAATTATACTAGGACTCGCTACAGCAATGACGAGCATACCGAAAGTTATTATTTATCTAGCATTATTACATCAATTTTGGGGTTTCTTGATTTTTCTTTTTCTTACTTTTTATCGAATTAGAATTCAGTCAAAAGTCTGTGTTAGATAATACAGTTATGGGATTGCCGATAGAATTTGTTAATAAAAAAATCGGAATCTCTGTTTTAAATTGGGGCTTAGGACACGCCACGAGAATTTCTGGGCTTATCGATACGCTTCTACCTCATAATAGGATTGAAATCTACAGTAACGGAATTGCTTTTGATTATTTATTTGCTAAATATCCACATTTAGTTTTCAAATTGGATCAAAAACCTTATTCCTATAATCAAAAAGGCAAAATAGACTTTTTTAATTTATTAACTTTGCCTTTTAGAGTTATTAAAAATAAATTTAAAGCAAGTCAGCAAATAATACAAATACAGAAAATCAAGCAATTTGACCTGTTGATTTCAGACAATTGCTATGGCTGGTATCACTCTGACATTCCGAGCTATATGATTACGCATCAGCTGAGATTCAAAAAAAACGGCTTTGAAACCCTGTCTTTATTGGCATTTTACTTACTTCTAAGCAAATACACGCAAATATGGATACCAGATGAAGCGGATATTCGTTTGAGTGGAGAAATTTCTACGAATCCATTCTTGAAACAATGTCAATATATAGGATTTTTAACCCAGTTTAGACATCTTGAACCTTTGAAGCAAATAAATCAAGATAAAATTACTTCCGTACTTTCTGGATTAGAAACTCAGCGCCAAACCCTAGAGCATATTGTATTAGAATCAATGTGTTCTTTTAAAGAAAAATGCCTACTAGTTAGGGGAAAATCAGAAGAGCTATTGTCGAATACAGCTCATATTCAAATTTTTAGCATTTGTTATGGAGAAAACTTAGCGCGCATATATCTCCAAAGTAAAATAATCATAATGCGGAGTGGCTATAGCTCTATAGTTGATGTTTTTTGGCTGCAGCAATTGCAGGGTATTCAAATTAAAATTATACTAATACCTACACCAAATCAATGGGAGCAAATGTATTTAGCGAGAAATCTATCCGACCGCTTTGAAAATGTGTACTGTGTAAATCATAATAAAAATACAGTCAAAGAATTAATTCAATTGGTTCAACAGTTATCTAGTTAGCGTCATATCTAAAAAAAATACAACTTTTATAAAGTTGCTTTTATTAAAAAACTAAGTAAGATTACCCGTTCTCTATTATCTCTAAATAAAAAATGCACGACATAATTTATCGTGCATTTTAATTAATTTAATGTATACCGCTTTATGCCGAACAGCTTCCACCACTACATCCTATTTCATCTTCAGGTTTTGATTGTAGTTCATGTAAAAACTTTTTTTCAGCATCAGTTTCCTGGAATTCATCTACCTTTGATTCATTATAACTCGGAGGTGTAATGACTGCAGATTCAAAATGAGATTGAGCGTTATTTAGTTTTTTCTGCTTTTGTAATGCTTCGACTTGACTTACTTTGTCTGGTGTCGCTGCCCCACTCGTACGAATATAATACGAACCTGTTTTAAGGCCTTTTTCCCAGGTGTACATCAAAGCAGAAGCAAGTTTAGCTGATGTCGGCTTATCAATAAACAAATTCATAGACTGACTCTGACAAATATATTTGCCTCTATCCGCCGCTAAATCTATAAGGTTTTTCTGAGATATTTCCCAAACTGTTTTGTATAAATCCTTTAAATCCTGTGGCATGAAATCCAAATTTTGTACAGAACCTTTATTTAAAATAATCTGATCTTTGGTTTCTTTATTCCATAGTTTTCTATCGATTAAGTCTTTGAGTAAATGTTTGTTTACTACGATGAAATCACCTGAATTCACTCTTCTTAGGTAAATGTTTTCTGTATAAGGTTCAAAGCATTCATTATTCCCTAATATTTGAGACGTAGAAGCAGTAGGCATAGGAGCTACGAGTAATGAATTTCTAACACCATGTGACATGACTTCTTGTCTCAGTGATTCCCAATCATACCTTCCTGACTTAGGTGTTTCATTCCATAAATCAAACTGAAATTTACCTTGGCTCAAAGGAGAGCCTTGAAATGAATCATAGGGACCTTTTTCTTTAGCGATTTCTAATGAGGTCTTCATCGCACTGTAGTATATCGTTTCGAAAATATCTTCGTTGAGTTTTTTAGCCTCTGAAGATTCAAATGGATAACGCATTAAGATAAATGCGTCCGCTAACCCTTGAACACCAAGCCCAATAGGCCTATGTCTTAAATTTGAATTTTTGGCTTCTGGGACAGGATAAAAATTGAGATCAATAATTTTGTTGAGATTTCTCGTAGCTACAGCAGTAACTTCTTCTAACTTCTGAAAATTATATGTTTTATCTTCATTGACAAATCTATTTAATGCAATTGAAGCGAGATTACATACAGCGACCTCATCTTTTGAGGTATATTGTATGATCTCCGTGCAAAGGTTAGAGCTTTTGATTGTCCCAAGATTCTGTTGATTGGATTTTCTATTGGCCTGATCTTTAAATAATATGTAAGGATTACCGCTTTCCATTTGCAAATCGACTATTTTTCGAACTAAGGTTTCGGCAGGAATCGTTTTTTTGGCACGCCCTTCTTTTTCATATTGGAGGTATAGGGCTTCGAACTCTTCAGAATGAACATCAGACAAGCCGGGACATTCTGCAGGACAAAATAGAGACCAATCGCCTTTTTCTTTGACACGCTTCATAAATAAATCTGGTATCCATAAAGCATAAAATAAATCTCTAGCACGCTCTTCGTCTTTTCCATTGTTTTTTTTCATATCGAGAAACTCGAGTACATCTGCATGCCAAGGCTCTAGGTATAAGGCAAATGCACCTTTTCTTTTACCACCACCTTGATCCACATATCGTGCTGTATCATTAAAAACCTTTACCATAGGCACTATACCATTTGAAGTACCATTTGTCCCTTTAATATAGGAGCCCTTAGCGCGAATATTGTGAATACTCAAACCAATACCGCCTGCACTTTTAGAAATCTGCGCGCATTGTTTTAGCGTATCGAAAATTCCATCGATACTATCTTCTTTCATCGTAAGCAAAAAGCAAGAAGACATTTGAGGTTTAATTGTCCCTGAATTAAAGAGTGTCGGTGTGGCATGCGTAAACCAACGCTCACTCATTAGGTTGTATGTTTCTATCGCGGCTTCAATATCTTCTTTGTGAATACCGATTGCTGCTCTCATAAGCATATGCTGTGGTCGCTCGACGATTTTTCCGTCTATTTTAAGCAAATAAGATTTTTCTAGCGTTTTGAATCCAAAGTAATCATAGTGTTCGTCGCGTGCATGGACGACTGCAGAGTTTAATTTGTCAGCATTTTTTTGAACTATTTCATAAACATCTTCAGCGATAAGTCCGGCAGGCAATCCAGTTTCTTTGTGAACATAGTGAAATAACTGACTAATGACTTCAGAAAATTTCTTATTTGTATTCTTATGTAGATTGGAAACAGCTAATCGAGCAGCAAGAATTGCATAGTCTGGATGAATAGAAGCGTAAGATGCCGCTATATTCGCTGCATGCTCATCTAATTCAGTCGTAGAAATACCATTCGTCATTTTATTGATGACATCAGTAGTGAGTTTAATCGGATCTACAAATTCTTGATTGAGTTTATAACATAACTTTGAAATACGTTCAGTTATTTTATCAAACATTACATTTTCTTTGGTGCCGTTTCTTTTGATTACGTACATAAAACTTGGGTATTTAGGTTGTGATTAAAATTGTTCGTCGTAATTGAGATCTTGAGAAGATCCAACATTAATTTGATATTGAGAATTTCTTCGTTCAAAGAAATTTGTTTTGGGTGTCAAAGAAATCATTTCCATAAATTGAAAAGGATTAGAGGTATTGAAATGCTTTTGTGCGCCTAATTTGAGCAAAAGCATATCAGCTACAAATTCTATATATTGGCTCATTTCATCTGAATTCATTCCAATAAGTCTGACTGGTAAAGCATCTGTGACGAATTCTTTTTCGATGGCTACGGCTTCTGTGATAATTTGTAGCAAAGTCTCTTCAGAAAGTTGGTTTTGGAGCATACTATAAAGCAAACAAGCGAAGTCTGTATGCATGCCTTCATCTCTAGAGATTAATTCATTTGAGTGGCATAGCCCTTTCATTAGTTGTCGACTATTGAGCCAATAAATCGCACAAAATGAACCTGAGAAGAAAATCCCTTCTACAGCAGCAAAAGCGATAAGGCGCTCTGCAAAACTTGTAGATTTTTCGATCCACTTGAGTGCCCATTCTGCTTTCTTTTGGACACAAGGAATAGTCTCCATGGCATTAAACAAAATATGTTTTTGGCTATCGTCTCGAATATATGTATCGATGAGCAAAGAATACATTTCGGCATGAATATTTTCGATGGCGACCTGAAATCCATAGAAACATCTCGCTTCTGGAATTGTGACGTCTTGCATAAAATTAACGACTAAGTTCTCGTTGACAATGCCATCAGAAGCAGCGAAAAAAGCTAAAACACGAGAGATAAAGAATCTTTCATCATCATTGAGTTTATTGTGCCAATCATCGAGATCTGAAGTTAAATCAACTTCTTCGGCAACCCAAAAACACTCTACAGCATCTTTGTATTTTTTCCAAATTTCTTGATGTTTTAGGGGGAACAGCACAAATCTATCATTGGTCTCTTGAAGAATAAATTCATTTGTTTGGTTTGACATATGGTATGATTTATGAATGAAGTAAGAAGAATTGTGGTTATCAGCCCCTTTTTCGTTAGCAAAGATAGTATGATAAGTTATTTAGGATGGTGTGGACTATCCACATGGTGTTAAAAAAAAACGACTATTTTTGTTAATTGAATTAAAATCAATGAATACAACCTTAAATATTAAAAAAATAAACGCTTCAATTCGAGAATTTTCTCAAAGCTTAGGTTTCGAAGACGTAGGATTTTCAAGGGCTGATCGATTACATGACCTTGAAAAACCACTAGAAAAATGGCTTAAAAATTATTGTGGAAAAGATATGAGGTATATGGAAAAAAATTTTGAGTTGAGGTTGGATCCGAGGAAGCTTTTTGAGGGGACAAGAACTGTAATTTCCTTGAGTTTTCCTTATTTTCAGGAGGATGAAGTGCGACTTCATGGGTTCAAAATTGCGAAATATGCCTATGGAAAAGACTATCATGAGGAAATCAAAAAGAAGTTGAGAAAAATAGAGGATTTCATGCGTTTGCATATTAGTTCTGACATTTCTATTCGCAGCTTTGTGGACTCAGCGCCAATAATGGAGCGAGAATGGGCTAAACGAAGTGGATTAGGATGGATAGGAAAGAATAGCCTTATGCTGACAAAGCGAAAAGGTTCGTATTTTTTTTTAGCGGAAATTTTGGTTGATGTGGACTTGAGTGAAGCAGTAAGTTTGGCCAAGGATTATTGTGGGGATTGTAATCGCTGTATCGAGGCTTGTCCTACAGAAGCAATCGTGGCGCCTTATGTAGTGGACAGTCAAAAATGTATTTCTTACTTAACGATAGAATTAAAAGAAGCGAGTCAAGCGGATAAGGAGATATCAAGGGATAAATGGCTTTTTGGGTGTGATATATGTCAAGAAGTCTGCCCTATTAATGGCAAGCCAATTATTACTGAGGAAGCCTGGCAAAAACCGCTACCTGGATTTGAGGCCTTCAATGCTTTGAATATTGAGGATTTAGATCAAGAAAAATTTGATATTTTGTTTTCAAAATCTCCAATAAAAAGACCTAAATTTGAAGGTTTTTTGCGAAATTATCATTTGCTTAAACCGTAATCATTTTTTGACAAGTAGGGCATTCTTTTCGATTGCAGGTTGGAAATTCTAGTTTTTTGATTTGAGAATAAGTTGATTTGATGAGTTCTTTGAACTGTTCGAAGTCCTGGGCAACGATATTGACTTGAATCTTTCCCTTTAGCTGCTCTTCTTTGACTAAGAGGGATTGGAATTCGACTTCGATTGTTTTGTTGGGATAAGCGATACTGCAGAGCAGCTGATAAAACATGGCTTGTCGATAATAAGCGCCTGAGTAAAGCGAGTCAATGTATTTATCATCGAAATAATCGACGGTGTCTGCTTCCATGTAGGTCCAAAACTTATAATTATATCGTTTATCAGTTAAATCTCCTGTTTTGAAGTCTATGATTCTAATTTTATCTGGATAAATCTCTATTTTGTCTATTTTTCCTTTGATGGGCACGCCTTGGAAATTCACTTCTATTTCTTTTTCTATTTCAATGTCTTCAATAAAGCTCTGTGCGAGATAATCGTTATAAATGATTTGAAGCTGTGCCGATAAATTTTTTTCTAATTCTTTGAGGCTGCTTTCAGAAAAGAGAAAAGCTAATCCTTGAAGTGTTTTCTTGCCATATTCTAAAAAAGATTCAAAACTAGGAATAGACTTAAATTCTTTTGCTTGTTTATAAAAAAATTCGACGATTTTATGCAGTAAACTCCCATAGTTGAGGTTGAAGTTATTGGAAAAGCCTGATAAACTAAGAATATTATCAAAGAAAAAATGCTGTGGACAAGTTAAGAAATTCGTCATTGAAGAATGAGAGAGTTTGAACTGCTCAATTTTCTGAATAAGAATATTAGCATTGAGATTGGCAAGTGATTTTGCTTTGTTTTTCAAAGAATAAACCAAAGGAAGTTGATTTTGATCCTCTAGGGTAAGAAGGGGATATTGAACTTCTATTTCTTTGAGATTGAGTATTGCGGAGATTATATCACTTGGCTTTTCTTTTTCCTTTTTGGATACTACAAAGGCGATAGTAAGCTCTTGCATGGCTCTGGTGACGGCTACGAAAAACAATCTTCTTTTTTCTTCAATTTCATTGGTTTGGAGGATTTGTTTTTCTATATCTGATAAAGTTTCGTTGGACACGAGAAAATCTTCTGGGATATATATTTCTTTATTATTTTTATTGCTTTTTTCTATTTTTTCTGCGTTGATTACATAGACTTTGGGATATTCGAGCCCTTTGCTCGAATGTATGGTAGTTAAAGTGACGGCATCAATATCTTCGGTAGCCACAATATACTCTACGCCTAGTTCATTTTCTTCATGAAATTGAATAAAGTCTAGGCAAGATTTAAAGTCACGGATATGTTCTTTTTCGATATTTGTTTTAAGGAAGTCTCGAAAAGCATTGTAAGCTTCTGCATAATCAAGAGATTTTTCTAGATGCATCAGAAAGGTCTTGAGTTCAAAGATTTCAAAGATCTCATCAATAAATTTCAAAATATGAAAACTCGAACAAGATAAAGCTACATTTATTTTTTGGAAGAAATTTATGATTTCAGGAAAATTAACGTCACTTTGAGATATTTGTGCAAATTGTCGAATTGAAGTTTTCTCGTTTTCAAATTCAAATTTACGAAAATGAGACAGAAAACTAGAGGCTTTTACGGCATCGAGCCCACTCCATGGTTTATAGAGCAAATCAAACAAAATATTATCTCTAGAAAAAGGATTGATTTTTTCGTAATATATATAAGTAATGAGTTGAATGAAATCAGAGATAAATGGGTGGGTTAAAGCATTGCGCTTGCTACTCCATCGATATGGAATATCTAAAAAGTCAAAATACTTGGTTATTTCGGATCCTTCTGTATGTTTAGCATATAAGATGGCGATATCTTTATATTTAAATCTTTTTTGAATATATACTTCATTATTGATTTCTTTGGCGAGGTGGAGATATTGACTTGCTTCATCTTGGTATCCATTGAGTTTTACGAGTTTAGCTTCAAAATCATTTTTGAGATAAGTTGGGTGAGCGCTACGAATATCTTTATGAATTTGTACTTCTTTGATTTGAGTAACAATTCTAGTATGGTTATTGGCTATAGTGGCTTTGGCGACATCTAAAATAGATTGAACAGAACGATAATTTTCAGATAAAACGATAATTCTATCTTGAATTTCTTTAGGAGGTAAATCTGCAATATAGGATTGATAAAATTGAAAAATATTGAAGACCGAAGCGCCTTGGAAGCTATAAATAGATTGATCATCATCACCTACAACTAAAATGTTTCGATTGTCTGAGTCATCGAGGAGTAGTCGAACGATTTCGAGTTGGGGTTTATTGGTGTCTTGAAACTCATCGACCAAGATATATTGATATTGTTCGCAGTAATTTCTAAGTAGATCTCGATCTTTTTGAAAGCCTTCTACGACAGCTTCAATGAGTCTATCATAAGTTAATCGTTGAATTTGGTTTAGTTTGGAGAGAAATTTATCGACTAAGGGGATACAAGCAAGAGTTTTTTGATTTTTTTTAATGCTAGCTTTTAGCGTGTTTATTTTTGTGATCGTTTTAGGTAATTTACCTAGTTCCTCGATTTCATTTTCCAAGGCTTGAATTTGATTTTGGAGCGCTTGTGTCAGCCCCTTAGTATCTACGTGGTTCTTAAGGACATTGAGAATAAAATTCGATAGAATGCTGCTATAAAAAAAAGGATTTTTAATGCTTCCATAAATTGGAGAATTTATAGGTAATTCCGAGATAATTTCTTGAATTAACTTATGGTGCTCATAGTCAGAGATTAAATCAAAATCCATTCCAGGAAAAAGCTGTGGATTGTCTCTAATTACTTTTTGCGCAAAAGAATGAAACGTATGTATCGGTACTCTTTCTGACATTTCAGGACTAAATTGTGCTAATTTATCTCGCATAGCTTTTCTACCAGCGTTTGTATAAGTAATACAAAGAATATTTTCTGGATCGATATCATAACCGTTTTGCAAGATATTTTCTACGCGTGAAGCCAGGAGTTTAGTTTTACCTGTACCTGGTCCAGCGATCACCATGACAGGGCCTTCTATGGTATCTACTGCTTTACGTTGCGCTTCATTAAGGCTTTCGTATTCTGATTTAGCGACTTGATTAGTAAATTTTTTTGGTTCTAACATAGGAAAAGATTTATAAGCACAAAGATAAACAAGATAAACGACACAAGTGGTCGCTTATCTAAAGAAATTTTCCATAGCATTTCTATTCCTGATTAATTTTAGATCTTGCAGCATTTGGGCTATTGGACTTATTTCGATTTGATACGCTGGCCCAATGGAGGAAATCGGAGTATAGGTGATTTTCATTTGCCAACAATGCATGTTTCTAATAGCTGAAATATTCGTAAGCAAGACTTGCTGC
>JALOMB010000019.1 GCA_025455685.1 Chitinophagales bacterium | reverse complement strand
AGATACGATAATAATTAGAACGCCTATAATGTAAAACTGCATATAATTTGGTTTTTTGATTGATAATTTAATTTATATTTTATTTTGTTGAATCTCCTGAATTTTTTGTGCAAAATAAACACTTTTTTCTGGAAAATGTAGAATTAATTTTTGATACATCTCAATTGCTTTATTTTTATGGCCTTGCTGATGATACAATGAGGCAAGCGCTTCAGAAATAAACTCACTGGTAGTCAAATCACTCTCGATTTTTGATTTTGGTTCTTTATCTTGATTTCGTTTTATCTGTTCTTTGACGAAAGAAGATATGATATGTTCAAAATTTGGGTCTTTTTTGATATTTATACTTGGGGTCTCTGCTTTTGAAGGCTCTTCAATAGCGTTTTGGTTAATTTGTTTTTCGAAACTATCTAGCAACTGATTTTCATCTAATTTTTGATCAACAGATATTGGGGAAATCGCATGTTTTTTTTGAATTTCTATTTCTTCGAGCCAAGTACTAAAATCTTCAGATTCCTCATCAGAACTATATTGTTCGGATATTTTTTCTTCTTGGGTATTCATTTCTGGAGCTTGAAGATTTGTTTGTATGATCTCATCAGGCTTAAGATAAGATTTAATTAGCGTTTCAGAGTCATCTATTGAATTCTGATTAAATTCAGCTTCATTGGTCAGAAGATTTTTGAGATGCGTATCAGGATTTAGGGTTTCAAGTTCAAAAGGCTTCTCGACTTCGATATGAGCAATTTTATTTTCGGGTTCATTCCAAGATTTTTGTTCATATAAATTGATATCAATTGGCCTGGCGACTTGATTTCGATCAGAAATTTGCGATTCTTTTAGTTTATAGAGTTGGAATTCTAATTCTTTGATTTTTAAGGCTAAATCATTGTTTTTTTGCATCCAGTCAAGTTCTTTAGATTGAATGTCTATAAGCTTTTGATTGAGAAAATTTAAATTTTCATAAAAAGAAATCAAATCATTTTTGTTTTCTTGTGCAGAAATCTGATTTTCCCGAAGTGGTTCATTTGTTTCTTTAAAATCTGACAAATTTTCTTCGATTCGTTTTTTTTCTTTTTCAAGTAATTCGCTATCAGCCCCTAACTCCGACTCTAACTCCGACTCTGCCTGATAGAGGAAAATCGGTTCTTCTTGATTTGCATTAGCCTGAATCTCTTGAGCTGGTTCAAATGTCTGATGAACTTGTATCTCATTTTTTTCCATTAGAGAATCGCTTGGAAGTGATTCAAGTGACTTTGTAGCTGAATCATTATGGGAATCATGTTTCTTTGGCTGCAAGTCAATGTGTTGAAATTGTTTTTTTATTGTGATTTTTTCGATTTCGATTAAATCGCTTTCATTGATTTGTAAATCAGAAATATCTGCTAACTTAATATCAGATTCCAGCGCTATATTTTTATTTTTTTCTATAGACGAAGGTATCTCAGCTATTGGCTCCTGCTCAATATAGACAAGTTTATAATTCTTCAAAAAACCTTTATCTGTCACCATGTAGAAAATATTTTATTAAAAACTTGATTGGAAATTGTTTCAGAAATTTTTCTAGTAGTCGCATCAGCGATTGAAGACAAATCATTTTCATACACCTCGAAACCATTAAAAATCTGAGTCCATTGCGTTTTCTTCTCTGTTTTGTAATCTATAAAGGTAACCTCAACACCAATATCTAGTCGATAAGTAGTCGTAAATGTACCAACAGTAGAGTTTTGAGCTGATATAGTATAACTTATTATTTTACCAGAAAGTTCAAAGTCTGGTGCATCTTCTACTAATTTTAAAGGCGTATTGGAAATAATTTGATTGCGCATTCTATCATTAAAATTTCGCTCTAATCCTGCATAAGCATTACTTGCGAGATTTGGAAAATAATTTATCTTCATGGTTTTAACCTCTGGTGGAATACTGGAACCAGTGAAACTATATACCTTACACGAAGATAAAGTAATCAAAAAAACGATAAACCAAAGACATTTACTCTTAATCATTTCGAATCTATATTGTATTCTATAATCTTGCGGTATAAGGTGCGCTCACTTATTCCAAGGTCTTCGGCAGCATATTTTCGTTTTCCTTTATTTCGCTCTAAGGCTTTGAGAATATATATTTTTTCGATATCAGACAAATTTAAATTTGTTTCTTGGAATTCATCTTCAAGCTGTTTTAGGTTTGGGTCTAAGGTGCTAATCGGGGCGATAATCGATGTAGCAAACTCATGAGAATTTGTAGTAATATGATTTTGAACATTTAGGTCTTGATCTGAATGATAAGAAGATATGGCTCTAGAATCAGAATTGCTTTGTCTTTTCAGCAATTCTATAAAGGCAGATTTGAGTTCATGCATATCTTGTTTAAGGTCGAAGAGGATTTTAAATAAAACTTCATTAGAATACATATTGAAGTCTGAATTTCTTTGATTATTTGGAATTTGAGCTAGATTAGTATGAATCTCTGGTAAAAAAAGACTTAAGTCCTCAGCTGTAATATATTGACTTTCCACCATTAAATTCACTTGCTCAGCGACGCTTTTAAGCTGTCTGACATTGCCTGGCCATCGATAATTCAATAATAAATTATTGGCATCTTGAGTAAGTGATTTCAATGGGACCTTATTTTTTTCTTGAAAATCATAAGAAAATTTACGAAACAAAAGCAAAATATCTTCGCCCCGCTCTCTCAAAGGCGGCACTTTAATTGGAACAGTATTGAGTCGGTAATACAAGTCTTCTCTAAATTTATTTTGTCCTAGTGAGTCTAATAAATTGACATTTGTGGCTGCGACTACTCTAACATCAGCTTTTTGGATTTTTGAAGAGCCAACTCGGATAAACTCTCCATTTTGAAGTAACCTTAAAAGCCTTGCTTGAGTACCCATAGGCATTTCCGCTATTTCATCTAAAAAAATTGTGCCTTTATCTACCGTTTCAAAATAACCTTTTCTACTTTCATTCGCCCCAGTAAAGGAACCCTTTTCATGACCAAAAAGCTCTGAATCAATTGTGCCTTCAGGGATAGCGCCACAATTAATAGCGATAAAAGGATGATGTCTTCTCGAAGAGAGTTGATGAATAATCTGCGAAAAGACTTCTTTTCCTGTACCTGACTCCCCTGTAATTAGGACAGTTAAATCTGTTTGAGCTACTTTTACCGCAGTTTGCAAAGCGTAATTAAGTTCATTGCAATTGCCTATTATGCTAAAACGATTCTTGATATCTTGCAAATTCATTTTATATCACTTAAATGTTCTAATTTACGAATATCTTCTGCGATTAAGGTCATAGTAGTCGCATCGGTAATTTTGACTAAGACATAATCTCCAACTTGATAGTTTTTTTTGGGAACTGCTACTTTTTTATTATAATCATTTCGTGCGATATAGACATCTTTAGAGCGTTTGGATACAAATTCTATTAATACAACTTGTTCTTGTCCTATTTGAGTTTGATTAATTTCTAAAGCAATTTGATTTTGTAGGGCAATAATCTCACTTAATCTTCTTTTTTTGACCTCTAAGGGTACATCATCTTTGTATCGTCTAGCCGCTATAGTACCTGGTCGTTCGGAATAATAAAACATAAAAGACATATCATAGCGAACTTTTTTTATTAAATCTAAGGTTGCTTGATGCTCCTGCTCTGTCTCTCCACAAAAGCCAGCTATAAAATCACTTGATAAAGCACAATTAGGCATATAACGCTTAATTGCATCGATTCGATTCATATAAATTGCAGAATCATAACTTCGATTCATCCGTTCGAGACAAGTATCTGAACCGCTTTGGACTGGCAAATGAATAAACTTACAAATATTATGATATCGACTCATAACCTCAAGCACATCATCGGTCATATCCTTGGGATGTGACGTAGAAAATCTAACTCGTAAATCCGGTGATACTTGTGCAACCATTTCTAAAAGTTTAGAAAAATTGATTACTCTAGGATCGAATTTAGCATCGATTAGATTTTTTCCTTTTAAGGTAGGATCTTCGCTATATCGGTAAGAATCGACGTTTTGGCCTAATAAAGTTACTTCTTTATATCCTTTTTGGACTATGTCCTTAACTTCCTGAAGTATCGATACATGACTTCTGCTCCGCTCTCTTCCTCTTGTAAAGGGCACCACACAAAATGCACACATATTATCACATCCCCTCATAATAGATACGAATGCCGTAACGCCATTTGAATTCAATCTTACAGGTGCGATATCTCCATAGGTCTCTTCTCTAGATAGCAAGGTATTAACTGCTTTTTGCCCGAGACCTAACTCTTGAAGAAGAGAAGGCAAAGCGCGATAACTATCTGGACCTACCACTAAATCCACTAATTTTTCTTCTTCGAATAATTGCGTTTTTAAACGCTCAGCCATACATCCCAAAATACCAACTTTAAGGGATTTATTTTTTCTTTTAATCTTTTGGAAATCTTTTAAACGATAACGAATTGTTTGCTCTGCTTTATCTCTAATAGAACATGTATTGAGCAAAATTAATGACGCTTCCTTTTCTTCTTTTGTAGATTGATATCCTAGCTCCTCTAAAATAGCAGCCACAATTTCAGAATCATTCACATTCATCTGACATCCATAACTCTCAATAAAATAAAGCTTTGAAGGCTCTTCAGCGAGTTGATTCATCATATTAAATTCTAAAGTTAAAGATTTAGAGTACAAATATAAACAAAAAATGTCATTTTGTCATTAAAAAAATTTTTATAACCCATATAATCAATAATCTATTATAAAATTTACAATTAAATTCCTATTATTGAGTAATGCTTTTTGTTCTTCAATAAATATGAAAATTTTTTCTTTGTTTTCTTGAAGATGTGCATTGATTTCAAGTTTAATTAAAATTTCCCGAATAAACTGATTCTTGATGCGTGAAACATATGGTATAATAGGCCCTAGAATCTGACATTGTATTGAAGTGCTTAGCTTCTCTACAATTCTACGGCTCATTTCATCTACAATATTCTCATATCTGTGTTTTAGTTCTATTTTGATAAGTTTGACAAATGGAGGATAGAGATAAGTTTTTCTTTTGAGTAATTCTTCTTCATAGAATGCAGCAATATTCATTTGCTTTAAGAAATCAAATGCATCATGCGCTCTAGAATATTGAAAAATTGTAGGTATGGAGAATTCATTGATTTTTAATAGTATATGATAAACCGCTTGAAAACCTAATTCATCAGAGCGATAATCGTGAAATACAAAGAAATTATTGATATCTAAAACCACAAACAACCTGAAATCCTTGAAATCTATTTGCTTTAGCGCCAATTGAGTCCCTATAACAATCTGATGAGTTTTCTCCTTTAATCTCATCATTACTTCGTCATAACTGATCTTAGACTTCATCACATCTAAATCAACCCTTAGAATTTTATAGTCATCAAATAGAATAGAAAACTCTTCCGAAATTTTCTGAGTTCCTACTCCATTTAGCTCAATATGGGTGCTTTGACATGTTTGACAATGTCTCGTATATTCATAGGTTGCACTACAATAGTGACAATGTAATAAATTATCTGTAACATGATAATTTAGCTTGACATCGCAATTTTTACATGATTTAAATGTACCACAAACCTTACACTGAACATAAGGTGAATAGCCACGACGATTCTGATAGATAAAAACTAAACTGTTTTCATTTAAAGTCTTTTGAATTTCAGTTAGCATTTTTTTGTCATAAAAATCATTTTTCATGATTTTTTCAAAAGGTACTTCACGCCACGATATTCTATCATTCACATCAAAGATGTGGCTTGAATGCTTCTGAAAATGAGTGAATTTTCCAGAAACTATTCGATGATACAGCTCAAGACTAGGTGTAGCGCTTGAAAACAATAACTGAAAATTATATTCTTTTTGCGCTCTAAGCAATACATCTCTATACTGAATATAAGGCGCTACGCCAAGTTTATATTTCGAATCGTGTTCATCATCCAAAATAACTAAATCAACTTGACTTAAATTAAAAAAAGCAATAGATTTAGTAGCCAATACTATTGAAAAGTCGCCACTCAATATCTTTTGGAAACTATCTGCTTTTCTTCTCTGAGAGAGATGATTGGCATATACAACAATTGACTTTTTGAACTTTTCTATAAGAAATTTAGCTTTTCGACTATACAAAGTAAGCTCTGGAAGAATAAGTACTACTTTTTTGTTTTGCTTTTGCAGTATCCACAAAATTTCACCATACAACTCTATAAGCCAAGCTTCATCTAAATGTTGAAAATAGACATTTTGATTCTTGGATAGTAACGATAAAATTTCTTGTGCGATACTTAAATTTTCCTTATATGAAGATTGACTATTAGGCAAATCTGATAAATCTAATTCTGATAAGTCTTCTTGACGAATTTCTATCAAATCTTTATCAATTAGCCCTTGAATTATACTGTGACTATACTCTTGATTTAAGATAGCCTTCTCCACAAATTCTTTTTTGGCAAGCATAGTGAGTAACGCAATAAACAATTGCTTTTGTTTGGGAGATTTCTCTAGTGATGTTACTATATCATTGATTTGATGAATCTCGATTGGATTTTTCCAGGCAATGACACCAGTCAGTTTTGGTTTGTATTTCTCTTCATAAAGCTCTTGAGAAAGTAAAATTCCATTTTTGACCAAGTCGCTTAAAAGTTTATATCCTTCCTTTTTACCTACTAAGTCTTGAATTTCTTTTAATTTAATAGATTCTTTGGTATTGATTAAGTCCATAATTTCAGCTATATTGGGAAACTTTTGGGATATTTCCTCAAATAATACCAGAGACATTTCTTCATTGATACTAAATTTTTTTTCACTAGAAATTTTGAAATATGCAGGCAATACAATATCAAGCACTTGGCCAACAGTAGTCATGTAGTATTGAGCTGTCCAACGGATGAGGCTAATTTGTACTGAAGTTAGTATTGGTTTAGCATCGATAAGACTTGAAATTGGCTTAACTTTATACGAGCCTTCATATTTATCGACCAAAGCTAAGACAACACCAGAATATAGTTTCTGATGCCCAAAACTAACCAACACCCTACTTCCTACTTGAATATCATTTTTGATATCATCAGGAATTAAATAAGTGTATTCTTTTGCAATTGCTAAAGGAATACCAATTATAGCATACATACAAAATAGTTCAATTCAAAGCACAAAAGTGTTTGAAATTAAAAAATAAAATTAAAGCTTAGGTTTGGCTTCATGCATTAAATTTAAAACCGCTTCATAAATTTCATCTGGATTGGGTTTGCTAAAGAAATCTCCGTCACTTCCATAAGCAGGACGATGCGCCTTAGCAGTAATAGTTAGAGGTTTGCTGTCTAAAAATCTATATCCATCTTGGACTTCTAGCACTTCTCTGAGTAAATATGCTGAAGCACCACCCGGAACATCTTCATCTACTATGACCAATCTATTTGTCGTCTTTAGTGATTTGACTGTATCGCCATAAATATCGAATGGCAATAAACTCTGAGCGTCAATTAAGTGTACATCAATACCTCGATGAGCGAGAAGTTCGCATGCCTCTTCGCAAATCTTCAAAGTAGAGCCGTAACTCAACATAGTTATGTCCTTTCCAGATCTAATAGTCTCTACTTTTCCAATTTCTATACTATACACTCCTAAATTGTTTGGCATTGATTCTTTGTACCTGTATCCATTTAGAGGCTCAATGACCAAAGCGGGTTCATCAGCCTGAATCAAAGTTTGATAAAAACCAGCTGCAACTGTTAAGTTTCTAGGCGTCAAGACATAAACTCCTCTGACTGCATTTAAAATCATTCCCATAGGTGAGCCTGAATGCCAAATCCCCTCTAGACGATGGCCACGTGTTCTAATAATCACAGGAGATTTCTGCCCACCACGAGTACGGTATTGCAAGGTAGCAATATCATCACTAATGATTTGTAAAGCGTAGAGCAAATAATCTAAATACTGAATTTCCGCAATAGGCCTAAATCCTCTCAGACTAAGGCCTTGACCTTGTCCTATAATCGTAGCTTCTCTAATTCCTGTATCAAAAATTCTAGATTCGCCATATTTTTCTTGTAAATGAGCAAAACCTTGATTGACATCACCAATTTTACCGACATCTTCTCCGAAAGCTACTACATATGGATTTTTAGAAAACAACTGATCAAAATAAGCATTGATAATCTCAAACCCATTGACTAACTTAGCTTCTTCATCAAACTGAGCTGGGATAGGTTTAATTTTTGAAACACACTGATTAGATTGACTATAGAGATGGGAGCCGTATATCTCATGCTCTATAGTAATTTGCTCTGAAAGCCAATTGGTCAAATAAGCATAGCCCTCATCTCTATTTTGCTCTAAAATACGCTTAATCTGATATATGATTCTATAGATATCTTTTTTGACAGTAAACTTATCTGATTCGATTTGCTTATGTAAGGATTTAATTTTTGCTTGAGACTCAGGTGATAAATTTTGAATTTTAGTAAAGAACAATAGAAACTCGTTTCTTAAGGTATCTATTCCTTCAAGATATTGTGTATAAGCCGTTTTTTTGCTTTCTTCTACAAATGTTTTGACATCATCTTCTATTGCTAATAGTCTTGCATCATCAGCAATATTGACTTCGAGAATCCATTTCTTAAACTGCTCTATACAATCAAATTCTTTTTCAAAAGCCAATCTCGTATCATCTTTATAACGTTCATGCGAACCTGAAGTAGAGTGACCATCTGGCTGCGTGACTTCAGTAATGTGTATCAAAGCAGGCTTATGATGATTTCTGGCTTCGCTATAAGCTTTTTCGACGATTTGACATAGTTCTTTGTAATTCCAGCCTGCTACTGTATATATATTCATTCCTTGCCCTGCTTCACTCGAGATAAATCCACTTAACGCTTCTGAAATACTTTCTTTAGTTGTTTGATATTTCTTAGGTACAGATATCCCATAGCCATCATCATAGACGACAGTGACCAAAGGTACTTGCATAACCGCAGCAGCATTAAGTGCTTCCCAAAAATAGCCCTCAGATGTTGATGCATCGCCTATAGTGACTACAGAAATCTCATTGCCATTTTGTGTAAAATTAGCTTGTTGTGCGTTAGGATTCTGACGATATAGCTTAGAAGCTAGAGCCAATCCAAGTGATTTGAGCATTTGTGCAGCAGTTGGTGATAAATCAGCTGCGAAATTTTTTGATTCCATGATATTTTTCCAATCACCATGTTCATCAAGTAATCTTGTCGAAAAATGATTATTCATCATTCTCCCAGAAGAATTAGGCTCTAATTCTATTTTGGTTTGAGCATATAAATGTGCAAAAAGTTGAACAATGGTCGTATTTCCTGTAGCTAAAGCAAAAGTCTGATCGCGATAATAGCCCGAACGAAAATCACCAGGTAAAAAATATTTGGCCAAACATACTTGAGCAAGTTCTTTTCCAGAACCAAAAATTCCAAACTTTGCTTTTCCATTGAGCACTTCTTTTCGTCCAATGCTACTCATATGACGACTCTGAAGACAAATAGAAAAATCATATAAAACATCTTCATGAAATTTACTGCTTTTGGATTTGGATTTAATATTAGACATCGACATAACCTTAATTTATTTGTTACTACAAGATACAAATCTAATAAATTTTAATTATTTCTTTTATGAATTTCGAATTTTACAACTAATCTCAAGCGACATATATTAAGATCTAAAAAATTATCATAAAAACGACTCTTTTTGTCGCTTAAAAAAATTACTTTTGAATTAAATAAAAATTAAATCTTATGAACAAGCATAATTTATCACAAATTCCAATGACAAATAAGTCTTATCAAGAATTTAAAGACATTTTCAAACATGTATTTAGAGAACATTTGTCACAAAAAACGCAAGTTACGCATCTAGAAAAAGATTTCTTTAGAAATGATGCGTTCCTCTGTAAAAAAGTCAAACAAATGACTTTCGATTTCTAAAAAAAAAGCCATACAAAATTGTATGGCTTTTTTTTGGCTAAGGATATATAAGTTATCTCTGCATTTGCTGCAATTGACTCTCATAAAACTTGAGTTTGTCCTCAATCTTTTTAGTTAATCCTTGGGAATTTTGAGATACAGAAGGCTTATCCGATTTATCTTCAGCATTAATACCTGTTTCCATTGCTAACATTTCTTTTACATTTCTAAGATTAGTGAAATTTTCTCTTAATTCCATCAATCCTAAACCTACTCTTTTTGCATTGTTGGCATTGAGCATCCAATCTAGCATTGCTACAGAATTATTATATAGTCCTTGTGCTAGCTCATTTTTGACTTTTTCATTTTTAGCGATTATCGCAGCTTGTAAGAAAGGTAAATCAAAATTATTATATGGAAAATAAGTTTTTGGCATATTTTTATAAATATGTTCTATGATTTTATTGCAAGAGTCTATTTTACCATCAACAGCCAAACTAAATGCTAGAATTCCAGCCGACTGTTTTATATTATGATAGCTTTTCAAGGTATTGTCATCTAACAAGATATTTTTGTCTGCGCCCCCAAAATCATAATTCATGACATAAGCATAAGATTTATCTATATTTATCAAATTGCCACCATATTCATTAAATTGAGCGGCCGGATTAAATACATAAACCATACCTTCAACCTGAAAAAACTTATCCATTCCTAAAAAGCCACTGCCACCTGAACCTAAAGATATACAAAATGGTCTATTATAAAGATTTTCGGCTAAAAGACCATACTGTACCAAGGCACCTTTGGTCATCGATGCTCCAATCTGGAATGAAATAGATGGGTTATCTCTCATGATAGCAGCATCATCTTTACTCATCATGTTATTTTTGACCAAACTATCCAAATCTAAATTAATATAAACATTTCTAGTAGGAATATAATTTTCTAAATCTTGCCCATTCATAGCTATTTTAGCTTTAGGGTTATCTGAAGTCACAAATTTTAGCACTTTGCTTAATTCTATATTACTATTTTCATGACCCTGAGGCGAAAATCTAAGATAACTTCTCAAATCTCCTTTAATCTGATCCAAAGAAAATGGGAGTAAGAATCCTTCACTTTTATTCATCGGCAATACGACTTGAGTAATATAGGAATAACCTTCAATCAAAGAAGTATTTACCACTCTGACATCTGTACGAATTCCTTCAATTTCCTGAGCATACCAAAGCGGATATGTATCATTGTCTCCATAAGCTAGAAGCAAAGCATTAGGAGGACAAGAATTCAATACATTTTTAGCAAAGGCTAACGTAGAAGTACGCTTAGCATCACGATTATGATCATCCCAGCCTTGGAAACCCATCAAAATTGGAGCTGACATACCAATTGCAATTGAAGCGAACAAAGCACTATTGCCTTTGAGATACTTCTCTAACCATTCTTTTATCATTAGAATACCAAAGGGCATCCAAAGCACAATTCCCCAGAATGAAGGTGCAAATACATAATCTCTTTCTCTTGGCTCTATTGGTGGTTGATTGGAATAAATGATTTGCATGAATCCTGTAGTAATGAACATAATCACTAAACAATTAAATATAAACGGATTTCGTTTATAAGTAAAAAACATACCTAGAATACAAAGAATCAATGGGATAAAATAGAATTTATTTTCTGCTTTATTCTTTGATAAAATTTCCGGTTTTCCCGCTTGATCTAGATTGGCATTGCCCCAGAAATTACCTAAAATATTATCAATAAAATTTATCCCTGAAATCCATCGACCATTATCATTAAAGATGTGACCTTGTAAATCATTATTTCTACCTACTAAATTCCACATGAGGTATCTCATATACATAAAGCCAAACTGATAGTTGACTAAATAAGATATATTATCAAGAAATCCTACATCATCTTTAACAGCAAACAAAGGCTGACCTACTTTAGCATTTTCTGCTTGCGCAAATTGCTCTGCTTGCTCTTCCTGTCCTTGCTCAAAAGATTGAACTATCTCGCCAGTGGCACGATTTACTACATTAAAGCTAGGGTTGAGCCAAGCTCTATAAAAAGTCTTTTTATCTTCGCCTTCATGGCCGATTCTAGGAAAAATTCTCTTATCTTGACTCCTATAGACATAAGCTGGATTTCGCCCAATCAATTCATATTTTCCTGTACTCGTATTTTTTTCATAAACCTCAGAAATCGTTTCTAATTTCTCTGGCTCTTCGACATGCGTGTAATATGGCCCATTGAGCAAAGCACGCTTAGGATATTGATCCCTATCGATATAGGATTTGAGTGTGAGAAAGTTATTTGGTACATTCATATTGATTGGTGTGTTAGCATTCGCTCTAATCACAACTATAAAATACGACAAAAAGCCCATATAAAGCATAAATATCATCAAAAACAAAGTATTCAAAGACAATTTGAACTTGTCTTCATTCCATCTCAAAAAACTAGGATTGTGATATGAACGATGAATTAAAAAGGCTAATCCACCAAAAATAAGCATCGTAGCTACACATGACCCTATAAAAAAAGGCGTATTTAAACTATTGACAAAAAATAAATCAAATTTTCCCAAGATGCCTGGCGTCCAGCTAAGAATAAAAGTCATTACAAACCCAATCAAAGGAACTCCTGAAGCAAAGGCAATAAATGAACCAAGTTTGGTCTCTTCAAATCTCTTGATATAAAAAATATAAGTCATAAACGGAATCACCAATAAACTCAATAAGTGAACGCCTGTAGATAAACCTGTAGCCAAAGCTATAGCCACCAACCATCTATCTTGATCCTCACTTTCATCTAGATACCATTTCAAAATAGCCCATACATTAAAGCCCATAAAAAAAACAGAAAGCGCATAAACCTCACCCTCAATAGCATTAAACCACATAGAATCCAAATACGTAGCTGCCATAGCTCCTACAAATGAAGACAATACTACAAACCAACCCTGTGAAGCCAATAAATCCTCACTCTTCTGTTTTAATGCAATTCTAAGAAGCATGGAAGCCGAAAAATAAAAAAACAACGTCGTAAAAGCCGTAGATACAGCACTCAGTGAATTAATCATTAAGGCTACATATTCTGTACGACCAAATGCAAATAAACTAAATACTTTTCCAATAATAATAAACAACGGAGCCCCCGGAGGATGCGGTACTTGAAGTTTATATGCTGAACTCACAAACTCACCACAATCCCACAAACTTCCTGTCTTTTCCATTGTAAGTAGATAAGAAACCAAAGCTATTACAAAAGCTAACCACCCGAACAATGTATTTATCCTATTGAAATTTTTCATTTGCTTTTTTTTTGGCAAATCTAAACAAAAAAATCTATTTAAGCTTAGATTTTATATAGCTTAGTGTACAACAAATTGCTCAAAAACCTCTGTGATTTTTACATCGATACTTATTCAGAAATACATTACAAGTTATAGATAGGCTGCAAGGTACAAATGCTATTAATAATGATTAAACAAAACAAAATTTAAGATTTTTTTTATATTTAATCATCATCATATTGTTAATTTTGCAATAACAAAAAAAATAATAACTTATGAAATCTATTAAATTGATTTTTAGATCCGTTGCTTTTTTTATCATGCTTTTTCTTATGAGTTGTACTTCAAGTGCACAGGAAGAGCAGAATAATCAAAAGTCTGAAAATTATGAAGCACTCTTAAAAACCATTGGGCAAGCAGCTAAAATGGGAAATGGTACCGTGAATTTCATCGCAGCTGCAGCTATTTCTACTCCTTCTGTGGTGCATATCAAAACCACAGTTCGAATCAAAACCTATCAGCGTGGTATTTTTGATTTTTTTGGAAATGAATTCGTGCGACCTCAATTCAAAAATTCTCAATCCTCTGGCTCAGGGGTAATTCTCTCGGCGGATGGTTATATCATTACCAATAATCACGTAGTCTCAGAAGCTGACAAAATAGAGGTTACTTTAAACAATAAAATTTCTTATCCTGCTAAACTTATTGGACGTGACCCCGATACTGATTTAGCCTTAATCAAAATAGAAGAATCAGGTCTTCAAGCTATTCAAATAGCTAATTCTGACTCAGTTCTTGTAGGCGAATGGGTTTTGGCTGTGGGAAACCCTTTTAACCTAGAATCAACGGTAACGCAAGGCATCGTGAGCGCCAAGGGTCGTTCCCTTCAACTCTCTGCTGACAAAAGAAATACACAAAACCCTATTGAATCCTTCATTCAGACTGATGCTGCAGTAAATCCAGGAAACTCTGGGGGTGCTTTGGTCAATTTACAAGGAAAACTTATAGGAATCAACACGGCCATAGCCTCTCCTACAGGGACCTATGCTGGATATGCATTTGCAGTTCCTTCAAATTTAGTATTCAAAGTGTTTGAAGATTTAAAAGAATTCGGTATCGTCCAAAGAGCCTATATCGGTGTCAATACCACCAATATTGATAATACTACAGCTAAAAATATGAAATTAAATAACCTAAACGGGGCTTTGGTCAAGGGAATCGTATCTGGAAGCTCCGCAGCAGAAGCTAAAATTCAAGTTGATGATATTATCAAATCCGTAAATGAAATTCCTATAAATTCGACTAATGAACTTATGGAGCAAGTCTCTAAATATAGACCAAGCGATAAAATCACCTTAGACATTTTGAGAAATGGAAAACCGCTAAAACTTAATATTACCCTGAAATCACGTAATAATTCTTATAGTATGGTAGCTGCTAAAAGCCCTGAGTCCATTGGTATTCAAGTAAGTGATTTAACAAATCAAGAAGTAATGCGATTTCGAATTGGTGGTGCTCGTGTGAGTAATCTTTCAGAGGAGTTGGCGAGCCGTACTGAGTTAAAGCCAGGCTTTATCATTACTTCAGTTAATGATATTAGAATTAAGAATGCAGAGGAGTTTTATGAAACAATAGGAAATACAGACGCCGAGTCTATAGTATTAGAAGGTTTCTATCCCAATCGTCCCTATACTTATCGCTATACAGTGCGGTAAAGCTATTTGTCGTCTTTTTTTATGTTATATTGATAGATTTTTTTGAGTCCGTAAATTCCGAACAAAAAAAGACTAACAGCATGACCAAAAGCGGAATAATTATTGATGCGAGATTATATAGGTTTGAGCCGTTCATCATTGTTTAATATAATATTTACAAAAACAAATATAGTCATTTATTTTTATTTTAAGATTATATGGTAATAACAAAAAAACTACACAAGTTATATAACTTAATCAAAATAGTATTTTCATAATAAAAAGGAAACAAAAAAAACCTACCCACTCTGCTCTTCTCTCAGCAAAAGCAATAGCGATTTGATAAATTCATCGATTTCACCGTTGAGCACCGACTGAGTCTGAGAAGTCTCATAACCAGAACGCGTATCCTTGACCAGCTGATAAGGATGCAATACATAATTTCGAATCTGAGAACCCCATTCTATTTTAAGTTTAGAATTCTCTACCGCTTGTTTTTGCTGATTTCGTTTCTGTATTTCCAAATCATAAAGCTGACTTCTCAGCATTTCCATTGCTCGCTGACGATTGCCGAGTTGAGAACGCTCTACCTGACAAACCACAACGATACCAGTGGGTTTATGAGTAAGTTGGACTTTGGTCTCTACTTTATTGACGTTCTGCCCACCAGCACCACCAGACCGAGAAGTCTGTAGCTCGATATCGCTGTCTTTGATATCGATATGAATCGTATCATCCACAAGCGGATACACGAAAACCGACGCAAAGGAAGTATGGCGCTTATTATTCGCATCAAAAGGTGATACTCGAACCAAACGATGAACCCCATTTTCAAATTTTAGAAAGCCATAAGCCAATTTACCTTCAATTTGTATGGTTACAGATTTAATACCTGCTACGTCACCTTCATTCATTTCGAGTTCAGTGACTTTGTAGTTTTTGCTTTTAGCCCACATGAGATACATGCGATGCAGCATACTAGCCCAATCACAACTTTCGGTGCCACCTGCGCCAGCGTTAATTTTAAGGATGGCACTGAGTTGGTCTTCTTCATTCGAGAGGGTTGTGGTGAGCTCAAACTCTTCTAAGTCATGATTTAAGGCTACCCAAGCAGTTTCCAACTCCTCTTTTACGGCTTCATCTTCGAGACTAAACTCATAGAGGACTTCCCAATCATCGATTTGAGTCTGGAGTTTTTTGTATTTATCGAGCCAAAAGCCCAAATCAGAAATCTCTTTTTGGATTTTATTGGCTTGGTCAGTATCACCCCAGAAATCAGGTCTCTGGACAATTTGATTTAATTCTTGGAGTCGGAAATTTTTCTTATCCCACTCAAAGATACCTCCCTAAAGCCATAAAACGGCTTTTGACATCTCGCAATCGCTCTGGATTCATAGTATGTGATTTTTTAGATTAGTGAATATGTACATGATCGATGATTAAAATATCTTTGGTAAATTCTTTGATCTTTAGGATTATATCTTCTTTTTGGAACTGAAGGAAGTCTTTTAGTGTCGCATTGTCTAGGCAAATATGGATATCATTTTGATGGAAATAAACTTTTTGGGTTTGCTCAGCTATCGTTTTCCCTACGACCTCTTCCCATGAGTCGATTACGGATTTCTGATATACTTGCGCATAAATCATATTTTGGTTGACCCATTGACCGACTAAATCTTTTATTGATATCATTATTTAGAGAAATTAAATGGATTTTCAGGTTTCATTGGGTCTTTGCCTTGAAATTTTTTGAAATTCCAAGTAGTAGTAAACATAAAGTATTGATTCATCGCATTTATTCTGGTATCTGTAATGAAATTACCATTGACTACTCTTGAAATGTTTCGATTATTATTAAATATATCAAAGGCAGAAAGCTTGAGTTCTAGATTTTTATCTTTTAAAAGCTGATAAGCTAGCGAGGCTCCTAGTAATACAATATGTTGATTTAGGGATGCGTCGATTTGAGTGTTATAGCTATAATTTAAATCAGAAGAAAACACCAATCTATCAAACAAAATAAATTTTAGTTGACTTATTAAATTATGCAAGACGAAATCATTATCAGGAAACAACTGATTGTAGGTATTATAAATATACCTAGGATTATAGCCAAATGAAAAGTCCAATTTTTCAGAAAAATTAGATGTAATCATCGCGCCGATAGAAGTCGTAAAGCTATTCGTACGAATATCAAGATTATTAAAAATTGAAGGGCTTTGTGCGAAACCTTGTGCAAAATTTAAACTTAAATTACTTTTAATAAAAGTGATAGGCATTGAATAGAAACCACTTAAACTAGCGTTATAGCGATTTTGATAATTTTGATAAGTAGTGTATCGTGCCCCTGAGCGAATAAAAGTAGAACCTATCGTCGTATCTAAAAGGGATACAGTAGAATTATTAACAATAGAATTCTCAGTTATATTTCCTGTGAGATATACGCCCATAAAAATGGCTTTTGGTATATTCGGTTTAAATAAATTAAAAAATAAATTATGATTATACTCTGGACTAAGATTTCGATTTCCGAAACTCTGATTATTGATCTGCGTGAAATTAGTGACTTCTTGAAATTGATTAATACTTGGTAAATTGATACTCGTAGTATATCTAAATTTACTAAAAACTTGTCGAGGTTTTCGATAGGTTAGTTCGATATTTGGGAGTAAATAACTAAAAATTCGGTTTGTTTGTATTTGTGATGGTGTATTTTCGTCTATCTTTACGTCAACTTGTTGTGCATTGACGCCAACTAAAAAATTCAGTGCCTTTATTCGATTTCTGAAACTAAGCCCTGCCGTATTATAAAAGAATTGGTTGCGCATTAAACTACTAAATTGATCGTTCAAATTAAGATTTTCTGAATTGGAATTAGCATTAAATACTTCGATTTGATTTTTTTTATAAGTAATCGAAGGGCTGTAGGTGAGCATAAACTGACCAAATTTAAAAAGTTCGGTATAAGTAGCAGCGAAAGATAATGTATTGGAATATTGTTGCACTGCTCTATTGAGGAAACTAATTTGATTATTCCAAAGGTTTTTACCTTCTTCACGATTGAGATCCACAATGGCATTAAGCGATAAGGTGCGTCCTTTTTTCTTAAATTTCTGTCGATACAAAAAGTTGCCTGTATAATTATAACCAAAATTATCTTCTATGTTTGAGGTGCGAAAACTAGAAAGCTCGTTGGAATTTTTGGAATTTTGAATTTGTTGCAAATTTTGTCCATTATTGGAATTCAAACCGAGATTATTGGTATATAGGAAGGAAGAATTTTGATCAAAAATATGTTCTAGTCTCGAGGTTAGTTTATTGGTAAAATATTTTGATTGCTTGATGTTTTCTTGATTAGTCAATATGGTATTTTCTTGATTGAGTAAATTTTTTTGATTTATTTCTGTTTTGGTATAATTCTCGACACGGTTTGAGAAGATTGAAGCGGTCAATCTAGTTTTTTTAGATAAAACATCTGTAAAATTAATGCCTCCGGCTGAAGTAGTATTGATGCCATCTTGGTTGGCTCCAGTAAAATTCGAGTTAAAGCCTCCAGAGCGCATAGAACTCATGCCTGCTACACTCATGCCAAAATTCATATTACGTGAAGCCATATTGCCTCTTCTATCCATTACACCACCGCCACCATTTACGGCACTTGAAATTTCAGAAGATGAAAAATTAACGTTATTAATATTATTGTGCATTCCAAGTAAAGAAATTCTTTGTTTATCCCGATAAAAATTATAGGTACCTCCTAGCTGTCTCGTATCTTCTGTCCCAGCACCAGCGTATATTTTACCAAACTGTCCTGTATTCATTTCTTTTTTGGTTTTTAGGTTTATGGTTTTTTGGCTATTGCCATCATCAAAACCCGTAAATCTACTTTGATCACTCATCGCGTCGAACACTTCAACTTTGTCAACTGTTTCAGAAGGTAAATTTCTAAGTGCCGTCATGACATCATCTCCGAAGAAGTCTTCTCCATCGATAGTAACTTTACGAACTTGCTCTCCTTGTGCGGTCACAGTACCATTTTGCACTTCAACTCCAGGAAGTTTCTTGACTAAATCCTCTACAGTAGAGCCTCGAAGCACTTTGAACTCCTTAGCATGATACTCCAAAGTATCATCTTTTAAGGTGACGCGTTGTTTCATGGCTTGAATTTCGACACTTTTGAGCAATTGACTGTTAGGTTTTAGTTTAATATTCAGAGATTGTGTTTTGTCATCAACTTGAGCTTTGTAGTCTTCATAGCCCAAAAGACTAATGATTAACTGACCTGCTTTAGCTACAATAGTAAAATTGCCTTTTTCATCGCTTTTTGCAGATAATATTAAAGATTTATCTGATGGGATCAAAACAATTTTAGCATGAGGCAAAGGCTTATCTTCTAAACCCAAAACCTTCCCTTGAATTTCTTGTGCACTAAGAACTGATTGAAAAAAAATAAGAAATATTAAAATAAAAAGAAACTTATGATTCATGGTTGGATATAAAACACAAAGATACTAAATATTCTCCTATTTTGCATTTTAATTAAAAAAAAACTAAAATGAAACAGAGCTAATACAAATTATTACTTTCAAAGTCAAGCCTTTAGAGTTAATCATAAAAAAAAAAAGACTTGATTAAAAAAAAAAAAATTACCTTTGCAGCGGAGGAATGCCAGAGTGGTTGAATGGAGCAGTCTTGAAAACTGTCGTAGGTAACACTACCGGGGGTTCGAATCCCTCTTCCTCCGCCAAAAAATGGCGGAAATTATCCATTATTATCAATTTTATCATACTCATTATTATTATTTCGATTTTTTTTCATACATTTAGCTATATTTGTATCGCTAAAGTAAAACTATATATATGTTGAAAATAGGAATTGTATGTTATCCTACTTATGGTGGCTCAGGTGTGGTCGCCACTGAGTTAGGAAAGGCTTTGGCTGATAAGGGTCATCAAATTCATTTCATCACATATAATGAGCCGTTTCGATTAGATCAGTTTCATCCTAATATCAATTATCACGAGGTTAGCTTTCAGAATTACGCTTTATTTGAGTATCCTCCTTATGAGACCGCTCTGGCTTCTCGTATGGTAGAAATAGTACTCAATGAATCCCTCGATATTATTCATGTACACTATGCGATACCTCATGCTTCTGCGGCTTATATAGCGCAACAAATCCTAATTACCAAAGGAATTCATATTCCATTTATCACGACCCTTCACGGTACTGATATCACTTTAGTAGGCAAAGATAAATCATTTTTACCTGTAGTAGCATTCAGTATTGAAGCCTCTAATGCAGTGACTGCTGTGTCTCATGCGTTAAAAAAAGAAACGTATGATCATTTCTCTACGCAAAAAGAAATTGAAGTAATTCCTAATTTTATTGATTTTGATAGATTTTCTTTTCAGGATAAATCTCATTTTCGAAAAGCCATTGCGCAAGACCATCAAAAGATAATCATTCATATTTCAAATTTCCGTAAAGTGAAACGAGTCGATGATGTAATGCGTCTTTTCGCTATACTTAGACAAGAGATTGATGCAATTTTGCTTATGGTAGGAGATGGACCAGATAGAACTCAGACAGAAGAGCTCGCTAAATGCCTCAATATAAACAATTATGTAAAATTTTTAGGAAAACAAAAGGCTGTAGAAGAGTTATTATCCGTTTCTGATTTGTTTGTGATGCCAAGCCAAACTGAGAGTTTCGGATTGGCTGCTTTAGAAGCCATGGCTTGTCGTGTACCTGTGGTAACATCAAACTCCGGTGGACTTCCAGAAATCGTAGAAAATGGTGTAAATGGCTACATGACAGAAGTTGGTGATTATGAATCTATGGCTAAATTCGGTTTAGAGATTTTAAAAGATAAGAATCATGATAAATTTCGAGAATCAGCCTATCTTACTGCGAAGAAATATTCTATTGAAGCGATAGTACCTCAATATGAAACACTATATCACAGCGTAATTCATAACTTTAAGACTCGTTGATCTGCTTACAAATCAAACATTTTTCATTCAAATGACCTCTCGCGGGACAATAGGCTCTACCATAAAATATAATTTGTAAATGCAGCTTATTCCATAATTTCTTAGGAAAAAAAGCCTTTAAATCCTTTTCTGTCTCTACGACATTTTTCCCAGATGTCAAACCCCAACGTTTAGCTAAACGATGAATATGCGTATCCACTGGAAAATGAGGCTCCCCAAAAATTTGACTCATGACTACAGAGGCGGTTTTATGTCCTACACCTGGCAAGGTTTCTAACGCTTCTAATGTTTTAGGTATATCTCCTTGAAATTCACTGATTAGTTTATGACTCAAGGCAATAATGTTTTTAGCTTTTGTAGGGCTGAGACCTACTGGTCTAATTATTTCTTGGATTTTGATTTGACCTAGATCTATCATCTCTTGAGGCGTTTTCGCAAGTGCAAATAAGACTTCAGTTACTTGATTTACCCGAATATCTGTACTTTGCGCTGAAAGCAATACCGCTATAGTAAATGTATATGAATTAACTGAATTCAAGGGAATAGGAGGGTTAGGAAATAATTCCTCGAGTGTAGCTAAGATAAACTCTTTTTTTTCAGCTTTAGTCATTATATAGCATAAAAAAAGCCACCAATTGCTTGATGGCTTATATTAAAGATTAAAAAAGGCCTAAAAATTTGCTTTCTGTATTGTCTTGGTATATACTTTTCCATTCACATTAAGTCTAACGATAAAACTAGAGGCTCTAACATGAGTTCTTGGCGTAAAATCTATAACGTAATCTCCTTTTTCGTAATCTCCATTAGCGATTTGACCCACTAAATCTCCATTAGCTGAGACAACATCGACTACAACATGACTAGCTTCAGACAAATGAAAAGATAGATTAGTATTCACTTGGAAAGGATTAGGATAAGCTGTAAACTTCAAAGCTTCTTCTGCTTGAGTAGGTGTATAATAGTCAGACAACGCTTCTTGAGTAGGCTTTTCTATGTCTTTTGATAGGTAAGAATAACCTCCAGTACAAGGGAATCCATAGATTTCATCATAAGAGTCTGTAATGCCTTTTAAGATAATTTTATTGTCTTCTTTGACTATATCGAGAACGCCTTTTTTGAAGCACCATACCATGTTTTCACTTCTCTTTGCAGCGATAGTTTCGAATTCTTCAAAATAAAATTTATCGCCTTCTACAAATCCTTTAAGCTTGATCTCAGCAAAATTTCCAGAAGGACTCTTAATAATAGAAGTTCCTTCGATTTTATTTCCATTTTGAGTTAAATGATACTCATAAGTAAACTCAGTAACATATTCTTTTCTAGCTTGATCAAACTGATAGCGCATACCCTGCCATTTACCAGAAATATCAGTTGATTTTACTTTAACTTCAAACTCATTAGCAAAAGCCAAGAATGCCATTAATGATAAAATAGAGGTAAGTATTAGTTTTTTCATATTTAATTGATTTTAAATTTTATGCTAAAATAATTGTTTTTTTAATAATCGACGGCCTAAAAAATGTTAAGTTATGTTATTTTTGTTTGAATTAAAATAAACATCTGACTTCTCAACGCCTTGTAACATTGGGACGAAGGCAAAATTTCCATATGCTTTGTATGTTAACTCAGTTTGAGAAATTTTAGTAATTTTATACATACACTGTCCTTCATTTTCTTTGTCTATAGGGATAACCATGATACCCCCAATTTTCAACTGATCAAAAAGAGATTGGGGTAAATTAGGAGCACCACAAGTCACTATAATTTTATCAAAATATTGAAATTGTGGTAATCCTTCGAAGCCATCTCCATAAAACGAAAAAACATTATTTATTTGTAGCTGCTTAAACAAATCCCTACTTTTGAAATATAGGTTATAATGACGCTCCAAAGTATACACTTCTTTTGCCAAATGACTCAACACCGCAGCTTGATAACCTGAACCCGTGCCTATTTCCAAGACCCTATCCTGTGACGAAACATCCAACAAAGTAGTTTGCTTTAATACGGTACTAGGATGTGACATGGTTTGATATTCATCTATATTTACAGAATTCAACATATAAACCCATCGCTCAAGTCCATTTTCATTGAGAAATAAATGCCTAGGCAGAAACTGCATGATTTCAATGGCTTTGATATTGTATGCAAATCGTTCATGAGCCATGTGCTCCTTTAGCTCCTGAACCATACGTAAACGCATGCCATAAGTCTTCATTGAGTCAAATTTAAGATAATCTGAAAGGTTCATGGTGATGTGGATATATTTTTGTGCTAAAATAAAGAATATGATTAATTTTGCACCATAAAATTTACACAAAACTTAAATATATGAGTGATAAAATATACAAAATCAAATTCGGTACCGATGGTTGGCGCGATATTATAGGCGACACCTATACGGTGGCAAACGTAGCTAGGACAGCGACCGCTACGGCAAAATGGATACTAGAACACTATCCACAAAAAGCCATTGTTTTAGGATATGACTGTAGATTCCAAGGGTTACTCTTTGCACAAACAGTAATTCGGGTTATGTACCATTCAGGAATAAAAGTATATTTTGATGATCAATTCATTACGACACCCTGCCTATCTCTAGCAGCTTCAAAATTTCCGGTAGCACTTGGTGTGATTATTACTGCTTCTCATAATCCACCGAGTTATAGCGGCTATAAACTCAAAAGCAATCAAGGTGGACCAACGCCAGAATCTGAAATCAAATCTATTGAAGCCATTATTCCCGATATTTTCGAAGCTGATTTGACGGTATCCATGGATGAAATTAAGGCAAAAGGTATGTTGGAAATAGTGAACTTTAGGGAAATTTATCTCGATGAAGTAGCTGCTAAATTTGATCTAAAAGCGCTTCAATCTTCTTCCTTAAAAATTTCATATAATGCTATGTTTGGTGGTGGTCAAGCCATAATTCCGCATATTTTGCCTCAAGCAGATTTATTTAATTGTGAATGGAATCCAAACTTCAATCACTTTTCCCCTGAGCCAATTGCGAAAAACATGTCGGATTATCTCGCTCATGTCGCTCATCACAAGTTTGACTTTAGCTTAGTCAATGATGGAGACGCAGACAGAATTGCTTTGGTCGATAGCCATGGAAAATATATCAATGCGCATCTTATCATTCTAATGCTTATTTATATCCTCAAAGTTCATAAAAAGTTTGAAGGTAAGGTCGTAATTGCTTTTTCTGTTTCTCCGAAAATCAATAAACTCTGCCAACAGTTAGGAATTGAAGTCATTACCACACCTATTGGCTTCAAGTATATCGCACCTTATGTCTTAGCAGACCATGTAATATGTGGGGGCGAAGAAAGTGGTGGTATTTCGGTCATTGGTCATATTCCTGAGCGTGATGGAATATGGGACGGCTTGGTCATTCTCGATTATCTCAATCAAACCCACATGAGTCTTAACGATTTAATCGATAAAATCTTCGAATTGGTTGGTCCATTTGAATACTCTAGAAGGGATTTGACATTGACAATGGCGCAAAAAGATTCTATTGTAGCATATGTCCAAGGAGACTTGTCTGATTTAGCAGGACATAAAATTCTCGAAACCCAACGCATTGATGGCGTGAAATTCATACTGGAGCACGAGCGAAATGTAATGATTCGCGCTTCAGGTACTGAGCCGGTACTCCGTGTGTATTGTCAAGCCGAGACATCCCAAAAAGTTGAGGAAATCCTCGAAGAAGTAGTTAACTTCCTTAAAACTATATCGTGAAATCCATTTTTGAACAGACTCAGATAGCTTTTCAAGGTAGAAGTGATGAGGAAATTAAGAAAAGTTACTGGATTTATTGGCTTTTTAATCAAACTACCTTAGTTAATCTCGCCAATAAAATTTTGTTATTTTTCTTTCAAATTCGATTTCCCTTGGTCTCATCTATCGTCCGAAACACGATATTTCCTCAGTTTTGTGGTGGAGAAAATCTTGAAGAAATAGCATCCAAGCTCAAATCCTTAGCAAAAGAAGATTTAGAAATTTTATTGAATTATTCTGTAGAAGGTTTAGAAGATGAGAAAAGCTATAGAGCTACCTTCGATGAGTTAAATCGGGCTTTAGCCTTGGGTAAAAACTATCCCAACCTTCGTGCGATATGCCTCAAGCTCACGAGTTTCGTCAGTATCGATATTTTGACTAAAATTCAAGCCAATGAGCCTTTGAGCTCAAAAGAAAGTCAGATTTTCGAACAAGCCAAAACCTATGTTGATACCCTAATTCAAACCTCCATTCAAAACAAAGTCCATGTTTATATTGATGCAGAAGAGTCTTGGTTTCAAGATATTATCGATGAAGTGACTTATGAACTTATGCGTCGATATAATAAAGGAAACGCCGTGGTTTTTAATACATTCCAACTTTATCGTCAAGATACATTGGCTAATCTCAAAAATACGCACCAAATCCTAAAAGCAGAGGGCGTTTTGCTCGGTGCCAAAATCGTACGTGGTGCTTATGTCGAAAAAGAAGCCGCTTATGCTGAGAAGAATCAACGCCCTAATCCAATTCATACGTCAAAAGCCAATACAGATAAGGATTTTGATTTAGCCCTTCGGTATGTTTTAGATCATTTAGATACGATTTCAGTCTGTATCGCTTCCCATAATGAGGCTTCAAATCAGCTTTTATTGGAAATTTTAGAAGAAAAATCCATAGCAAAAAATCATCCACATCTTTGTATTTCTCAATTGCTCGGAATGAGCGATCACATTTCTTATACTTTAAAAAACGAAGGTCTAACTTGTGCTAAATATGTACCCTATGGTCCGGTGCATGAAGTCATGCCTTATTTGATTCGTCGAGCTCAAGAGAATTCTTCAATTGATGGTCAAACTTCTAGAGACTTAGCATATATCGAGCGGAAATGAAGCGCAGAGGGTTGTAGAAAATTTAGATTTGATTAAAAGTCATAGATATAGAAATCCAAAATTTCCTAGGACTTCCTTCTCGTAAATTTGGTCTTTTTAGCTGATTTTGATTTAGCGTCTTGATTGTCTTACATTTGTGCAGTGGCATTTCTGTCAGTTTAGTTGTTTTCAATAATTTTTATTTCTTCTTCTGTCAACTGATATAAATGATAAACGGCAAAGTCTAACTTCTTTTCAAGGTTTTTTGTGTCTGCCTGCAAGTCTTTAGATTTTAAGTTTAATATCTCTTTTGAAATTGTCTCGATTTCATTCACTGTCTTGTCGGAAGGTTTAGGAAATGAAATTTGCTTGATATAGTCAGCTTTAATTGCAAGGTTTAAGAATTTTGTTGCAAATAAGTAGTTTACTAAAGTTGAATTTATAATCCCAATTAAAAAGTAGGCAGAGTATTCTTTTGTCTTTGGAACGACAAAATTCATACCTTGTGAACCATAATAGCCAACTTCATCAACAGTAGCTACAATCCTTGGTTTTAGTCTTTCGTTACGGGTGTTTTGAATGATTATTTTTGGAGTGTAATCCAAAAGGTCTTTATTTCTTGCCCACTGTAACGAAAACCAAGGTATTGCACCATTAACACATTCACGTCTCTTTGATAATTCTTCTTTGAATGGTTCAATATATTGTTTTGCTTTTGGGAAGCTGTCTATTTCACTTTTAGGATTTAGATATAGGATTTTTCTTTCAGCATTTTTAATAATCCACTTGTTGAAGTCTCGTCCGTGTAAAACTGGTTTCAATAGCTCAGGTTCTATCTCTACTGATTTCCATTGTTCGGGTTCGTCAAAGATGTAAATGGGGTTATTACCTGTAACTATTCCTTGAAACACTTCAAAATGTTGCTCAACATTGATATTCGATGATTTGAATATCTTGTCAAAAACCTTGTTTGAATTTTCATCACCGCTTACGCTAATTGTGTTATCGAATTTTTCAAAAAAGTCATTTTCCACAATTGTTATTCGTGGCTGGTTAAAGTTTAAAGCGTCAACTAACTCTATTGATTTTACAGTTTTCTTATCTATAAAAAGAATAACGGTGTCAACTGTAGCTTCTTCAAAGATATTTCCACCTGTATAAAAAACTCTACTTAGCCAACTGTTTTTTAATAAACGCTCTCTGATTGGCTTGTAAGAGAGATTATTTAGAACAATTGAAGGAATAATAAAATTGATTATTCCATTTTGTGTTAAAGAAGATGTTGCTAATTCAATGAACAAATTGAAAATGTCTGAACGTTTGTAAAAAGTTGTAAAGGTATTTTTGAAATACTCTTTATCTCTTTTATCCATCAATTCAACATTCAAATAAGGCGGATTTCCAATGACACAATCAAAGCCTACAAAATCGCCATCATCATTTAGCACTTCGGGAAACTCAAATCGCCATTCAAAAGCGTTTTCAAAAATCTTGTTATTTTTTATTGCTTCAATTTCATGTTTTAAAGATTGAATTTCTTCAAATAATTTTTTAGATTTTAAATCAGTTTGTATCTTCTGTACCTCAGTAAGTTTCAAATCATCCATACTACCAAACAAATTAGGTGCCGTTAGCACTAAATATTCATGCTCTAATTTTTGTAGCTTTATCATCTTAGAATCATTTCGAGATATTTCACTTCTGAAATCCGATTTTATATCGGCTATCAAACGTTCCATTTCTCTTTTTTGTTCCTTGCTTTCTGCATTTCGGTAAGTGTCTACGGCTATTCGGTAGCTGTCAATTGTCCACTTACTTTTTTTCAAGGCTTGTTTCAGATCTGCATCAATGGCAAAACGGCTCACTAAAGAGTTTCCGCATTTTATATTGATGTCAATATTCGGAAGCGTTTCAAGTTCTGTGCTGTTTTTGTAGTAAGCGTTTTTCAGAAGTTCAATCCATAAACGCAAACGACAAATTTTTACAGAGTTGGAATTGATGTCCACACCGAAAAGGCAGTTTTCAATAATGGTTTGCTTTTCGTGGAAAAGTGTTTCCTGTATTCGCTGACTTTCTTTGTTGGTTGGGTTGTATTTGAATGGATTGCCATCTTCGTCTGTTACAATCAGTTCATCATTTACAACTTCAACCTGATATTCTTTCAGGCGTTTTCCGTCTCGTTCTTGCAGAATTTTCAAGTCGTTTTTAATGGCAATCATTTCATTGAGTGCCGAAACCAAAAAGTGTCCTGAACCAACGGCAGGGTCGCAAATTTTGATGCTGTTTACAATTTTATTGGCTTCTTTTCGGTCTTCAATTTTATCGTAAAGTTCTTCAAGCGTTGTGCAGTTCCATTTTTTGGTTTCGTTGAATTTCTGCACAACGGCTTTGCGTATGGTTTCACGGCACATATACATTGTGATGAAACCGGGAGTGAAAAACGAACCGTCTTTGTAGCCGTTTATTTTCTCGAAAATCAATCCGAGAACCGAA
>JALOMB010000081.1 GCA_025455685.1 Chitinophagales bacterium | reverse complement strand
AATCAGTTCGTCGGGCCACGATTTCTGCAAGAAGAAATGCTGAAATTGAAAAACATATAGACTGTATTTCATCGATGGAATTATGTAGCCTACACCTCTTAATGACGCTAAACAAAAGTATCCTAATGCGCAAGTTCTATTGCTAAAAACAAAGTCTCATAATCAAGAAACGGCGGAAATCACTCGTCAGTTTTAGAGGCAGTGAATAACTTTTTACATCAGTCAGTTGTTTCAATTCAGCGTCTAACGGAATTTGAAGGAGACTGCAATAATGAATAAAATTCCGGGCTTCTTTTTCGATAAACTCGATATAAGTCAAGAAATTTTCATCTAAATCATCCAAAGTTTTAGCTTGAGCGATATTCTTCCATCCTTTGAAGGTAAGAATTTCATTATTAACCTTGAGTTTGACTTCTTCGAAGCCATCGAGTACATCAGCTTTGGTAATCCCTAAGGAGTCGAAACCATTTAATCGATGGGCATAGTTTAATAAATCCAAATCTAACCAACCACATCTTCGTTTTCTTCCTGTGACGGTTCCGACTTCAAAGCCTTTTTTGGCGATTTCTTCTCCGATATTATCGAATAACTCCGTTGGGAAAGGGCCATTGCCTACTCTAGTCAAATAGGCTTTTATAATGCCAATTCGCTGCGTATTTTTAGGAAGGGCACAACCGATTGATTGTTCGATACCACCTGCTAATGTACAGGAAGAAGTTACGTAAGGATAGGTACCATGGACATTGTCGAGAAGAGTACCTTGAGCACCTTCAATGATGACTTCTGATTTATTTTGAAAAGCCTCATGAATTATAACACCTGCATCGACGATATAATCTTGAAAAACCTCTGTAAATTCTTGTATATGAGCCAAAATTTCTTGCGTCATATTTCTAACTGTTTCATTGAGTATTGGAGCATATTTATTCGCAATTTTAGCGACACGATAATTCAAGGAATCCAAGTCTTTTTTTGAGGTAAAATCCTCTGCTCTAAGTGCAATACGAGCAGCCCTATCTTCGTATGCTACACCAATTCCGTTTTTAGTCGTACCAATAGCACCTGCTTGACCTTCTAAAGCAGCATCTACTCTAGGATAAATGGGTAAAATTATCGTGGATTTGGCATCGATATGAAGTAAATCCGGATTGACAGGTATATGTGCCTCAGACAAAGTAGAAATTTCTTTATGAAGATTTTTAAAATTGACGACACAACCTGCGCCAATTACACATCTAACTCCTTGAAGAATACCTGAGGGTATCAGTCTAAGCTTATAGACCTTATCACCCACTACTATGGTATGTCCAGCATTGTCGCCACCTTGGTATCGTACACAGAGATCCGCGGATTTAGCCAAATAGTCAACAAACTTTCCTTTACCTTCGTCGCCCCATTGTGCTCCTAAGATTACCTTTGTATTCATGTTTAGTTAGTTTTTGTCAAATTTAAATTAAAATAAAAGCTTTTTGGCTTAAATTCATCCACATATCTTGAAATTTGTGAATAAACTTAGTTTTGTCCAATATCTTTTCGGAAGTAGCAATCCTGAAATTGAATCTTTTCGACGTCTTGATAGGCTTCACCAATAGCTTCTTCTAAGGAATTTCCTTGAGCTACAATATGAAGGACTCTACCGCCACTTGTCTTCAAATTTTCGTCTATTCCCGCGAAAAAGGCATGGTGACTAATTTGATTTAATCCTTTGATTTCAAAGCCTTTTTGATAAGAAAATGGATAACCGCCAGATGCGAGCACTACGCAGCAGGTTGATTGATTTGACCATTTGATTTCTATAGGCTGTTTAGCGATTGCTCGTTGCAAAATTTCTACCAAATTACTTTCTAAAAGTGGCATAAGCGCCTGGGTTTCTGGATCGCCGAGTCGCAAATTATACTCAAGTAGGTATACTTGCTCTTCGGTACAAATAAGTCCAAAGAAAATAAAACCAGAAAAGTTTATGTACTCTGATTTTAAGCCCGCTAAGGTGGGTTTAAGGATATTTTCTTCGAAAAGGGAACGGTATTTTTCTGTAAATTTAGGGTTTGGCGCGATGACGCCCATACCACCTGTATTATATCCAGTTTCTGCTTCACCGATTTTTTTATGATCTTGTGCTGACAGAAAAGGATAAATCTCGTTTCCATTAAAAATAGACATAATCGATACTTCAAAGCCTTGAATGTATTGCTCGATGACGACTTGAGTCCCAGAATTTCCAAATGCATGGTCTATCATCATTGATTTGAGAGCGATTTCGGCTTCAGCGATGTTTTCGGCGATAATGACGCCTTTTCCTTCTGCTAAACCAGAGGCCTTGATGACGATTGGAAAATTTTGGGTTTCAAGATAACGCAAAGCTAGGTGATAATCCACAAAAGACTCATAAGCGGCAGTCTTGACAGAATGTCGCTTCATGAATTCTTTAGCAAATGCTTTGCTAGATTCAAGTTTAGCCGAGGATTGGTCGGGACCGAAGATGATAAGATTATTTTCTAGAAATCGATCAACAATACCTTCACTAAGGAGTTTTTCGGAGCCTACGATAGTTAGTTGAATTTGATTTGCTTTAGCAAAAACGATTAAATCATCAATATGGTGAATCTTAATATTTTCTCCAATTTGCGCTGTACCGCCATTGCCTGGAGCAAAATAAAGAGCGGTTTCAGGAGAATCCTGCCTTATCTTCCAACCAATAGCATGCTCTCGCCCACCACTACCAATTATAAGTATTTTTTTTGGCATCATAAATTAATGTTTAAAATGTCTTTTATGCGTAAAAATCATAGGAATCTTATGCTCGTTAGCGGCTTCGATACTCTCTTGGTCTTTGATCGAGCCTCCAGGCTGGATGATCGCTGTGATGCCTTTTTCAGCGGCATAATCGACGACATCTCGAAACGGGAAAAAAGCGTCAGAGGCGAGCACTAAATTATCTTGTTTTTTTGCTTTCGCACTATCTATAGCAATATGAGCCGCTTGAATTCGATTGGTTTGTCCTGTACCTACGCCTAAAATTTGCAAATCACTTGCTACGACGATTGCATTGCTTTTGACGTGTTTGACAACTTTTTGGGCGAAAATCAAATCTTTTCTTTGGGCATCCGTAGGGTGAAGGTCTGTAATAACTTCAAGCTGCGTAGCAAATTCTCTATCGGTATCTTGTAGCAAAATCCCTCCATCGATATTGACCCATTCTTTGGTATCAGAGGGTTTACGATTCATTTTTATTAAGCGAAGATTTTTTTTGGTTTTGAGCAATTCCATAGCCTCTATAGAGATATCAGGCGCTAAGATGACTTCTAAAAAAATAGATTTCATCGCTTGGGCCGTATCGAGATCAACTGGACGGTTGAAAGCGACGATGCCACCAAAAATAGAAACAGGATCGCCATCATAGGCTTTTTGCCATGCATCAAAAACAGAATTTCCGAGTGCTACACCACAGGGCGTAGCATGTTTGACCCCACAACAGGCAATTTCCTCAAATTCATGGACGACTTTCCAAGCGGTATCCATATCCCTGAGATTATTAAACGAAATTTCTTTGCCAGACAAAACCTCAAAATCTCCAAAGGCACCTTCGCTAGCTTCATTGCGATAAAAACTTGCTTTTTGATGTGGGTTTTCGCCGTATCGCAAATCTTGTGATTTGATGAAACTACCGACCAAAGTATGCGGAAACTCTTCTTGACTTAGGGTTTGCGCGATAGCGGCATCATAAGACGCTGTAAGAGAAAACACCTTAGCTGCTAATTTTCTTCGTAAATCTTTTTCTATGGATTCATTCTTATTTAATTTATCTATAACTAATTCATAGTCAGCTATATCGCTCAAGACCAAAACATCATAAAAAGACTTAGCAGCGGCTCTAAGCATGGATGGTCCACCGATATCGATAAATTCAATCAAGGCTTCTTCTGCTAAATTTTCTTTTCTTTTTTCGAAAAAAGGATAGAGATTGACCACGACCATATCGATAGAAGCTATTTGCATTTCTTCTAGGGTTTTGATATGTTCGGGTTTATTTCGCTTCGCTAAAATTCCCCCAAAAACATAGGGGCTCAGGGTTTTGACCCTTCCTTCTAGGATTTCTGGAAAATGAGTAATCGTCGATACCTCCTTACAAGGGATTTGATGCACCGACAAATAAGCAAAAGTACCCCCTGTAGAAAGAATTTGATAATCAGCTTGAATCAAGGCCTGAGCTAAGGGAATTAAATTGGTCTTGTCATAGACGCTGAGTAAGGCTGTTTTCATAGATTTTTTTGAAGTTTTACGAGCGTATTTACGAATAGCGCATGTTCTATAACATGGACTTTTTGCTGCAGGGTTTCCGGGGTATCGTCTTGAGTTACCCTGACTTTTTCTTGAGCGATGATCCTTCCTTCGTCTATGCCTGCTGTGACATAATGAATGGTAGCGCCAGATTCTTTTTCTTTTGCTTGAATAACTGCTCTATGAACGTGAATGCCCCACATGCCTTTTCCGCCAAATTTCGGCAAGAGTGAAGGATGTAAATTGATTATTTTGCCAGTATAAGTCGCACAGAAATCCTGAGGCAAAATAGATAAAAAACCTGCTAATACAATCAGTGAGGTTTCTTTTGGGATGAATGAATCAAGCTCGGTTCTGACCTGCATGCGTGTAATAAGCTCATAAGGAATTCCTAAACGCGCTGCTCTATTTATCGCACCACAGGGTCTATCGACGATAAGCTTGAGAATTTTAGCCTGCAAAACTCCGTTTGATATGGCTTGTGCAATGGCTTGAAAATTAGAGCCAGAGCCAGATGCTAAAATCGTAAGTATTAAAGGATTATTCATGCCACGAGATAGATTGATCTGATAGAGCGATTTCTCCTAAAATAAATGCCTCTGGGAGGATTTCTAGAATACCATTAACTTGACTGCTTTCGCAAACAAGGCATAGACCCACACCCATATTGAAAGTACCCCACATCTCTTCCATTGAAATCTGACCGAGTTTTTGTAAATACTCAAAAATAGGTTGATATGGTACGGCATTTCTATTGATTGTTGCACCCAGATTTTCAGGAAGGATTCTCGGAAGGTTTTCGATGAGTCCACCACCAGTAATATGAGCGATTCCCTTGATATCTATGTTTTTGTCGAGCAAACTAAATACATCCTTGACATAGAGTCGCGTAGGAGTCAAAAGGGTTTCATATATTTTTTTTCCTTCGAAATCTATTTGAAAATCAGTAATAAGCTTTCTTACTAAGGAAAATCCATTGCTGTGCAGACCTGAAGAAGGAAGCCCAATTATGATATCACCATCAGCAATCTTGGAGCCATTGATGATAGCATCTCGCTCTACTACGCCAACACAAAAACCAGCGATATCATACTCGCCTTCTTTATAAAAACCTGGCATTTCTGCAGTTTCTCCTCCAATCAAAGACAAGCCTGTTTCTTTGCAGGCTTGAACCATACCTGAGACGATTTGAGCTGCAACTTTTGCTTCGAGTTTGCCACAAGCGAGATAATCTAGAAAAAAAAGCGGTTTCGCACCATGACAGAGAATATCATTGACACACATAGCGACACAGTCTATGCCTACGGTATGATAGACGCCTGTCTCAAAAGCAATTTTTAATTTCGTTCCAACTCCATCCGTACCCGAGACTAATACGGGATTTTGGTATTTAGGTAATTGATAAAAAGCGCCAAAACTACCTAATTCACTCAATACATTAGGACTATAAGTGCCTTCTACCATGGATTTAATAGAAGAGATTGTTTTGTATCCTTCTTCTTTATTGACACCTGAATCTTTATACGAGATCATGTTTTTCTGCTTTTAGGGGTGATGGAGATACGGGATATTTCCCAGTAAAGCACCCAAAACAATGGTTTTGACTGCCAAGAATTTCGATTAAATTTTCCATAGACAAGAAGTCCAAACTCGTCACACCGAGATAGTTTTCTAACTCTGGAATACTAAGTGATGAAGCGATTAATTTAGATTTATCTGGCGTATCGATTCCAAGAAAACATGGCTCGATAATCGGTGGTGATGCGCTACGAAAGTGAATTTCTTTTGCGCCTGCTTCTTTGAGAATGTTGATAAGTCTTTTGCTTGTAGTACCTCGCACGATAGAATCATCGATGACGACCACACGTTTATTGTAAATTTGTGAGACAATAGGATTGAGCTTTAAATTAATAACTCTATCGCGCATTTCTTGAGTCGGAATGATAAAAGAGCGACTAATATAGCGATTCTTGACTAAGGCTGGGATAAATGGGATACCCGATGCTTGTGAATAACCAACAGCCGCAGGCACTCCAGAGTCAGGCACTCCGATAACTAAATCTGCCTCTATAGGATTTTGCTGAAATAATTTCACACCTGAGGCCACTCTAGTCTGATAGACAGAAAGCTGATCGATAATAGAATCAGGACGTGCGAAGTAGATGTATTCAAAAGAACATACTTTTTTCTGAGCGTTTTGGGTATATTGCATGGAATGAAGTCCATTATCATCACAACATACCATCTCTCCTGCCGCTAAATCCCTTACATAAGTAGCGCCTACGGCATCAAGCCCAGAACTCTCTGAACTAAAAACATATGTGCCATCTTCGAGCATCCCATAGCAAAGTGGACGAATACCAAAAGGATCTCGAATAGCAAATAATTTATCTTGAGTTAAGACTAAAAGGGAATAAGCACCTTGAATTTGAGACAAAGTCTTCTGAATGGCAGTCTGAACATCAGTGGAGCGCATAAAATACTGTATCATTCTAAGAATTACTTCCGTATCTGAACTAGCTAAAAAATTCACCCCTTTTTGGTCTAGCTCTTTTCTAAGGGATTCATAATTCACCAAATTTCCATTGTGTGCTACAGAGAGAATGGTCTGTCCTAAATAATCTTGCGCATAGAGCGGCTGAATATTTATGCGACTATTTCCGCCTGCAGTCGAATATCTCGTGTGTCCAATCGCTGCATTCCCTTGAAAATCTTCTATATTTTCGATTGATTTGAATGAATCTAAAACTAAACCGCTTTTTTTAAACGTATTGATTTTTCCTTCTTTGAGTACAGATAAGCCGCAAGCCTCTTGTCCTCTGTGCTGTAAGGCAAAAAGACCAAATTCCATCAGCGAAAAAGTATCGATTCGGTTCGGAGCATAAACCCCAAAAACGCCACACTCTTCCTGCATTTTATCCCAAAAATTTTCCATAGCTTATGCTTTAGTCAATCTGTGTAAAATTTCTTCATAGGCTTCCTTGACCTCACCCAAATCATGGCGAAATCTATCTTTATCTAGCTTTTTCTTGGTATCTGCATCCCAGAAGCGACAGGTATCTGGGCTTATCTCATCGGCCAATAGGATTTCACCAGCCTGATTCTTACCAAATTCAATTTTGAAATCGACGAGAATTATATTTTTTTCTATTAACCACGCTTGAAGAATTTTATTGATATTTCCCGCTATTTCATACATTTGCTTTAGCTCTTCAAAACTTGCAGCACCTAAAGCTACGGCATGATGATCATTGATAAGCGGATCTCCTAAGGCGTCATTTTTATAAGAAATTTCGTGGACGACATGAGGCAGTGCTTGACCTTCTTCCATACCTAATCGCTTCGCCATGCTACCAGCAGCGAGATTTCTGACGATAAATTCTAGAGGAAAAATGGTCACTTTTTCACAGAGTTGCTCTCTATCGTTTAATTTAGCGATAAAATGCGTTTTAATGTCATGATGCT
>JALOMB010000080.1 GCA_025455685.1 Chitinophagales bacterium | reverse complement strand
AGTACCTTTTATCATGAATTTACCTTAATCAAAATTTTAATTAATTATGGCACATCATCAAATCCTCATGGTAGGCGCTGGAAACGCAAATATTAGTTTAGCTGCGCAGCTTCTGCTCCAAGACAAATCCCTGAAAATAACCCTAATAGACCCTTCTGACAAACATTATTACCAGCCAGCGTGGACTTTGGTAGGCTCAGGAGAATTTCAAATCGAAGATACCGTAAGGCCTCAGGGTGATTATATCCCAAAAGGTTGCATTTGGATTCAAGACGCTGTAGTCAGTTTCGATCCAGAAAATAACGCTTTGAGTACGGCAAAAGGCGAAACACATTCCTATGATTATCTCGTCGTATCTCCCGGAATTCAGCTCGATTGGGAAAAAATCTCAGGTGCAAAAGAATCTATAGGTAAAAACAATGTTTCGAGCAATTATCTATATGAGACCGCACCTTATACTTGGGAATTAATCAAAAATTTCAAAGGGGGCATCGCAGTCTTCACCAATCCTGCCACGCCGATAAAATGTGGTGGTGCACCGCATAAAATCATGTATTTGGCTTGTGATTATTGGCGTAAAAATGGGGTTTTGGACAAAACGGAAGTACATTATATATCAGGCGCTACTATGATTTTTGGTGTGCCTGAATACAAAGCTACGCTAGAGGAAGTACTCAAAAAATATAATATTCGCACCCACTATGCTGCTAATGTAATCGCAATAGATGGCGATGATAGTAGATTGACTTATCAAACCAAAGAAAATCCGTTTAATGATGCGAAAAAGCTCGATGGAAAATCCGCAGGGTGCTTTAGTCTAGCACAGAGCGATCCCAATGCCGAAACCCATACCATTACAGTCAACTATGATTTCTGTCATGTCGTACCACCGCAGTCGGCACCCGATTTTATCAAACAATCTCAATTAGCCGATGCAAATAATCCACATGGCTATGTCGAAGTCGATAAGCATACTTTTCGCCATACCCGATATGCTAATGTTTTTGCCTTCGGAGATGCGAGCAATGCGCCTGCAAGCAAAACAGGAGCAGCCATTAGAAAACAAGCGCCTGTCGTTTGTGCCCATATCCTAGCGAGCATTCAAGGCAAAACATCTGATGCAAGCTATAATGGCTATTCTGCCTGTCCTATTCCTACGCAATACGGTAAATTGATGTTGGCGGAGTTTAACTATGATAATAAACCGCAAATGTCTTTTCCATTTGATCAAGCTGTGCCGAGATGGACAATGTGGATGCTCAAAAAATACGTACTGCCTTGGTTGTATTGGAATAGAATCTTAACAGGAAAAGCATAATCTATTGACTATGTTATTCAATTACATGTTTATAGCGTTGGTATTTTTAGGTTTTTTTGGCTGTAGTTCCCAGGAACCCAAATCCAAAGAAATAGACACGACTGACCCTCTTCAGAAATTAATCGAAGGAAATAAGCGATTCTCTAAGGGGAAATTCAATAATAACCGCTCCAAAGATTTACTCTCTGAGCTATCCAACGCTCAAAATCCTTATGCAGTCGTAGTATGCTGCTCAGACAGTCGTATTTCACCCAATGTACTTTTCGATACGGACTTCGGGGATTTATTTATTATTCGTACCGCTGGAAATATTCTAGGAGAAGTAGATTTAGCAAGCATAGAATACGCGATAGAACATCTCAAAACGCCACTTCTCGTCATCATGGGACATAGCAACTGTGGCGCAGTAACGGCATTTGTAAAAAAAGAACCGCTTCATGGTCATATCAAAACCTTAGCAGATTCTTTGTCAAACGAACCCGAAGAACAAGCATTAGTCAATATGCACGATGACAATCTCGATCATTATATACGCGCTAACGTCATTCATCAAGCTAATTTCATTAAGAAGAATTCTGAAATTATCAAAAAGCACCTTGAAAATCAAAAATTAATCATCAAAGAGAGTTATCTCGATACTAAAACCGGCATTATTTCATATAACTAATCAAATTATAAATATTATGACTCAAATCCAAAATCAAGACGCTATGTGCGTCAATGAAAGCAAAGAAAATGAATCTATATTTTCTAATCTCAAATACCTTATCGTCGGTATCGTTTTCGGTATCGTCTTCGTCAAAGCCGAAATCATTAGCTGGTTTAGAATTCAGGAAATGTTTCAGTTTCAATCTTTTCACATGTATGGTGTCATCGGGAGTGCCGTAATCGTAGGGATGATTTCTGTTTGGCTCATTAAAAAATTTCAAATCAAAACATTTTCTGGTGAGTCCATAGTGATTTCTGACAAGAAATTTAATAAAGGTCAAGTTTATGGCGGTTTGATTTTTGGATTAGGCTGGGCGATTACAGGCGCTTGTCCCGGTCCACTTTTCGCTCAAATCGGCTATGGCGCGTCTGTAATCATTGTGACATTGCTCAGTGCCATAGCTGGGACTTGGGTTTATGGATTTTTCAAAGACAAATTGCCTCATTAGTGAAATCAATTCAGGCTTTTTTATTACTAAGTCTGTTTGCAGTTACTAGCTTTTTCCCTCTTCAAGCACAGCACACGCATCTGTGGTCTAGGTTTACCTTAGCTTCGCAGTTTACTTCTAAAATACAGATGCAAAATGAATTTCAGTTTAGAAGGCAAAATGGCTATGAACGATTAAATTTTCTAGAATTTCCCTTGATGAATTCTTATCGAATTTGGCTGAATTACAAACATGACAAGCAATGGCGATTTTCCTTCTCACCGCTAATGTATTCCATGAATTATGCTGTGATAGCAAACGAAAGAAATTTAATTCATTATAATGAAGAAATTCGCTTTGCAGCAGCAGCAGAATATTCGTGGCAACTCAATAAAGATTTCCTCTTCTTTTCTAGAAATGGCTTGGAATATCGTATTTTTCCTCAACTCTCGGCTAATGCCTTGCGCATCAGAAATCGAGTAGGCTTCAAATTTGAACTTAATTCGAAGTCTGGAATCTCGCTAAGTGAAGAATTTTTATGGAATTCTATAAACCAAGCAGATTTTCATTTTTTTGATCAAAATCGTGTGAATTTAATCTATGATATTAGTTTTACGAAAATTGTGAAAATAGAAACGGGCTATATGTGGATACTAAAACCTAACAAACAAGGAAACTATAGCGAGCATTGTTTGATTTTTAATATAACCTATTCGATATAAAAGCGTTTTTTTTAAGCAAAAAAACCTCAATCTTATTATATTTTGGTAAATCAAATAGGCGCGATCAGCATTTCATTATTTTTATATAACCTAGATGATAATTGTGGTTTGATCAAACTTTTGATTTCTAAAGCAAGCACATCGATTAGTTTTCTTTTTGCATACGTTTTGTGATAAATGATACTGATTTCTCTGACTGGATGCGGTTTGACAAATTGACTCACCTTGGCTTTTCTTTCTGGATGCAAGTCCAAATAATATAACTCTGGAATGACGGTCAGTCCATTCATCGCATCGACAATATTGATTAAAGAATCAAAACTATTGGGTTGAAATGAATTTTCGATATCTTTTTTCTTAGATTTCAAAGCACATACATTCATAATCTGATCACTCAGGCAGTTTCCTTCTTCGAGAAGCCACAGCTTTGATTGACTTAATTCTCCTAAAGAATAAAAGAAATTTTCTGCTTTTGGTGCGCCATATACCAGCAGCTCTTCGTAGTATAAGATTTCATCTTCAATATCATCTAACTCAAGTGGTGTCGCTACAATGCCTATGTCGATTTGGTTCATACGAATTCTATCGAGGATAGTTGCCGTAGTGATTTCTTTGAATTCTAGCTTAAGCAATGGGTGTTTTTCATGGAGCAATGGGTAAATTCTGTGCAAAAGATTTGAAGCAATTGTGGGGATAATTCCTATTCTAAGATTCCCTTTGATTTCTTTTTGCGCTGAGTCCGCAATGGTTTTTAGGTTTTCGGCATGAAATAAAATTGTTTTAGTTTCATTCAAAATTTCACGACCTATATCCGTAAGCTCGATAGGATTGCGTCTTCGGTCAAATACTTCTACGCCAAGTTCTTCTTCTAGTCGCTTGATCATCGTGCTCATAGTGGCTTGCGTCACAAAACATGCTTTGGCTGCTTTGCTAAAACTCTTGTGTGTTTCAAGTGCTATTAGATATTCGAGTTGAGAAAGATTCATGTTTACTTTTATTACAAAGATAATACATTTTAAAACTAAAAAAATTAAAAAAAACGATTTGTTTTAAAAAAAAATAATTATCTTTGCCTTCCAAAATGAAATTGCTCCGTTCGTCTAACGGTTAGGACTCAAGATTTTCATTCTTGCAATAGGGGTTCGATTCCCCTACGGAGTACCATACACCAATAAAATGCCCTCATAATATCAGTATTTATGAGGGCTTTTGCTTTTAGGTAGTCTTGGGTTTCATTGTTTAATCCTGCTGATTTGGGACATATTGACTATTTTTGTAACACATTATCTTTATTCCTTATCATACATGACTCACATCTCAAGCACTCAAAACCCCTCGATTAAACAATTAACGCAACTTATCGAAAAATCATCTTTTCGTAAATCATCACAATTATTCGCTCTAGAAGGAATTATCGAAATGGATATCGCTCTAAATGCCGGATACGAGCTTGTAAACGCTTATGTACTTGAAGATGGTCTTCATTATCTCAAGCCTTTTGATCTCCCTCAAGCCCTTATATATACTGTAAATCTTCCTGTGTTTGAGAAAATAGCAGTGCGTCATAATCCCAAAAATGTCGTTTGTGTTTTCAAAGCAAAAAATCAAACCTTAGCGGATTACCAAAATTTAGATTTGAACTTAGTTATGATTCTAGAAGGCATCGAAAAGCCTGGAAATATTGGTGCTTTGCTTCGTACTGCCGATGCTACAGGAGTGGATTTAGTGGTTTGGGTGGATTGTCCCACCGACAGATACAATCCTCACGTGCTTAGAAACTCACTTGGCTGCGCCCTCTCGGTCGATATCGTAGTATGCCAAAATCGAGAAATTTTAGATTTTTTGAATTCAAAACTTATTCAAATTCTTAGCGCTTACTTACATACCGAGCAAAATTTCTATTCCTTCCCTTTGGATAAGCCTACGGCAATGGTCTTCGGCACAGAATCTACTGGGATTTCTTCGTTTTGGGTCGAGCACTGTGATGCTTTGGTCAAAATTCCTATGCTTGGCAAGATAGATTCGCTTAATGTGTCTAATGCAGCTTCAGTCATGCTTTATGAATATGTTCGTCAGCGACAGTTTGCTTGATTCGTTAGATTTTACCCAAAAGCCTTAGCTTGAGAAAAGCCTAATTTTCTCCATTTAAACCTTTAATCAAAAACATTAAGTCAAAACAATTTAAAAGTTAACAAAAGTTAAATATATGGTTTGTAATATAAACTAGTTTATATTTGCGAATATTTTAACTTGTAAACTTATTTTTTATGGACGCACTTCAAACTACGCAAAGCCTCAAAGTAATAGAGGAAATGATCGAAATATCCAAAAGCAAAATCATCGATGACGGACGATTCTTTATCTTGTGGGGTGTTTTAATCATTATAGCATCTTTTTCGCAAGCCGCCCTTTTGCTCGCTACGGATTTAACGCATCAAACGAATTTAGTTTGGATGCTTTTGCCTGTTTTAGGTGCACCCATGAGTATTTGGCTTGGAAAACAAAGCACCAAGCATCCAGCAACTATTGTCTCTAGTATATATCTCCAAATTTGGAAGGGATTTGGTGTGGCTTTAATGTTTATTATCGCAATTTCAATATTGTATCGTATCAGTCCTACCCCATTTATTTTGATTTTAATGGCCTTTGCAGTATATATTTCCGGGAAGATACTCAAATTTAAACCCTTAATTTTTGGAAGTGTTTTGTTTGTCTTGGGTGCTATCGGATATAAATTTCTAAATCATGGTGCCTATCAGGCTTTGATGTATGGTATTGTAGTACTTTTTGGATATGTATTGCCTGGTTATTTGCTTCAGCTCAAATCTAAAAAGTCTTAAAATGTTCCCTAACTTAGATCCCTTGCTTCATTCCGAGTTAAGATTGGCGATTATGTCTTTATTGATAAGTCATGAGCAAGCGGATTTTAATTTTCTGAAGGAACATACCAAAGCTACTTCAGGTAACCTCAGCACTCAAATCTCCAAGCTAAAGGAAGCAGAATATATTTATGTAGAAAAAGGGTTCAAAGCTAATTTTCCTTATACCTTATGCAAAATAACGCCTCTGGGCATCGATCGATTTGAGACTTATGTTTCAGCATTGCAGACTTATCTTACACAGCATAAAATAAATTAAGTCCTTACAAACGAAAAAAATAGCCTTACTTGAATTTATTTGTTTATTTTTGTCTTAAAATCTAATCACTATTCGCGGCATAAGTCCCTATGAGAAAAATTCAGACGATATTTTTAGGCTTGATTTTGGCTTTTTATGCTGACTTGAGTGCACAGAGTCTTCACCTGAAATGGTCCGCTGAAATCGAATCAAATCCCGAACAAAAGCTCAAATATTTCTTGAAAACCGACCAAGAAAATATTTTGATGGTCTTTAGTGCTGCGAAATCAGCTAAATTGCAGTATTTTAATTTTTATAAATTTGATGATTCCGCTAAAATTACATCCTCAAAAGGCAATGTGCTCATCCAGCCTTCCGAAGACCCAAAAGACTTCCTCAATATCGAGTCGATAAATTATGAAAATAATCGCATCAATATCGTCGGATATACGGTAGATTTATCCAAAGAAGTCAAGAAATACTATTTATTTATTCTGAATTCGAGTTTAGACATAGAAAAAATGGTAATTTTAGGAGAATTATCGACCAAGAAGCATTCTTTGTTTAGCAATAAAGACTATAATTTCATCCCGCTTTCCGGTATCGTATATAGTCCAGACGCCTCTTATTTTGCCTTGTATAATGTATCGGCCAAGACTTCCGAAAAGTCCTATGTCATTGAATGCAGGCTATATGACCAAGCGTATAAAAATATTTGGAATGGAAATTTAGAAATTAATTTCAAACCAAGTCAAGTCAATATTTCCAATGTGTTTGTAACGAATTCAGGCCAGCTTTTGTTTCATTATCTCGTCAATCAAAGCAAATCATCCTTTGTCCAAAATTCTAAGCTAAAAAACAAGCTCTTGCGCTTTAACCCAAAAGACGAAACCTATAAAGAAGTCAATTTAGAGCTTGACAAGAAATTCATTGGTAGCCTAAGTGTCATGCACGATCAAGATACGCTCAGAGTCTATGCTTTGACTACGACAAGTGACAAAATGAATATAATCGAAGACTTGACCGTGATTTCAATGAATAATGCCTTGGATATCATCAAAACAAAATCCGTAGCATTTCCGAAACATTTTCAAGATAAACTATCGGCTGAAAGTAAAAAATCAGAACCATTCCCCAATAACTATTTACTCAAAGATGTCATTCGTCTGACCAATGACCAGACCTTTATGATGTTTGAGCAGGAGTTTACTAGAGTCTTCAACGATATACGTTTTTCTCAAATTATGAAAAAGTTTGAAAATATAGCGGTATTTGGATTTTCTCGTGATTCGATGATTACGAGTAATATTTATTACAAAGACCAAGGACCAGTAGATGTCAATAGCTTTCAGAGCGAATCCTTTAATGGTGTCAAGTACAAAGGCTATGTGGGTGTGATACTCAATGAATCAGAAGAAAATGTATTGGCGAATTTGAATGCGAAATATAAAGTAAGCCGATTGGGTAAATCTAATCCTAGGAAGAATGACCCAGCGCTTATCATTTTTCAGGGCAATGAGATGCGTTATTTCCCTATTAAAAATGCTCAAGGTCTAGCCCCTGTAGATTTCAAATACAATAATAATGCTATATTTGCTTTGATTAAATATGGCAAAAATTTTAGATTAGGGGTCTTGGTGGACTCTTCGAATATTATCAAATCGCTCG
>JALOMB010000079.1 GCA_025455685.1 Chitinophagales bacterium | reverse complement strand
TGCAATTATATGACAATCTCCCTCGCAAACCTCCAAAAGACGTCTGCTATGACCTCCCGCCCCAAAGGTCAGATCAAGATAGGTTCCATGCTTCTCGGGATTGAGACTGCTCACTAATTCATTTAAAAGTACACTTATATGATAGGTCATGATTCGTAATCAAAATCTAAGTCATCAAATCCACCCATCACTCTTTCAGACAAATCTTCCATGGACGACAAATCTTCTGGATTAATGTAATCCTGATACGTTTGTAAATCCCACATTTCATAATAGTCTTTGAGCGGGGTAATCACGATATCCTTTACAATACTTGCATGCTGAAGAAGTTGCTTTGGAATATTAATTTTGTCGTGTGTATCTAAATTTAACTCGGTGGCACCATTATAGAAAAATCTAAGAAACTTGATATTTTCTTGCTTATAAGGATTGAGCTTATCTACTTTTGACTTTACTTTGAGCCATACATCATAAGGATATAGGGTAATACAGCCATTTAATCCTCTATTGACTACGAACTTATTGAGGTTTTTAGCATGTAGCGCTTGCTTCAGAGCCAAAGGAACTCTAATTCTTCCTTTATCATCTAGTTTAACTATGGATTCTGACAAGCCTGACATGAATATTGAATAAATTTACACAAAATTACACCAAAAAAATTAATTTCTAGATAAAATCTAAACCAAACTAGACTTAATTTATCAACAAAATATTAGCATTTGCAATTTTCACTGTGGAAAACAGAATTACAACATATTGATTTACAGTAAACTTAGCAAATAAATTTACAATACATAATGTATAAAACTTTATAAACAAATATTGACTTTTTATTAGCGACAAAATTGGGCGACAAAATTCAAAAAATATACAAAATATAGTATTAATAACAAGTCTAGCCTGGTGTAAAAAAGTGTAACTCTCAAGAGCAATTTATTATAAATTGTTTTTAAAAAAAACTCCTTATTTTTGCGATTCAATATGCTATATGGACTTATTTATTAAAATTCTTCAGTTATTAATCATCATCGGAGTCGTTAGCGTATTTCATGAATTTGGACACTATTGCGCTGCGCGATTGTTTGGCACTAAAGTCGAACGATTTCAAATCTTCCTCGATACGCCATTTCCCCTTCCATTTAATTTTTCTTTTAATTTATGGAAAAAGAAAATAGGCGAAACCTTATATGGTATAGGCTGGAATCCAATGGGTGCTTATGTACAGATTCATGGCATGTCAGATGAGTTCAGAAGCCTAGATGACCCTGAGCGTGCGCCAAAAAGCGATTTTAACTATTACTACAAGCCAAATTGGCAGAAACTAATTATAGCACTTGGCGGAATATTGGTAAATTTCATTTATGCTTGTATCATTTTCGCATTCATGCATTTTGCTATAACCAAAGAATACATCCCTCATGATACGCTAGCATCTACAGGTGTTTTATGTTCTGAAAAGGCTAAGTTTTACGGATTTCAAGATGGTGATTTTATATTGGATATTGATGGACATAAACCACAAACATTAGAAGATATTTCTAATAAAGCCCTTTGGAATGCTAATGAGATTTCTGTCGAACGCAAACAAGAAGGTCAACTGATTCGCAAGTCCATTGTTTTACCAAAAGATAATTTACAAGAAATATATGATCAAACTTGGTTTAGTCCTAGAAAACAATATATATCAATAGCAGGCATCGTACCTCAATCTAATGCTCAAAAAGCTGGATTAAAAGAAAAAGATATCATTCTAAAAGTTAACCAAACCATGATTTCTAGTTTCGATGTTCTAAAATCAACACTCAAATCCAACAGTTCTCATGAAGTATCCCTCATCGTTTTTCGAGAAAATAAAATTATCCAGCTTAAATCCTTAGTCGATACTGCAGGAAAGCTTGGCCTTATCAATGACATAATTTATCCCAAAACACAATATCCAAGAAGCAAAATTAGCTTAGGCATGGCTATAAAGCATGGCTTCCGAGAAACTACTAATATCATCCAAATGGTCAGTCAAAATTTAGCAAAAATGCTACGTGGAAAAATAAAAGCTAGTCAAAACATGGGTTTCTCAGGCGTTGTTTCGATTATGTCGCCTTCCATCGATGTCGTTTTTATCTTGTATATGACTGCTGTCTTTTCAGCGCTCAGTGCCTTTTTTAATTTCTTACCTATTCCCGTTCTAGATGGAGGACATATTGTGTTGATATTAAGCGAAATGATTTTGAATAAAAAACTAAACCCTAAGTTAAAATCTACAGTCCAAATGATAGGTATGGGCATTTTGCTCGGACTATTTTTGCTTAGTATTTACTTCGACTTACAAAAACTATGAAGAAATTGATTGTACTCGTTTTTCTGCTTTATTCAGCTTCTTCTATAGCTCAGATATTTAAGCTTTTGCCCGGAGAGTCTTATATAAAATGGAGCGGCTCGGCACTAAGAAAAGAACATAATGGCTACATTGAATTCAAAGATGCAGCATGGACCTTCGCCAATAACAATTGGACTTCAGGTATGCTTGAAGTAGATATGAATTCCATAACCAATACAGACATCAATGACACTAAGCTCAATCAAAAACTCGTGGATCATCTCAAATCCGATGATTTCTTCGACACTAAGAATTTTCCGACAGCAGAACTAAAAATTGAAAAATCTGTACCTATAGACAGCTCTAGTTATCAGCTCTATGGACTTATCACTATAAGAGGAATAACGCAAAAAATTGAAGTAACCGGACATTTTCTCAGAAAAAACAAATATAAATTCATCGGTTCGGCATTTGTCAAAATCAAAAGAACTGATTTTGACATTCTTTACAATTCAGATTTAGTAGGAACTATAGAGGACAAACTCATAAACAACTATATTATTTTAGTGATCAAACTATCTCTTTTCGCACCGAAAGAACTCAACCCGACACTTTATTCTTCCAAATAAGACAAATTGTCAGTACGAGAGTCTATATTTTTAGTTGGATTAATTTTTGCATTGTTTATACTAAAAAATTACTATGGTAGAGGAAAATAATGAAATTGATCCAAAAGATTTAGACAATCTCAATGCAGAAACAGAAGACAACCAAAATGTTGCGCCCGATGATACGACCGATTTGGGGAATAGCCTTGATGACAAGCCGATAAATCAAGAAGAGCTCATAGCAAAACTTCAAGAAGAGCATGAAGCCTTAAAAGACAAATATCTTCGACTTTTTGCAGAATTTGACAATTACAAAAAACGCAAAGCTAAAGAACAGCTAGAACTTATTCAAAGCAGCAATAAGACTTTACTGAGCGGGTTGCTCGAAATCAAAGATGATTTCGAAAGAGGTGCCGGATTTTTAGAAAACGCTACAGATATTGATGCAGTTAAAGATGGCATCACTATGATTTTTGACAATTTTTCTAAATTTATCGAAAAACAAGGTGTTCAAGAAATAGAAGCTAAAGGTCTAGACTTCAACCCGGAAACTCATGAAGCCATTACTGAAATAGAAGCCGGGGAAGAAATGAAAGGAAAAATAGTCGATGTAGTGGTCAAGGGCTATACCTTAAACCAAGTTTTACTTAGATTTCCAAAAGTAGTCGTCGGCAAATAAACACATACATACATGTCAAAGAAAGATTTTTATGAAATATTAGGGGTATCTAAATCAGCTAACGAAAAAGAGCTAAAAGACGCCTATAGGAAAATAGCCATGAAATACCATCCGGATCGAAATCCAGATAATCCTGAAGCCGAGCAAAAATTCAAAGAAGCCGCTGAAGCATATGAGGTATTGAGTAACCCTGATAAGCGTGCCAAATATGATCGATTTGGACATGGAGCTTTTGAAGGAGGAGGCTTCAGTGGTGGTGGTTTCAACATGGAAGATATTTTTTCGCAATTTGGGGATATTTTCGGACAAGGTGGATCACCTTTTGAAAGTTTCTTCGGCGGAAATAGCCGTCAGGAATCAAGAAATCGCGGAGGAAACATTAGAATTTCTGTCAAATTATCTCTAGAGGATGTGCTCAATGGGGCTGACAAAACGTTAAGTGTTCAGAAGAAAGTTGCCTGCAAAACCTGCTCAGGCTCAGGTGCTGAAAACACATCTAATGCCAAACAAACCTGTCAGACTTGTAAAGGTGCAGGTAGAATTCGAAAAGTCCAACAGACCTTTCTTGGAAATTTCGCTACAGAGTCAGAATGTCCTACTTGTAGAGGTCAACGTGAAATTATATTGAAACCATGTAAAAAATGTAACGGTCTAGGGATAAACCAAGAAAAAGAGACTGTAGAAATAAATATCCCCAAAGGTTTAGAAGATGGAATGAGTCTAAGCGTTCGAGGCAAAGGAAATTCTGGTACAAATGGGGCACCTGCAGGTGATTTAATCGTTAATATACAAATAGAAGAGCATCCTCACTTCATACGAGAAGGGTTAAATCTTTTATATAATCTTCATTTAAATTTCGCACAGTTAGCCTTAGGAGATAAAGTTGAAATTCCGAGCCTTATAGGCAAACTTTCGATTTCTATTCCAAAAGGAACACAACCTGGTAAAATTCTAAAAGTTTCTGGAAAAGGGCTTCCTCATTACCAAAGCTCACAAAAAGGCGATTTACTAATTATTGTTAATGCCTATACGCCTCAGAAATTGAGTGATAAAGATATCGAACTTCTAGAGCAAATCAAAGCATCTGAAAATTTCCAACCTAAGAACGACACTAATTCAAAAACAGGATTCTTCAATAAAATAAAAGATTTGTTTTAGTATTTTTATTTGAAGACCTTTCTAGACAAGTGGTATTAAAAAACAGGCAAAAGAAGTCTCTTAAGACCTTCTTCTTTCAAAAATATTTGGCTACTAAGTGTTTCAAAGCTAATTTTTAAAGCTAATTAAAGACACGCAAGTCATTTAACAAATCTTATTTAATCGCATTGAGTAGCATATCGAGCTCTTCTATGGATTGAATATATACTTCGCGTGGTTTAGAACCTTTGACTGGGCCGACAACACCTACCGCTTCAAGCTGATCCATTATCTTTGCTGCACGATTAAAACCAATTTCAAATTTACGTTGCAGCCATGAACTAGAGCCATTCTGAGACAAAATAACTTCTTTGGCAGCCAAATAAAACATCTCATCAAGTTTAGTTTTATCAACAGATTTTCCTGAGAAATCTCCTGAATCTTCATCTACCTCAGGAAGCGCGAAGACTTCGGCATAGCTTTGCTGCTGTGACACAAAATGACTCACTCGATCTACTTCAGCAGTATCAACATAGGCACACTGCACTCTAACTACATCATTGCCTGTACTAATGAGCATATCGCCTTGCCCTACAAGTTGCTCGGCACCTCTTCCATCTAAAATAGTTTTAGAATCAACCATAGAGGATACTTTGAATGAAATTCGAGCCGGAAAATTTGCTTTGATACTTCCTGTAATCACATTAACTGATGGGCGCTGGGTAGCGATTATCAAATGAATACCTACGGCTCTTGCCAATTGCGCTATCCGAGCTACTGGGGCTTCGATATCCCTACCAGCAGTCATGATTAAATCAGCAAACTCATCGATGACTACCACAATATACTGAAGGTATCTATGCCCATTGTGTGGATTAAGCTGACGATGAATAAATTTATGGTTATATTCTTTTAGATTTCTAACTGCAGCTTTCTTGAGCAAATCTAATCTATTATCCATTTCAATACATAGTGAATTCATGGTGCGCACTACTTTGCTTACATCTGTAATGATACTATCTTCATTATCAGGGAGTTTGGCTAAATAATGTTTTTCAATTTTTTCATAAATGGATAACTCAACTTTTTTAGGGTCGATCAAAACTAATTTTAACTCTGCAGGATGTTTTTGATAGAGCAAGGAAAGTAAAATAACATTTATGCCTACCGATTTTCCTTGACCGGTAGCGCCCGCCATAAGCAAATGTGGCATTTTCGCTAAATCAATCATAAACACATCATTGGATATCGTACGCCCTAAAGCAAGGGGCAAATCCATTTGTGTACTTCGAAATTTCTCTGAACTAAGAATGGACTTAAGGCCTACAATTTGTTTATTCTTAGAGGGTACTTCAATACCAATGGTTCCTTTACCAGGAATAGGTGCGATAATTCTAATACCTAAAGCAGCTAACTTGAGCGCAATATCATTTTCTAAATTAATAATTTTACTTATTCTCACACCACTTGCAGGTGTAATCTCAAAAAGCGTAATCGTAGGACCTATTGTTGCTTTGATAGAGCTAATCTCAACACCAAAACTCTTTAAAGTCTCAATAATTTCATTCTTATTTTTATTTATTTCTACTTCATCTAACTGAACATTTGCAGCGGTATAATGCTCTAATAAATCCACAGAGGGAAATTTAAATAAACTCAAGTCAGCTCTTGGATCATATGGCTTGGTAGTTTCTATGATTTCTGGCATTTTTTCTTCTTCTAACTCCTCGGGCAGTCTATCTGAGTCATTTGAATGAGTTATTTCGAAATCAATTTCTTTAAGATCTAATGAATAATTCTGATTTATTTCAGTATTAATTGATTCTGATGTGCTTTCAGTTTCCTGTGACAATTCTGAAATAGAATCCTCTGAATCATCATGTAAATTAGGGGTTATAATAGTAAAATTATCATGATTTTCATCAGTTTTGTCTATATCTGAATTACTTTCAGAATCGGTATGGCTAGACGTAATTTCTTGGAGAATTTCTTCTTTGACAAGAACTTTCATTTGATTTTCTTCGAGCAATGTATCTTGAAACACATGCTGTTCACTAGGCTTTGAAGCATCTTTAGCTTTGTTTCTAGGTTTAAAAGGGGTAAAGAATTGCCCGAAATCAAAGTTATAAAACAAAACCAAAATCAAGGAACAAAACATAAAATAAACCAATAATACACCTACAATGCCTAGTTGTTGATATACCCAAGATGAATTACCAGCGATAACATTACCAAAATTACCTGATAAAATAGATAGTTTTCCTCGAAACAAGTGATTTAAGATTTCTAACGTATAGCATCCTAAAAAAATACTCAATACCATCTTGAGAAAAGTTTTGACAAATCTCATAAACTTCTTGAGCAGCAAGAAACTAAGTCCAGCTACAAACATATACAACCCTAACAAAACAGATAAAACACCAAATAATTTCTCTACAAGTACGAATCCAATATAGCACCCAAATTTATTAAACCAGTTTAATACCTTGTAATCTTGTGTAGCTTTGAGGGATTTCCAATCTGCGTAAAAGAAGCTATAATCTGATTTGAAATACAAAAGATACGAGACTATAGAGCCTAATATCAAAAAAGATAGACTTATCAATAAGACGCCAAGAGACTTAGACAATTTGTATTGTGCCCAAAAAGAAAAATTGGTATCTACTTTAGCCATATAGTCTTTGATTCAAATGCAAGTATCTACAAAAAGAAACAAAACAAAGAAAAAGTTACTAAGGTTTATACTGAGCGTGTCTAATAATCTCTTCAGATTTGGTTTTAAGTATCTCTGGAAGAGACAGTGAAGGATTTTTTTGTTGAAATTTCTTAATAATTTGATATCCAATGTAAACCCCAACAGCACCCGGAGATTCAGGGGAAATCGCTGGCGTTGAAGGTCCTGGATGTGCATATCGTTTGATAGCTTGTGGATCTGAACTTTGGAGTAGTTTGTTTTCTATGAGAAAAGTCCAAATTAAATTTATGTGGTCATCACACCATGTTAACTTCTCTTTTGGATAGCCAAAAAGAATTTCTAAAGGCACTTCAGGTAATACTTGGGATAAAAAATACACTCTTTTGGCTTCCAAAACCATATTATTGATCAAGGTAATTTCTGCGGTTTCTATTTTTTGAGCGGTTAAGAAATCTTCATAGAGTAATTCCATGATGTTTTTGGCAATATAGTCATGCTCTCTCCAGAGATAAGTATAACTCACACCCGGATATAAATGAGGGTAAAAGACAAAATCACGACCTAAATAGCCAAATAAATTTACACCAAATGTATCCTTAATGCCAAATTGAAAACAAGATGCAGGATTACGTCCATTAGGTGAAATAAAAAAATAAAAAATTTTAGGTTTGATTTGTTCTGAAAATAAAATATTGTATTGTGCAAATCCTCTAGAAATTTCTCGATTGATAAGAGCGGAATCAGGATATATCTTTAATCTTATAGAGTCCAAAATAGCAGGATACTCCTG
>JALOMB010000078.1 GCA_025455685.1 Chitinophagales bacterium | reverse complement strand
GTTACTTTCTCTTTAATTTATTTACAATATGTCAATGAACAAAACTTTTCCACATTCTTGCGAATTGGATTGCAAAGATAAATCAAAAATTTTAATTCTATTCGAGAAAATTTCTTTATTTCTAAATTTTAACACTTCGTAAAGTCTAAAGTACTGATATTCAGACACTAAAAATTTAAATAAAAAGTTTAAAAAGTTTGCTCTGAGAAAAAAAACAATAATAAAGTTCATTCAATAAGTCTCTTGTCCTATATAATTAATATTTTTTATTTAGATTTGCCAAAAAATAGCCAAAAGATTATGGAGTTAATAGCATTCAAAAGTATTTTAGCCATTTCAATATTTACCTTAGGTTTAGTAATCGCAATGTATTCTACATACTTCGAGCGCAAAGTAGCCGCTTTCATGCAAGACCGAATCGGACCGAATAGAGCAGGCCCCTTTGGATTGCTTCAACCTTTGGCTGATGGAGGTAAAATGTTTTTTAAAGAAGAATTTATTCCAAAAGAAGCCAATACATTTCTCTTTACGTTTGCTCCTGGTTTAGCTATGCTTACAGCCTGTATGACAAGCGCCGTTATTCCTTGGGCTCCAGATTTGACAATAGGGAATCTCGTCTATAAATTTCAGATAGCTGATTTGAATATAGGTATCTTATATATCCTTGCAATCTTGTCTGTGAGCGTTTATGGTATTATGCTAGGTGGCTGGGCAAGTAATAATAAATATTCGCTTCTTTCGGCTATTAGAGCGAGTTCTCAGATGATTAGCTATGAATTAGCTATGGGACTTTCAATAATTACAATTGTTATGATGTCTGGTAGCGTCAGCTTAAGAGATATTACGGCACAGCAATCAGGTAGTTTATTTGGGATTTCTTTCTTGCAAGGATTAAATTGGAATATATTTTATCAACCGCTTGGATTTCTAATATTTATGACTTGTGCCCTAGCAGAATGCAACAGAGCACCGTTTGATATGGCAGAATGTGAGAGTGAACTTATAGGTGGCTATCATACCGAGTTTTCATCGATGAAACTAGGATTTTTTCTATTTGCAGAATATATCAATATGTTTATATCTTCTACAATTATATCTGTATTATTCTTTGGAGGATATAATTTTCCGGGGATGCACTTAATATCAAACCCTATGCTTCTTACGGCACTTGGTTTCGTAGCCTTAATGATAAAAGCATTATTTTTTATTTTTGTCTTCATGTGGATTAGATGGACTTTGCCTAGATTTAGATATGATCAACTCATGCAATTAGGCTGGAAAAAATTAATTCCACTCGCTTTAGGTAATATGCTTATCACAGCATTTGTCCTTTTAGTTAAACAATAATATTTTTAAATTCATAAAACTTTACTCATGAACTTTAGTCTTACAGAAGAACATTTGATGATACAAAAAATGGCCAAAGAATTCGCTGAAAAAGAACTTTTGCCAGGTGTCATTGAAAGAGACGAAAATCAAATCATTCCTACAGAATTTATCAAAAAAATGGGCGAACTCGGCCTAATGGGTATGATGGTCGACCCAAAATACAATGGAGCAGGGCTAGATACCTTATCCTATGTCCTAGCCATGACTGAAGTTTCTAAAATCGATAATTCTTGTTCTGTAGCAATGAGTGTAAATAACTCTTTGGTATGCTTTGGATTAGAAAAGTACGGTTCGGAGGCTCAAAAAGAAAAGTATCTCAAACCGCTAGCTAAAGGAGAAATCATTGGAGCCTTCGCTCTTAGTGAGCCAGAAGCCGGAAGTGATGCTACTAGTCAGCGAACTACAGCTATAGACAAAGGAGATCATTATTTACTCAATGGCACTAAAAACTGGATTACCAACGGCCAACAAGCCTCAGTTTATCTCGTGATAGCACAAACCAATCATGAACTCAAACACAAAGGAATCAACGTACTTATCGTAGAAAAAGGAATGCCAGGTTTCGAAGTCGGTGCCAAAGAAAACAAATTAGGCATTCGCTCCTCTGACACTACAACGCTAAACTTTACCGACGTAAAAGTTCCGAAAGACAATAGAATAGGGGAAGATGGGTTTGGGTTTAAATTTGCCATGAATACCTTAAACGGAGGAAGAATCGGCATCGCATCACAAGCCTTGGGTATCGCAATGGGTGCTTATGAAAGAGCATTAGCGTATTCCAAGGAACGAAAAGCCTTCGGAGTTCCTATTTCACAGCATCAGGCTATTCAATTTAAGCTTGCGGATATGGCTACAGAAATCGAAGCAGCTAAACTACTTATTTATCGAGCCGCATATCTCAAAGATACAAATCAAGATTATGTGTCTGCTGCTGCTATGGCAAAAAGCTTCGCCTCTGAAGTCGCTATGAAAACGACGATAGAAGCCGTACAAATTCATGGTGGTTATGGTTATGTCAAGGAGTTTCATGTCGAAAGGCTCATGCGTGACGCTAAGATTACTCAAATTTATGAAGGCACTACAGAAATTCAAAAAATGGTGGTCGCTAGAGATTTACTAAGCAAATAATTTGAATTTTCATTTCTGAATCTAAACTTTTTCCGAGAAATTTGCTCTAAAATAAAAACATTTAGATGATTCGATTTATTATAATTTTGTTGTGTTTGGGATTGTTTCAAGAGAATTTCGCCCAAAAGAGAACTTTTAAAGCGCCCAAAAAAACAAAAACAGTTAAGCAACCTACGACTGCTCCCTCTGAGCCTATAGATCAGGAAAGTCTAAAACAGCTCACTTCGATCAAAGAAAATTATTTTGGGGCAAATGGTAGTAAATTTGATTTTTCGCTCACACATATTGATAATTCTGGGAAAAGCACTTCGCTCAATGGATTTATCGCTCAGAAAGGCAATAAAATGCGCCTTAAAAATGACAATAAAGAATTTATCAGTACTTCCGATGGCTTATGGACTATAGATAATACCAAGAAATCTGTTCAAATCATTGAAGCTTCAAACGAAATGACTTCTCCCTTAGAAGTTATTAAAAATTTCAAAAAGAAATTTAAGTTTCGAATCAAAGAAAAATCAAAAACAGATATAGTTCATGAATTGATTCCCTTAGGAAATCAGGAAATTTTCAAAATAGATTTGACTTGTACTTCTTCGAATATCCTCAAACAAATTAAAGTTTATGAGAAAAATGGCGATCGCTCGACGTATGACATTAAAAACAGTCAGTTTTCGGTATTAGATAACGAATTTGAGTTTGTAGCGGAAAACTTTGCCGACTACTCTATCAAGGATTTGAGGTAGAAAATATAACTGTCATAATTTGGTAATAGAAGAAATAAATTTAAAAAAATGATATTTAAAAAAATGATATTTAAAAAAAATAGATTATTTTTGGATATTGATTTAAATAAATGATAAACATTTAACATATGAAAACATTTTTAAAGATTCTTCTATCCGTATCTACTTTGTTTTGTGTTACCACAAATTTTGCTCAGAAAAAAACATTAATAATAAATTCAGATGCTTCTTGGAATACTATGAATGGTACAAATGTTACCAAAGGTGTTGTATGTCCTTCTTCACAACATTCTTTTCTTCTACAAAATCTTCAGAATTTTATGGGAAGTAACATTTCTTATAAAAATATGATTTGGGGAATTGGCCACAGTACTCCTACTAAAGTAGAAAAAACAATAGATTTTCAAGCCTTACTCAACAATTCTGGAATTCAGAACCCCAAAATTGATAGTATCAGATATTGGTTATTAGCTGATGATCAAATAATAGATTTCTCTATAAATGGTCAATTTGTAGGTGCTAGTGCCTTTGGGTGGGAGCAAGTCAATGGTAGAACAGGACTAGTTGATTTGTCGAAGATTTCACTAAATCGACCAAATCAACTGACATTAGAAGCTACAGATAATATGGGAGGAGAAAAATATTTAGCTTTTAAATTTGAAATCTACTTGAGCCAATTAGATTCAAATATTAATTCAGAAACGATTTCGGCAAGTATTCATGATTTTGATTTATTAAACAAATTTAATGTTTATCCAAATCCAACTTCAGGTTTATTTATCATAAATTATGAACTAAATGCACAATCAACTGAAAATATTTTAGAAATATTTAATGCACTAGGCCAAAAAGTATATAAAACAATTTTAAAAGAAAATTCAAATGAAATACAAATTGACTTGTCTCATTTGAGCAATGGAACTTATTACTGTGAATTAAACGAAGAAATAAAATGCAAAATTATAAAAAAATAATGTTGTGTATTATTTTATAACTTTTTGGTGATATTTTTTTATTGAAATCTATATGCAATTGTCTGACGAAAGCTAAGATATGAAATTTTTAAAAGTTTTCCAATATTACTTCCTAATGATGGCAAACCAGTTTGGCGAATTTCAAAAGGTACGTCTATATTCTTAATTCTCAAGCGATTTTTAGCACTCATTCCAGAAATAATAAGATTAGGAGCAAATGTATCTGATGGGATTTTATTATATATTTCTTTATACTTCTCTGCATTCATCAATCTAAAAGGAGAATTTACGTCCTTGACTCCTATACCATAAAAAGTATGTACGACTAAAGCAGATATCATTGTCATAATTTTTCTAATGATTGGAGAAGCTCTATTTACCCTTCGAGCTACAATAAAATCAAAATCATTTCGTAATTCCCAAAATGATTTAAAATGATTTGCTTTCATTTCATTATCACTATCCACTTGGAAAACAAATTTGGCTGATGTATTCCATCGATATCCTTCCAAGATTGTAGGTCCATGACCTGAATTTGATTTATCAATAATTTCAATTTGTGGATATACTAGCTTAACTTCTTGTAATTTAGCTAAGGTATTATCTATGGAGCCATCATTGAGAACAAGTATCTGAAAATCAATTTTCAAATCATTTAAAACAGTAATCCAATCTTTTATGACCGTTTGAATAATTTCTTCTTCATTATAAACGGGTATGACCACTAATAAATCCTTCATATTTTAATTTTAGTTTGATATACATTCAATGCTTTTTCGATGACATGATGCATATCGTAGTATTTATAATCACCTAATCTTCCTCCGACTATTAGATTTGGATAGGTATGATTTAATTCCGTTAAGTATTTGTTATATAGTTCATTATTCACTTGTCCTCCAATAGGATAATACGGCTCTGTGCCGTCTGATTCTTTTGAAAACTCTTTAATAATCAAAGTTTTTCCTTTAATTTCTCTTTCAGGATGCAGATGTTTTGGTTCATGTATTCTAGTATAAGGTATATCCGCATCAGCATAATTCATTACAGAAGTACCTTGAAAATCTTCTATATCTATGACTTCCTCTACAAACTCCAATGTTCTATACTCAAGTTTTCCATATTTAAAATTGAATAACTTATCTATAGCCCCAGAATAGATTATAGTTTTATCCTTTGGAATGTCGTTCCACACATCAAAGAAGTCAGTTTCCAAAAAAACTTCAATATTGGGATGATCTAACATTTTATTAAAAATATCTGTGAAATCATTTTTCGGAATACCTTGATATGGGTCAAAGAAATAACTCTCTGTATAGTTTTTTCTAAATGGTAATCGCTTAATGATAGATGCAGGAAGGGTTTTAGGATCTCTTTCCCATTGTTTTTGGGTATAGCCTTTGATAAAGGCCTCATAAAGTGGTCTTCCTACGATATTTATCGCTTGTTCTTCGAAATTTTTGGGGTCTTCATAAAATTCTTTTTCATGTTCCTTTTTCATAAATTCATCTACCTCGAAAGGTTTGAGGTTGACTTGATAAAAAGCATTTATCGTTTCAAGATTTATAGGCATTTGATATACTTTGCCTTGATAAACAGTAAGAACTTGATGATAATATCCATTAAACTTAGTAAAACGAGAAAGGTAAGCCCAAACTTCTTCATTTGCGGTATGAAAAATATGAGTACCATATTTATGAAATTCTATTCCTGTTTCTTGATGAATTTCAGAATAGCAATTTCCACCGATATGTTTTCTTTTTTCTAGGATTAAGACTTTTTTATTTAAATCATTGGCAATTCTTTCAGCGATAACGCTACAATAAAAGCCTGCTCCAACTAAAATATAATCGTATTTTGTGAAATCTTTCATTGAGCAAATATAATATTTATATTTTTAATTTTTTGGTAATTATTACTAATCATCAACACTTTTTAGGCTTTCTTGTAAGTTCTATGGTATTCAAAAATCAGGTAAAAAAGCTAAGAATATAACATTTATTAATAATTATATCATGCCTTTCAAGGTGTTTTTCAACCTATACTAAATCCCTAAAATGCATAATGAAATCATTGCTAAATTCTATATTTTTTGAAATAAATTTTAGATTTCATGTTTCAAAGTAAATATTCCTTGATTGTCTGAAAAAGTTATTTTCTTAGGTGTTCTTATCTTCCTTAGGCGCTAAATAATGAGCCGTTGGAAGAGATTACTATCCATTCCGTATTTTCACTACACCATTTTCAAAATAATCTCTTTATCTTTCTTGATTTTTTTATATTTGTAATCAAATTCCAAAAAAAAGCGAAGTTTGCATGAGTACAAAAATCTTAAATTTTGATTCACTGGTTTTAGTAATAGAGCAAACGCATCATCATTTTCAGCAGCAGGCAGTAAAAGCAGTGAACGTTTCACTGACGGTTAGAAACTGGCTTATTGGATATTATATTGCTACATTTGAATTAAATGGCGAAGATAAAGCAAAATATGGAGACAATTTATTTAATGAGCTTGCTCTTAAATTCAAACATATCAAAGGTATTGACCGACGTTCTTTATATCGTTTTAAAGATTTTTTTAAACTTTATCCGCATCTGCATACCGAGATTTTATCTCATACTTCCTTTTTATCAAATAGTTTGTATTCTAAAATAGTGGGGACGGTAACCCCACTATTAACGATTGATACAAAAATGGGGACGGTATCCCCACAATCTGAGAACAAACTTTTAGTTCCAGCGCATAAAAATACTGCAAAACTTGTCGTATTCTCATATTGAGCAATTGTTGCAGATTGAAGATGGATTAAAAAGAACTTATTATGAAATATCTTGTATTAAGGGAACTTGGTCCGTCAAAGAGCTCAAGCGGCAAATCAATACCTTGGCATACGAACGAGTGGGTTTTTCTGGGAATCATGATTTTGCACAAAAGCAATTGTTAGAAAAAATAACGCCCGAATTGCCTGAAAACGCAATAAAAAATATTTATACGTTTGACTTTTTGGGCATAAATAATGATGGCTTGATAGAAGAAAAAGACCTTGAAGCTGCTCTACTCAATCATTTACAAGATTTTATTCAAGAGCTAGGTTTAGGCTTTTGTTTTGAAAACCGACAGAAACGTATTTTGATAGATGATGAATACTTTTTTGCCGATTTGGTATTTTATCACCGCATCCTAAAATGCCATGTAATCATTGAATTGAAAATAGATGCCTTTAGGCAAGAATACTTAGGGCAATTGAATACCTATGTGGCCTTTTACAATGCCGAAATAAAACGCCCAGACGATAACCCCGCCATTGGAATATTGCTCTGTACCGAAAAAGGCAAAAAACTGGTGGAATACGCCACGGCAGGCATGGACAATCACCTCTTTGTTTCAAAGTATTTGTTGGAATTGCCGAAAAAAGAAGAATTAGAAGAATTTATCCAAAAAGAGATGGCGTCTTGGAAATAGTGCCATTTATATTTTTAAAATAAGCCAAACTTTATCACGGTATTACATCCCAACAGACTATTTTCGCACACGGATCGATTACTTTTTTTACTTTCATTTTTGGAAATATTTTCTCTCTTCGCGCCCTTCGCGGTTTCCTTAGCGTTCTTCGCGGTTTTCTTGGCGTTTTTCGCGATTTCCTTAGCGTTCTTAGCGGTTAAATATTTTTGCCAATATGATTCGATTTATTACATAAGCTATTAAATTTATCATTCGTTTTATTACAAAATATACTAACTTTATGGTTCGATTTATTACAAATTTACTATTTTTGCATTCAAAATCAATCAAATGTATATTTATAGAAATGCAGAAAAAAAGTTGGAGGCTTGGAAAAAGAGTAGTCAAAAAAAACCGCTGATACTCAGAGGTGCTCGACAAGTGGGCAAAACCAAACTCGTTCACCATTTTGCAAATACCTATAGTCAAAAAATTCTGCTCAATTTAGAAAGAGAAGAAGATCGTTTGCTATTCGATACAATGCCGATAGACAAGCTAGTAGCCTATCTACTTCTCAAATACAAC
>JALOMB010000077.1 GCA_025455685.1 Chitinophagales bacterium | reverse complement strand
TTTAGTTAAAATTTGTAAAGTTCCGTAAAACCTATGCTAGATTTTGCCCTTTACCCCCAAAATCCCGCATTCACAAATTTTTCTGATTGAATAGTTCCCATTAGTGAGAGGTCTAAAATAGTATGCTTGCCCAAATGGTACCCTAACTATACAGCTGTGAATAGTAATCTGATTGAATTGCAATACAAACGGGTCAAATTACCATTGTAGGAAGTGGTAATCAAGGGCCGATGAGATATAGTCTCGATGGTGTAAACTTCGTAACGACAAATACATTTAATAATATTGGATATGGCAAACACTATATTTATCTTACAGATAATTTAGGATGTATTACCAAAGATTCCGTGTTTTTGGATTCCATCAGATGTCAGCCTGTCCTAACCTTGCCGAGCTGTCATAATTTCACAGATGGGGTCATATCTATCCAAAATGTAGTGGCAGAAAGCCCTTTATTTGCGCTTAACTCAAGTGCATTTAACAATAATACTGAGTTTAGCAATTTAGCGCCAAACAACTATGCTATACATATCAAAGATCGTTATAATTGTCAGGTCACTCAAACTGTGACGCTTTCAAATCCTAATAGAATTTCGTTTAATCTAAAAGCGGATACTACAACTTGTAATGAATCTAATGATGGACGGATCACCCTAAATCCCAATTTTGGGACGCCGCCATATTCCTATCAACTCAACACACAACCTTTTCAACCAATAAGTCAGTATAGTAACTTATCTAGAGGAACGTATCAAGTCAAAGTAGCTGATTCTAAGGGATGTCAGGTAGATACTTCGGTTTCTATCTCTTCTTATCCTGTTTTAGGTTGGAATAAAACCGTAGATTCGATAACTTGCTTTAATGCTTCAAATGGTAGATTAGTCTATAATGCATTTGGAGGTTTGCCACCTTATACCTATCAATATCCGAATACAACTTTAGTATCAAATATTATCAATAATGTTGGTTCAGGCATCCAAATTGTGACAATTATTGATAAAAAAGGATGTTCGAAAAAAGATACTGTTCAACTCTTGAATCCACCTAAACTAACTTTGAGTATAGATAGTGTGAAACATTTAACTTGTTTTAATAGCAATGATGGATTTTTGAAAGTTAGTGTGATAAATCAAAATGGTGCTGTGACTTATAATTGGACGCCTAGTCTTAGCAATAATCAAGTTTTGAGTAATTTAAGTGCTGGGGTATATAAAATAGTAGCCACGGACAATAAAAATTGCAAAGATTCACTTTCCCAAACAATTACTCAGCCAAATGAGCTATTGCCTGTGCTCCATGTTAAAAATATCACATGTCATAGCTATACAGATGGCATGATCAAGATTAATGCTACAGGGGGCACTGCTCCTTATGTTTACTCCCTAAATAATGCCTCTTTTGGACTATTAGATAGCTTCAATAACCTCTCTATAGGGACCTATCCTTATCAAATAAGAGATAGTAGAAATTGTCTTTTCTCTTCATCGTTGACTTTAACGCAACCACAACCGCTTATAGCCACGCTAGTACAAGATTCTGTTTCATGTCATTCTGGTTCCGATGGCTCAATTACGGTTAATGCTCAAGGAGGGACGCAGCCATATCGCTATAAGTTGTTTTCAAATGCAACCTATCAAAGCGCACCGATATTAATGAATTTAACTGCTCAAAATTACACAGTCGAGGTTAAAGATACGAATCAATGTGTTTTTTTAGCGAATCAAGAAGTTTTGTCTTATAGTCCTATTCAAATTACACATTCAGTTGATTCCGTGGATTGTTATCTCGGCTCAAATGGTAAAATTACGCTAAGTGTATCTGGTGGTAATGCACCTTATGAATATCGGTTAAATAATTTGCCTTGGCAAAATAGTCCAATATTTAGTGGATTAACTCCCGGAAGTTATCAAATTCAGGTAAAAGATAAAAATCAATGTGTTAAAAATGGTGATTTGGTAGTAATCAATCCAAGAGACTCTACATCTTATAGCGTTTCAGTACGTAATCTCAAGTGTTTCAATGATGCCAAAGGTTTTATCAAAGTATCGGTAACCTCTCAAGTCCCTCCTTATCAGATTAGTTTTCTCAATACTGCTTTCCAAAATTTAGACTCTTTTGAGAGTTTATCTGCCGGGGTTTATCCTATTTCGATTAAAAATGGAAGAAACTGTATTCAAAATCTTTCGGTATCGGTTACGCAACCCAATATATTAAGATTTAATTTGAAATTAGATTCTGTAGCTTGTTTTGGAGAAAGTACTGGAATAATAAGCGTATTGCCTTCGGGAGGTACGGGAAGTATAGTGACTTCCCTCGACAATTCTGCTTTTATGAATACAAATGTGTATCAAAATCTTGCGAGCAAAACTTATCAGCTGTCCTTGAGAGATGCAAATCAATGCAGGCGAGATACTTCTTTTCATTTACATCAGTATCCGCAACTTTTAGCCATTCTAAAATTAGATTCTGTTCAGTGTTTTAATGGTTTTGGAAGAGTAGAAGCTCAGACATCAGGAGGACTTTTCCCCTATCGTTATAGTTTAAATGGTAATGCAAATCAATTTAACAATTTCTATAATGGATTAACTTCAGGGACTTATTCGTTGCAAATTACAGATGCCAAGAATTGTGTCAAGAGCTATGGATTTAATTTGCTCAATCCAGATGAGTTGAAGCTCGAAAAAGTCGCACATCAAGATATATTGTGCTTTGGAGATGCTAATGCATGGATAAAAGTAAAATTCTCAGGGGGCGTGCCTGGTTATTCCTTATCTTGGTCTCATAATTCATCCAGTGATAGTATATTTAACCTTATTGCAGGAACATATCGAGCTATTTTGACTGATGCTAAGAATTGTAAAGATACTTTGACACAAATCATTACACAACCACAGAGACTTCAAGTTTCAATGAATAAGATAGATGTTCGATGCTTTGGAGAAAGAAATGGAAGTATCAATGCTAGGATTTCTGGCGGAACTTCGCCATACACGTTTAATTGGTCACATGGTGATACAAGTTTAAATTTAAATAATTTACGCTCAGATCTCTATGAAATCAAAGTCACAGACAAAAATCTATGTAGTGTCAAGGAATCTGTTTTTATTCGAGAGCCTCTAAATCTATCGTATAATACTTCTGTTAGAGCTAGTAATTGTCTAAGTTCTTCTAATGGAGAAATAAGAATCAACCAATTGGTAGGGGGTACTCAGCCGGTAACATATCAATGGAGAGATATTCCAAACTCTGTTCCGCTTAGAAGAAATTTATTAGGTTTAAATACTTATTATTTAAATATTATTGATGCCAATAATTGTATTAAAAGTGATAGCTTCTTTGTAGACACTTTGTATCGTTTTTCTGCATCTTTTAGCTATGATACTCCTCGATGTCCTGAGTCTAGAACGGTAGTCACTATTAGGCCAAATACCAATTCAAGTCCATTTGTAGTTAATCAAAATGGTTCTTTGTCCTATAGTTTGGTTACGGCACCACTCGTCAACAACATGTATACCTATACTGTGACAGATTCTGCAAACTGTTCCTATAGTCAAACCCTCGATTTGACGGTAAAAGATTCTATGAACTTAGACTTAGCTATTAATAAGCCTACATGTAGTAACGCAGAAGAATGGTATATGAAGGCAATAGTAATAGGAGGTCAAAAGCCTTATCGTTATAATTGGTTTGCTGCTAATGAAATCTTAGGAGATTCAGCGGTATATCAAAAGCGAGGTAGGTTTAATGTTCAAGTCACTGATTCCAACAATTGCAAAATAGGTAAATCTTTTGAGCTGTATAATCCTAGTTTGTTGTTTACTGCTCAGTTTGACTCCATTAAGTTGCCTTCGTGTCATAATTATGAAGATGGCTATTTATCTGTAAAGGCAGTGGGTGGTCAAGCACCTTTTTCTTATTTATGGGACAATGATTTAGAGCTGCCTTATCGCACTGGATTAAAAGCAAATCAACGATATAGTGTCCTTATCACAGATAGAAATGGCTGTGAAACTTCTATATCTACTACTTTATCCCAACCTCGCCCTATAGGTTTGCATGCTACCACTCAGGATGCAATTTGCTTTGGCGATCAAAATGGTATAATAAAGGTTCAGGGATTCGGAGGAACGCCTAATCGAAATGGCCAATATTTTTTCAGAATTAATTCTTCCGAAGTAAATACTAGAGGTAGTTTTACAGGATTGCCACAAGGTGTTTATCAAGTTGGCGTGTCAGATATAAATAACTGTAAAGCCGACACTACGGTAGAAATAGCTTCTCTGCCAGAAATTACGATTGATTTGCCTAGTGACTTCAAAACTACTATAGATACCCCGGTGATACTTACTCCAAAAATCTCCACGGATATAACAGATTGGCAAGAAAAAGCAACTTTTCTTTGGACTCCAAGTCAAAATCTAAGTTGTAGCGAATGTCTCGAAACACAGTATCAAGGATTTGAAGATGCTGATTTAAGTTTTATATTTACTTATAGAGGATGTCAGTTGGTAAAAAAGACTTCTGTCGACTTTTATCATGATGCAGAGTCATCAGTATATATTCCTAATTCTTTTTCACCTAATCAAGACCAAAAGAATCCTACTTTTAGAGCTTATTCAAATCATGTCCTGGAAATGACACTCAAGGTATTTGATCGTTTAGGAACTTTATTATTCTATTCTCAAAATATTGAAGATGGCTGGGATGGTACCTATAAATCCGAGCCTATGCCTGCTGGAACGTATTATTATCAGGTTGAAATGACTTTAGTAAATTCCACGGTAGTCAATCGAAGTGGTGTTTTAAATTTATTTAGATAAATTTTTTTCTGTAGTTTTGCCAAAATTAAATTTTTAGCAAATATCAGACGCATGAAAGAATTTTTCGATAAAAATACAATAATCGGTACCTTTTTGATAATTTTAGTGTTAGGTGGTTATTTTTATTATTCTAAGTATCAGTTTCAAAAAAATCAAGCTATAGCCTTACAGGAAAGGAAGCAAGATTCCTTGATGAATGTAAAAGGGCAACATATTTCTAGTGATTCGGCTCAGCTGTCACCTGATTCGGCTCAGCTTAAGCAAAATAATCAGTTAGTATCAGACACTAGTATATCTAAAATTTCTTCAGAGAAGTTTTCATTTGAAAATAATCTAATGCGTTTTGAAATTGCTGCTCAAGGTGCTGTTATCGAAAATGTGATTTTGAAGCAATGGCAAACTTATGATAAGAAGCCAATTATTCTTTTGACGGATGATCATACTGACTTTAATGTAGAAATTTTAGATAATGGGCAGATCATACAAACCAAAGATTTAGTTTTTCAAAAATTACCTTCTAGTACCGCTCAAGATTTTTATTTGACTTCAGGTGCTTATTCGGTTCATTATCGCTTGGATACCGCAAATCACTATATATATACTACTTGGACTTCTCAATCAGGTCAAGCTAAATTTAGACGTGTTAATTTAGCTACTTATACGCATAAAAATGAACAAGATCTGAAGCGAGAGCGAATGTTTTCTACTATTCATTACCTCAAAGAGCACAGCGATGCGACTGAGAAGCTAGATGCGATGAAATCCTCTATTGAAACCATAAAAGAAAAGGCAGTTTGGGTGAGTTTAGTGCAACAATTCTTTAATGTTAGTGTTAAATCAGAAGATGGCTTCGAATCTATGGAACTTTCCTCTAAATTTGAGGAAGAAGACACTACCTATGTCAAGAAATACTTTACATCTATGGTTCCTGTGACGCAAGATACCTTGTCTCTAACTTTCTTTGCCGGACCTTCTAGTTATCAATTGCTCAAAAAAGATCCAGATAAATTAGATAGAATTATCCCGTTGAGTCAAGATTTTATTTTGTTTCGTTGGGTCAAAGTCTTTAATATTTATTTTATCATACCTATGTTTGCTTTTTTATCCAAGTTTTTTAGCAATTATGGGGTTATCATTTTTCTGATTACGCTTTTTATCAAGCTTGTGCTCACACCTCTATCCTTTAAGCAATTTCGCTCTGGTGTAGCCATGAAAATCCTAAAACCAGACTTGGAAAAACTAAAACTAAAATACGGAGACGATCAACAAAAATTCGCAACAGAACAAATGAAACTCTTTAGTGAAGCAGGCGTAAGTCAGCTTGGAGGATGTCTTCCGATGTTGCTTCAGCTTCCTATTTTGTTTGCGATGGTGAGTTTCTTCCCTGCATCTATAGAGTTGCGTCAGCAGCCTTTTCTTTGGGCGACTGATTTAAGTTCGTATGATTCTATTTTGACCTTGCCTTTTTCGGTACCTTTTTATGGAAATCATGTCAGTTTATTTACTATTTTGATGACCCTTACTCAAATAGCTACGACTTGGTATATGTCCAAACTTCAGCCGAGTTCTCCGCAGCAAGACCAAATGAAATCCATGATGTATATTATGCCTGTAGGAATGATGTTTTTCTTCAATTCTTTGCCTGCTGCGATGACTTTTTATTATTTGCTTCAAAACATCTTAAGTATCTTACAACAGTGGGTGGTTACTAAATTTTTTATCGATGAAAATAAAGTAAGAGAAGAGATTGAATTTAATCGTAAGAATCCAAAAAAACAATCAAATTTTCAAGCAAAAATGCAGGAATTGATGCAACAAGCAGAAGAACAAAAAAAACTTCAACAAAAAAAATAAGAAACTTAGTTTTTTTGTTATATATTTGTATCAAAATAAATTTCACTATTATGTCAAAAAAATTACTTTCATTTTTAGGTTTTGTTTTGTGTCTTTTTGCCCTTGATGCACAAATCATCATTGGCAAGACTAGATATGATTTGCAAACTAATAACAGTGTTCAGAGAAGAGCTTTTTTAGACCCGACAAATAATTTTTTGGCCATTACCTATACTGGTTCGAATTTAACCGATGGCGCTTATGAGGATAGGGGTACAGGATATGCTATGTTCAATACCATTACGAATACATGGATTGATAAATCAGCGCCTTTTATGCCGCCTAAAACTACTTTCCCTGGTAGAATAGAAGATAAACGTGTCGGTTGGGGTGAGCCTGCTATAGTCAATGGAAAAGAATTGATTATTTCGCATCAGTCTTCAGATGGTTTTAATGGTCTTTATATGGCAGAGCGCAGTATATCTTCGCTAGGAGCTTATGCATATAAGTCTGTAACATCCGGCAAAGAAACATGGCCGAGAATGGCGGTTAGTGGTAATAAGATTGTGGTCATTTCATCACATTTTGAATCTCAATTTAATGATGTAGATGGTGGTTTGATGTTTATCAAATCTTCTGATGGTGGTGTGACATGGACTGCCCCTGACTCTATCAAAGGTGCTAACGGAATCAATCCTACAAATTATAGCGGTTTAGGAGGTGATAATTATGCAGTAGATTTAAGAGGCGATGTCATAGCCATACTTACAGGAGTTTATGATTTGACTTTGTATAAATCAACTGACTTTGGGGTAACTTGGACTAAAACTAATCTGGGAAGACCTACTTCGGATAATTTCTTTTTAGATAATGGTGAGTTTTTAACTCCTTTTGATCGCTCTGATGGGTCTTATTCTGTGCTTATCGATAATGATAATAAGGTTCATTGTTTCTGGGGTAGAAGTTATACTTATGGTGATGAAGAACAAGATATAGCTTCTGTTTTTATCAATAGATTTAAACATGGTATCATGTATTGGAGTGAAAACAATCCAAAAGCTCAGGTAATCCCTCAAACAGCATTTCAAAGAGAAAGTACCAAACAGCACGATGATATAACTTTGAAATTTAATACAGCAGGTACTAATGGTTCTGAGTTAAGTTATTTGGGCTCTGGAGCTGTTTACGGTTCTAGTCCTGTGACTTGGCCTTCAGCGGGAATTGATGATGCAGGAAATATTTATCTTACCTATGGCTATAATAGAGGTAGATTGGATACGACCAACGAAGGCTTAAACAAAGATAGAGACCCTTCAGGTTATAATTTTTATGATGTCTTTGCTATCAAATTGATGAAATCCGATCCAAACAAATGGATAGGCCCACTGAATGTATCTCAGACTAATACCTTGGAAGAGACTTATCCGTCTATCGCTCGTAGAGTAGATGGCAATTTACATGTCGTGTATCAGCAAGACAATCTCGTAGGCAATGCTATTGTCACCACTAGAGATGCCAATAATAATCCTCAAAATGGTTCTGGTTCTCAAGTCGGTGGAATCGAGACAGATAACTCAATCGTTTATAAAAAAGTACCTGTCAATGATATTAATGCATTCTCCAGCCGT
>JALOMB010000076.1 GCA_025455685.1 Chitinophagales bacterium | reverse complement strand
AAATAACTGTGGCAATGAGTGAAACGGATAGATTAATGAAGAAGATTGATAAAATTAATTTTTTAACCAAAAATCAATGAAATACCTAAAAATCATTCCTGAAACTGATCCCAAAATTACGGGTAGCCCAAATGGTGTATATTCAGTAGAAATCAAAAAAAACTCTTTTGCGTCTGATGCAGAACGAAAATATTTTGAGGAATTTCAAAAAGCAAAAGAAAAACAACCATCAACCATTTATTATCCTGATTTTTTAACAATAGATTCCAATAAGATATCTGAAATCACTTATTTTCCTTCCTTCAAAAGAGCCAAAGAAATCGATGTGATTCAGTATTGTCCTAATCAGCTAGGTTTTCAGCTTATGCTCAGTGAGAAGCTCTATAATATGATTTCTGTCTGTCGTCTGCCGAAACACAATGCAATTCGATGCCGGATAGATACTTTTTCACAATGCTACTTTTTATTGGGCTTTCCTATTATCTCAAGTGAGGCGATTGATTTTGAAAAATCTTTTTTTCTAGACCAAATCAATCATAAAATCATGCAATTTCCAGATCATATCGCCTATAATGAAGCGAATTATATTGGGTTTGTCAAAGAGATACATCTCAAAACCAACCTTCCATATGACCTCATCAATATCAAAGGAGGCTTATTTCTAGTGGAATCCATCTATACTGAAATCCAAAATCACAAATTCATCGGATTAAATGCGCTAAACAGTTTTTTGTTTCTTCCCTAAGACTATTTTTTCGTAAAAAATGACATTTTGACAAGATGTTTTCAAACAAAGTAATGTGTTTGGCAAACAATGCGACATTTCGTCACGCTTTGATGATTGGTATATTTGTTGTTTTAACATATTAAAAAATAAACAAAACATTATTATTATGGGAAAAATTATCGGAATTGATTTAGGAACCACCAACTCTTGTGTTTCTGTCATCGAAGCAAATGAGCCTGTGGTTATCACCAACGAAGAAGGAAAGAGAACTACGCCTTCAATCGTCGCTTTTTTAGCAAATGGCGAAAGAAAAATCGGAGACTCTGCAAAGCGTCAAGCCATTACTAATCCGGCGAAAACAATTTATAGTATTAAGCGATTTATGGGTGCTAAATACTCTGAATCTACAGAGGAAGCCGCTAAAATGCCCTACAAAGTTGTCAAAGACAATAACGACATGCCTAAGGTAGATATCGATGGGCGATTGTATTCGCCACAAGAGATTTCAGCTATGGTACTTCAGAAAATGAAAAAAGCCGCAGAAGATTTTTTAGGTACTACCGTGACCGAAGCGGTTATTACGGTTCCTGCCTATTTCAATGACGCACAGCGTCAGGCGACTAAAGAAGCTGGAGAGATCGCAGGACTCACTGTAAAAAGAATTGTCAACGAGCCTACTGCTGCTGCATTAGCTTATGGTCTCGACAAAACAGACAAAGATATGAAAATTGCGGTTTTCGATTTAGGAGGCGGTACTTTTGATATATCAATATTGGATTTCGGTGCCGGTATGTTTGAAGTGAAATCAACGAATGGGGATACACACTTAGGCGGAGACGATTTTGACCAAGTTATTATTGATTGGTTGGCTGATGAATTCAAAGCAGAGGAAAATATCGATTTGCGAAAAGACCCAATGGCGCTTCAAAGACTCAAAGAATCCGCAGAAAAATCTAAAATTGAATTGAGCTCAACGACAGAAGTAGAAATAAATTTGCCTTATGTCACTGCTGTAGATGGTGTACCAAAGCATTTGGTCAAGAAACTCACTAGAGCTAAATTCGAACAACTAGCGGATAGATTATTTCAAAATATGATGGAGCCATGCAAAAAAGCCTTGAGCGATGCTGGTATGACCGCTAATGATATCGATGAAGTCATCTTAGTCGGTGGCTCTACGAGAATCCCTAAAGTACAAGAAATGGTCGAAGCATTTTTCGGCAAGAAACCTTCCAAAGGAGTCAATCCAGATGAGGTCGTCGCTATGGGTGCCGCGGTACAAGGAGGTATCTTATCTGGTGATGTCAATAAAGATATCGTCTTAGTCGATGTCACACCGCTATCCCTCGGTATCGAGACTATGGGTGGTGTCATGACGAAAATCATAGAATCCAATACGACTATTCCCGCTAAAAAATCTCAAGTCTTCACTACGGCTCAAGACAATCAACCTTCGGTTGAAATTCATATTCTCCAAGGTGAGCGTCCAATGGCAAACGACAATAAAACTATTGGAAAATTCCATTTGGACTCTATTCCTCCGGCTCAGAGAGGTGTGCCGCAAATCGAAGTCACTTTTGATATCGATTCAAATGGTATCCTCAATGTATCCGCTGTGGACAAAGGCACTGGAAAACAACAGTCTATACGAGTAGAAGCCGGAAGCTCTCTATCCAAAGAAGACATCGAGCGTATGAAGGCAGAAGCCAAAGCTAATGAAGAATCAGACAATAAAAAACGAGAAGAAATTGAAAAAGTAAACGCAGCTGACGCTTTGATATTCCAAACGGAAAAACAACTCAGCGAATTCAAAGATAAGATTCCTTCTGACAAACTCAGTACGATCGAATCTGCCAAAACAGCCCTAAAATCAGCCTTAGAAGCAAAAGACTATAGCAACCTAGAGACCCTAACGGAAGCGTTAAACAAAGCCTGGAGTGCTGCTTCTGAAGACATCTATAAAGCGCAGCAGGCTAATCCAGGAAGTTCCGAGCAGAATAATACCAATGCTCAAGACGCAGGCGCAGAAGAAGTAGATTTCGAAGAAGTAAGCTAATCCTAAGATTTTTTTGTATTAAATTTGAAAAGCCTTGTAAACATACAGGGCTTTTTTTCCAAATTTTTTAATTATGGCACTAATTTATCACCCTGCATTATCTAGAGGTCACGCAGACCATGGCTGGCTCATAGCCAATCACACATTTAGTTTTTCGAGTTATTATGACCCTGATCGCATGAATTTCGGTGCCCTTCGTGTACTCAATGACGATACTGTAGCCCCTAAAATGGGTTTCGCTACGCATCCTCATGACAATATGGAAATCATTACTATCCCACTTGAAGGTGAAATCACTCATCAAGATAGCATGGGCAACGAATTTACCTTAAAAAAAGGCGATATTCAAGTCATGAGTGCCGGCACGGGAATTCTTCATAGCGAGCGAAACTCTAGTGCCTCAGAGCCTCTGAAGCTGCTACAAATCTGGGTAATCCCAAATAAACGCGAAGTCACACCGAGATACGATCAGATTTCTTTTGACTTGGCCACGACGCAAAACAAACTCCAGCAAATCATCTCTCCAAATCCCGAAGATGTAGGCTCCTGGATATATCAAAATGCTTGGTTTCATATTGGGCGTTTTGATTCTGGAAGTGTTACACAATATACTTTGCACGATGGCCAAAATGGGGTATATGCTTTTGTCATTTCAGGGCAATTTGAAATCGAAGGACAACTCCTAAATCCACGAGATGGTCTAGGTATATTGAATCAAAATTCATTTGACCTTAAATCTTTATCAAATGAGTCTCAAATCCTGCTGATGGAAGTACCTATGTCAGTTTAATCTTCGTTTTGTTTCATGAAAATTGATTTCTACGATATTGTTTACCTAAAAAAATATATCTTTGTCTAGAAATAGATTGTCATGACTAGGTATATCATTTTTTTTGGCTGTATTTTGATGATTGGTTTTTTGGCATCATGTCAAAAAAATTTACCGAATAATGGAATCCCTTCAAACTTACAGATCAACCTCAGCAAACTTATCCATAAAAACGATACCATAGCTCAATCTGTAAATTTTTATGAAGTATTTATAGGTTCTGAAGACAGAGGAACCTGGCAAAGCAATAGCATTGTCCCTTCATTTTTTCGGGATTCCCAGAATGTTTCCATTGTTCCTATTGTACGCTTCAATAATTTCAGCACTCTACTATATCGAGCAGATTTCTTAACGAATTATAATAAAAAAGTAAATTTAATTCCCGGACAGACCATTCCGATTACGCCAGTCTTTTCTTATCGGAGCAATGTCGAGGTAATTTTAGAAGAAAGCTTCGAGCAAATCATCAATTTCACCAATGCTTCAAGTGAAAACACAGGTAATTTTAGTACTAAATCTATGAGAATTGATGTGTCTCCCTTACAAGCAGATACGACTCAATTTGCCGTTTCTGACTTCACGGTAGGATTCAATCCTTTGAAGCGAAATTTAATCGAATTCGACTATAAAATGACCGATGGCGTGATGACGGTACTCCTAGAATATACTGAAGGTACGACGACTCGACGCATTCAAAACGATTATTTCCTGACACCAAATCAGAACTTTACTCGAGTCTATTGGGATATGCAGGCGCAACTCGTCAACAATAACATTACTTCAGGCCGAATTATCTATCTTCTTACCCCTCAAATAGGAAAACAAAATGCTCAGGCTTGGATTGATAATATTAAAATTATTCAGTTTTAGTTTTTATTCATTATACTTGCAATCAAATTTAAATTAATACCATGAAATTTTCTGATTTAGTCGCTGTATCCAATATGCCAGGCTTGTATCTCATGAATAGAAAACGTACAGATGGCCTTATTCTTAAGTTCTTAGATAGTGACAAGACAACTTTTGCTTCCTCTAGAAAACATGTTTTTACACCTTTAGAAAACATTACGATATATACAGAAGAGGATCATGTGAGTTTGCTTAGTATTTTTCAGACCATTAAATCTAAGAAACTATCTTATGATATAAAATCTGACGAAAGCCTAGGAAAAGCCTTTGAAATAGCCTTGCCAAACTATGACAAAAGTAGAGTATATAAGTCAGATATCAAAAAAATCTTCAAATGGTATGATTTATTAGTACCTTTTGATCAAGCTCATCAAATTTTCATAGAAGAGGTCGAAGAAGCTCCGAAAACCACTAAAGAATTGAAGCCTACAGAAGAAATCGAAGAAGTCATAGCACCAAAACCTAAAGCTACCGCTAAGAAAACTGCTAAGAAAAATACGATAGAAGAACCTCAAGCCTCTGAGAAAAGCGTAGAAAAGAAACCAAAAACTACTGCCAAAAAAACAGCTAAGAAAACCAAGGATGACAAATAAACAGATTTGTGCTTAAAATTTTTGGTATAGGTTTATAAAGAATAAGCTATAATATAATAGTTATTTGCCTTCCATCATTGGGGCATTCGTTTTAATAGTTGTGTCTGTAGTTATTGTAGAGTCCGCTTTCTTGGCGTCTTTGCTACAACATGCCTTTTTTTCTTCTTTTGGCTGGCAGGATACAAGGTACAAACTAGTTGTGAAAATTAACAAGATAGATTTCATAATAATAAATTTAAATTCTTAAATCAAAAAATTCTTGGACAAATTTATATCATTTATTTTTGTAAAACCCTAAAAAAAGCACATGGCTAAAATTAAAAAAGCATTTTTCTGTCAAAGCTGTGGTTTCGAAGCGCCAAAATGGTATGGAAAATGTCCCTCATGTCAGAGTTGGAATACCATGGTCGAAGAAATTATATCATCTTCAAATCATATTCAATCGCAGCAATTGGAACAGATTACTTATCAACCCTTTAAACCAATTAATATCCAAGATGTCGGAAAAGTTGATTTTCAGAGGATTTCTGCTCTAGATAGTGAATTTGACAATTTACTTGGTGGCGGTATCGTGCCGGGCAGCATTATGCTTTTGGGAGGTGAGCCGGGCATTGGTAAATCCACCCTTTTGCTTCAAATTGCCCTTATGCTCGACAAAAAAATTCTCTATGTATCTGGCGAGGAGTCCGCAGAGCAAATAAAACTTCGTGCCCTACGAATTGCCCAAAAAAATCCAAACCTCTATCTCTATAGCGAAACTCAGACTCAGGAAATTTTCAAACAAGTAAAGAATCTCGAGCCCGATTTGATTATCATCGATTCAATTCAGACCGTGTATTCTGATTTGGTGCAGAGTGCATCTGGCTCTATCGCTCAGATTAGAGAATGTGCTGCTGAGTTTCAGCGTCTAGCGAAAAGCACCAATATACCGATAATTCTAATCGGTCATATCAATAAAGAAGGGGAAATCGCTGGACCAAAAATCCTCGAACATATCGTAGATGTCGTGCTTCAATTCGAAGGAGATAGGAATTATACCCATAGAATACTGCGCGCTATCAAAAATCGTTTTGGGGCTCAGCACGAACTCGCAATCTATGAAATGACCGAAGCAGGTTTACATCCTGTGACTAATCCTTCATCGCTCTTTCTCTCTGATGGTCAAGATATCTATAGCGGCACTAGTGTAGCGGCGAGTATGGAGGGCGCTCGACCATTTCTCATCGAAATTCAAGCTTTGGTCAGCCCAACGGTTTATAGCGTACCGCAGCGTACCGCCACAGGCCTAGACCCTAGACGTCTCAATATGCTTCTAGCCGTCTTAGATAAACGATTAGGGCTACAAATCGCTAATAAAGATGTATTCCTAAATATCGCAGGCGGTTTAAAAATTAACGATCCTGCGCTCGATTTATCCGTCATCGCTTCTATCGTCAGCTCACAATTTGACCATTTGATTGCTCCTAAATTTTGCTTTGCTGCCGAAGTAGGCCTCAGTGGGGAGATTCGTGCCGTACATAAAATCGCTCAACGCATTCAAGAAGCCGACAAACAAGGGTTTGAAAAAATATTCGTTTCTCGCCAAAACGCCATCAAAGAGTTAAAAACGCAGCAAATTCAAATCATAGAAGTAGCTAAAGTCAGCGACATGATGAAATTACTTTTTAAATAACGGCTATTTTATAAATTTTTTATATTTTAGTACTTTATTTAATTTAATCAATCTATATCAATGAAACATCTTATCCTATTTGTATTGTCGCTTTTGACATCATCGCTTTTCGCTCAGAGTTTTCAGGAATACGATTTGCTCTCTTCATCTATGAAGTCCAAAATCAATAGACTATTTGAAATTACTAAAACTGCTGAAAACTTCGAAGAACAAACCACTAAATCTATGAATTTACTTCGAAACTCCAATGATTTGAATTTGCCCAATGAATTTTTTGATGAAGTAATAATAGAATTTAGAAAAGAAATGCCTAAATATCTCAAAAAAGTAGCTATTATCTATGCTTCACATTATAATGAATCTGAAATCACGGAGTTAATTCAATTTTATTCGACACCGCTCGGCAAAAAACTACTTTCAAAATCATCGTCAGTTATGGAGGAGACTCAGAAATTTGGTTATGATTTCGGACGAGAAATAGGAGAGCGGGTCATGAAAGACATTATGGCTAGAAAAGAAAAATAACTTGAATTATTATCAAATTTTAGGGATCAACTATGATGCGGGGCCTGAGGAAATACGTCGCGCTTATAGAGTCCAAGCCCTTCGCTATCATCCCGATAGGAATCCAGATTTACCAAATGCAGAGAAGTTATTTAGAGAAATTTCTCAAGCTTATCAAACGCTAAAAGACCCTGTAAAGCGCGTAGATTATGATGCTATGTTACAATTGTCTCTGATTCGTGCGCGTCAAAAGCCTGATATTGCTCCAAAGATTACACTTTTTATCGCATCGTCCTATTATGTATTACCCAGTGACATTGTAGAATTTTTCTGGCAGACCTCACATGCGGATATTGCTTATCTCTATCCCTTTGGTATGGTGCCTCCTACTGGTCGAAAAAAAATAAAACTCAATAAATTCAACCGCTCTCCTTTCAAAGTATCCCTCACTGCCTATAGCTCTATCTCGATGAAGAAGCATAGTGCTGAAATTTTGATCTATGATGTCATGAAACTCCCTAGAAATCAAAAACAAAAAATCATTTGGAATCGCCGTATCGATAAAATTTATCGACACTACAAAGTTATCTTAGGACTTATTGTTTTCGTTGTCATCGGAGTGCTTACCTTTACCTATCCAAATTATGCCAACAAATCTACTCAAATAGTCGTCAATGATGTTTCATATCAAATAATAACAAAAGAAAATTCAAATTTCGAGCAAGAGCTCCAAGATTCGATTAAAAATTTAATTTTAGTTGAGCAAGACCCTTACGAACTAAAAATTCGAATGAATGAATTAGTGATGTTTTTCGAATCAAAATATCAATAGTTTCTGGGTTTTTGTCGTTTGCATATCGGCCGTTTGATATTGGTCGTTTGCATTACAACCCTACTTCGATTGGGTTTTCATTTCTGGTTTTGGGTTCGGTGGCTAAAAAAATCGCCTAAAATTAAAAATCTCTTGCTCTGTAGGGGCGTTTTGAAAACGCCCAT
>JALOMB010000075.1 GCA_025455685.1 Chitinophagales bacterium | reverse complement strand
TTTCAGAACAATGCTGGTGGTGCTTGGGATAATGCGAAAAAATCATTTGAAAAGGGTGTGGAAATTGAAGGTCAAATTTTTTATAAAAAATCTGAGCCGCATAAAGCTGCTGTGATTGGAGATACTGTAGGTGACACTTTCAAAGATACCTCTGGCCCTTCAATGAATATACTTATTAAGTTAACTTCTTTAGTAGGTTTGACTATCGCACCGCTTATCGCTATAGACTCCAAAAGCCATCATAGCTCTACTGATAAATCTACTCAAGTTACAGCCACACAAGAAATAATGGGTAGCTTAGGTCAGAGTTTAGGTAGTTTGATGTCTGTGAAATTAGGTGATATATCTTTAAATTTACCTGAAAAAGGAATAGAAAATCAACTTTTATCTTATTTAAAAGATAGTTCGAATCAACTTGGTCAAGAAAAATGGTTTGACTTTGACCGACTAACTTTTAAGACAAACTCACATGAATTAGAGCAGTCTTCAGAAGAACAATTAAATAATATTGTAGCCATTCTAAAAGGCTTTCCTAATTCGCAAGCAAAAATAGGTGGTTACACAGATAAAACTGGGAATTCAGCAGACAATCTCGCCCTTTCTCAAAAAAGAGCTGATTTTGTCATGAATGCTTTGATATCAAAAGGGATCGCTGCGGATAGACTTAGTGCAAAAGGCTATGGAGACACTCATCAAATCTGTGAAGAAGATTCTGATGCTTGTAGAGCAAAAAACAGGAGAATTGCTTTACAGCTTTCTACAAAATAGAAATAATTCATTTTTTAATATAAAAAAGGTACAGTCTAGCTGTACCTTTTTTATTATACTTGCATATTAATCTCCAATTTATGAAAAAAACGTTTATCTTTTTTTTAATTACTAGCCTACTCTTGATATTACTTTTAGGCTATGTGTATCGACCTTTCTTTTTATTGTTTGCGATATGGATAGTAATCGCGGTTATCGGACTTATCGACATTTTTCAGAAAAAACATACTTTAAAACGAAATTTTCCCATAGTAGCTAGAATGCGCTATTTTATGGAAGAAATTCGACCAAAACTCTATCAATATTTTATTGAATCTGATACAAATGGTGCCCCCTTTAATCGTCTAGATAGAAGTATGATCTATCAAAGAAGTAAGGGTGTCAATGATAAAGTACCTTTTGGAACTCAGATGGCAGTTTATGAAGACGGTTATGAATGGATGAATCATTCTATAAATGCAAAATCAATCACACAAAACACTGAAAATCCAAGAATCTTAATTGGTTCTAGTCAATGCAAAAAGCCATATCTTGCAAACGTATTCAATATTTCAGCCATGAGTTATGGTTCGTTATCCAAAACAGCGATATCAGCTTTGAATGAAGGTGCAAAACTCGGTGAATTCTTTCATAATACAGGTGAAGGTGGATTGAGTCAATATCATTTACTCGGTGGAGATGTCGTTTGGAATATTGGTACAGGATATTTTAGCTGTAGAAATGAACAAGGTGATTTCGACTCTAAAGCATTTGAATTAAGAGCAACTCATGAATATGTAAAAATGATTGAGATTAAGTTTAGTCAAGGCGCCAAGCCTGGACATGGTGGGATTTTGCCTAAATCAAAGATTACAGATGAAATTGCTTCAATCAGATTAGTCTCAAAAGACCAAGATGTAGAATCACCTCCTTATCATAGTGCATTTAATAGCCCTAGGACTTTTGTTCATTTTGTCAAAAAGCTCAGAGATTTAAGTGGTGGAAAACCTGTAGGAATGAAGATTTGTATCGGAAAAAAAGAAGAATTTTTATCTATTTGTAAAGCAATGGTAGATGAAAACATATTCTTAGACTTTATTACTGTAGATGGAGGTGAAGGTGGTACTGGTGCAGCGCCAATTGAGTTTTCAAATCATGTAGGAATGCCCCTAAGAGACGCTATTGCATTTGTATATGATAGTTTAAAAGGATTTGGGTTAAAAAGTCAGATTAAAATCATAGCTTCTGGAAAAGTCATTAATGGTTTTGATATAATCAAAGCTTTGAGCTTAGGTGCTGACTTATGCTCAAGTGCACGAGGCATGATGATGGCTATGGGCAAGCGTGTACGAGTTTTCCAATACCAAAAAAACACGGTAAAAGCAGCTTTAGAATTACTTTATGCTGCTGGACTTAGTCATTTTGATGAAGTAAATAGACAAATAATTTTCCATAGAATTCACGGCCATAAAATTAAAACTTATGAAGAACTCTATCCTGAAATTCCAGAGAATTCTTTAAAGCTAATAGAAAACGCTCCTGAAGCATATATAAAATATCTTGAAAAAGTAAATTTAGATAGTTGGAACTAATACGCTTAGAAAAAGAAGGGAAATTTCAGCGAAAAATTCAAATTAAGTATATTAAAGTGAATTTGATAATACTATTTACTGACTACATAAATATCGTTTAAAATAAAGTGTAATAATAAATTAATAGACTCTGAGCTAAGAGTTTTGCCTTAGTTTTACAATTCGAAAACAAATACAAAGGTATGCTACAATTTAGACCATAAGGGATCTTTCACGCTCAGTTAAAAAACACATATTCTATTTAAGAATAGTAAGTTTATACGCTTGTTGATAATCTTCATTAGAAATGACCAGTTGATAATTGCCATTGGATAAGTTTTCTAAGTTGAGATTAAACGATGTTTCAAAACTATGCTTATCTTGCGTTTGTTCATAGACTTTTCTTCCTGTCATGTCATACACTTGAAAATTAAATGATTTAAGTATAGGCGACATCATATTTACGGTAAATAAACCTGTATTAGATGGATTTGGATAGATTGATATATCCATATCTTCAATGTCTGTGATTTGTGAACTTCTGGAATTTACTTGAAATTTTACGATATTGGTTCCACCACCGTTGTCTGCAAATAATCCTTTAATATCGACATAAGGAATATTACCTTTAGTTCCCCTGTCCGGATTTAATGCATACATATAAGTGAAATTAATCGGTTGAGAAAAATTTCTAAGTAGTGCTGAAGTAAATGGAATTTGAGTTGATAGAAACCATGCATTTATATCAAATAAATTTCTAACGATTTTTCCTTGTGCTTCAAACAAGTTTTTCATAGAATTAAATGACCTCAATACATTATCGAAATTTTGTGGTTCATAGAAAAACCTAATATCATACGAAGAAGTCAAATCACCTCGAACCACATCTACATTGAATAGTCTTTTTCCAAATATATAGCCGTAATTAAAATTATAAGCAGAATAATTAATAATAGTTTCACCTGAGTTAACATATAAATCTGGAGAGAAATCAACTTGATTCCCTTTATGATTTATAGCAAAAAGAAATACATTAGGTGAATTTCGCTGAGCATAATACGTAAAACCATCGATATCTTCACATTGTGGTGCCAAATTCAGCGCGGTCTCACTAGCAAGGGCTACGCGAATAGCAGGGTCACGATTAAGTACTCGTATCGTATCTGAAAAGACACTCGTACAAGGGGAATTTCCAACAACTTCAACTTGGAACACATCACCATTTGGAGAAATCGAATTTGTATTTGTAATCGTAAAGGTATTATTGATAGAATCTTTAATTCTTAATCCATTAAGATACCAAGAAAATCCAGCAGAAAAATTTGCATCTATTTTAAACTCATGTCCAATTGGATTACAATACTTAGGTGGTTCAAGCGATTTGTATATCTGAGGTTTCTTGACTACGGTTACTAAAGTTTTATTAGACATGACCATACTACACCCGAAACCAGGACGCCCATACAACTCTACATGATAAATTCCTTCGTCATTAGATTCTGCTGATCGAATTGAATAATTTTCTTGAATACCTAAAGGTAAAGGAATTCCATTTAAAAACCATTGATAACGTTGTACACCCAAAGCATAAATATTAAGGCTAAATTCCTGACCTTCACAAATATTAATGGTGGATACAGGTGGCGATACAATTCTTGGACATCTATCGGTAGTTACTAATGCTATTCTTGATTTCAAAGTATCATTACAAGGAGACTCACCTATAAAATAACGCTGATAATTACCCGTATCCGTTAGGGACATTGGATAAATTATCAAACTGTCTTTATCTTTTCCTGGAAGAATTACACCGTCTTTAATCCAAAAACTCTGTTTCGCATTTTCTGCTTTGCTATATAGGATTAAACTATCACCTACATTATAAACTCTTGAAAGTGGTTGATTGACAATTTTTACTGCTTTCTGAACCTTAACTGCAAATGTGTCCGAGGTTACATTTGAACAGCCTTTTAATCCTAAACCTACGGCTATATATTGACCAGTATAATTTTCAGTCCATTGAGCAGTATATTTATTATCCAAAGGGTTGGAATAATGTATCGGAGTAACGCCACCTACTTTGAACCAATTGACTCCTGAATGATTAATGACATTAGAAGCCAACAAAGTATTCGTAGATAACTCACAAGCAAGATTTGGCCCTGTAATGATTGGTTTTCTTACTTCGGGATTTACCACTAAACGTAGTGTATCAGAAATAAATTCACCACAAACACCTGATAGACTTTTAACTTTTACGTAATATTGACCAGTTTGATTGAGTTGGGCTGTATTAATGGTGAATACTGAGTCATTAGTCAGAAAACTGTTATTATAATGCCAACTAAATTGAAACTTAGAACCATTAAGATTTACAGGAACTACAGCAAGTTTATAGTTGTTATTAATACAAATAGAATCTATTTTAGGAAGGTTTATAGAGAAGCCTGAATTGGAATCTACCAAGAGCTTTGAATTGGAAGAAGTCAGGTTATTACATCCCTTTAATCCTTCTAGAACTACATGATAAGTGCCTTGATTAGAAATATTTGCATTATTGATAACATACTGAGCTAGAGGTGCTGAAACTAAACTACCATTTCTATACCATTTATATGCTTTTACGTGTTCCGCTTCAATGGCGTAAGTAAAATTAGAACCTAGGCAAATCGTTGTATCTATTAAATCGCTTATTTGATTAATAGGTAGATTTACAGTGTACTTAACTGTATCGCTAATCACAGTAGGACAAGCAGTTGCATTTACCGAAACAATGACAAAGTAAGAAGCGTTTTCATCTAATGTTGCTTTAGGAATAGTATAAACAGAGTCCGTAGATATTGTAATATTGTTTTTATACCATTTGAAATTATATTGATTATAGCCTGAAGGAACTACTGATAAATTTAATTCATTTCCGAGACAAGTTGAATCGAATTTTGGTAAATTTTTAGTAATTTGAATTGGTTGATCTACCTTAATGTTAAAATTAAGCGATGTATCATTTAAGCAGGTATTTCCTGACATCGCTATAACCCTATATGTCCCTACATTTGCTGGAAATCCTTTGATTATCAGGGTATCTGTATTTCGTCCAATAAGTTCATTGCCATCTTTAATCCATTTATATGAGGCTACATTATCTGCACTAACGGTAAGAATGATAGAATCATTTGCACAAACAGATTGGTCAGATGGAATCGAGGTAAAGCTTGGACGAGGTATAAAGTCTAATTCAAAAGTATCTAATGGAGACGAAGCACATGGACTATAAGCCAATGATTCATAATAATAAAATCCAGCATCACTGCTTTGGAAACTTGGGAAATTTAAGTCTCGTTTATTTTGATTGGCTAACAGCATATATGGCCCAGAAGCAGTTGGTGCATAATACCATCTATAGGATGAATCAAAAAGAGCTATTGAGCCTGCACTTAATGTAAAATCAGAAGATTCACAAATTTGTGCATCAGATATTGAATTCAATTTAGCTACATTGCCTCTAACTGTCAATCTAAACTCTTGAATACTAGAAGGACAACCTGCTCCACCTACTAACTCAACTCGATATAATCCACTATCGTTGAGAGTGATAGATGATAAATTTAAATTATTAGAATTATTGGTTAAAAGAATATTATTTCTAAACCATTTATATTGCGTTACACCGACAGCGTCATAGGTAAATGTCCTGGAATTACCTACACAAACTGTATCATTTACTGGTACTGAATTTATGTTAATATTAGGTAAAACAGAAATATAAAAAGTGTCGCTTACTTTATCTTCACAAAAAGAAAAAGCCTTATAAGTTACATAATAAAAACCAGAATCTGATAAATTAGCTAAAGGCTTTTCGTAGGTTTCTGAAGAATTGCTTAGTGTTTCAGTTACAAGGCTATTATAGCGATGCCAAGTTAGCGATTGATAGTTATCTGCATGAGCAAAAACATCAATTTGTTTTCCTTCACAGATTGTAGTATTAGGCGAAGTGCCTTGCAAAATAATTTCAGGATAGACTTTTACTTGTATGGTATCTGTAAAAAATCGATGACAATTATTAGCCGAAATCAATTCAGCAACATAAAAACCTGAATCATTTAAAGAAATAATTGGAAAATTCTTGACACTATCACTTTTCGCAGCTAAAGGTCCCAAAGGTGCCATAGTAGCTTTGGTCTTGCCATAATACCACTGAATCTGTGTGTGATTTAGGGCATAAAAACTAAAACTAACAGGCGTTTTTTCACAAGCTTCTATTAATTTTGGTAAATTTTTCGAAATTTGAACCGGTGGAATTACATTTATGGTAAAGGTATCGAAATTTCTACATTTAGATTCATTCTCTGAATATACTAAATAACTTATAGTGTCTAAAGGAGATGCATAAATGACTTCAGAATGATTGTTCGAATTATAAGGAATAGTCATAGCAGCATCTGAATACAATCCAGTAGCAGGCGTCCAATATATGGGAAATGTATTGTCTTGTACAAATCTGAACTTAGGACGCATTGTAGTCAGCGTACCTGTAGTTGCTGAGGTACAATTTCCATTTGTCGAATGATTTGTAGGATTAGGAATCGCAGGAATCGAAACAGATTCAACACTAGAAGAAAGGCCAGGATTAGACAAATAACACATCTCAACAAGTATATTTGAAACACCATCCCATACAAAAGGTGAATTAAATACAAAATTATTCCAACCTAAAATTGGCGTATAGTTTAATGTATTAAATACTTGATTCCCTGTAAAGGTTGAGAAATTGGTAGTTAGGTCAGAAATCGAGGTATGAGCTAATCCAATGCTAAAATTCGAATAAATACCAGAATTTTGCGCAACGACTTTTAGTGCAAGTGAATTGAGATTTCCTTTCTGAAACCCTGCTGCTGTAAGCTCTGATGCTAATACCAAATAATGCAACCTTTGATTTAAGCTAGAAGAAGGTGAATTATAAAATGGCGAAGTTAAATCATCTAACGGTGTGAAACCGACACCTATTTCTTCTGTTAATCGTGTGCCACTCATAGCAGAAATCCTATAAACAGAATCATAACATAAATCTATAGTCTTAGCATGAGCAAAAACAATGCTACTTGGCGTATCATTTACAATTAATTCAAATGAATTCGTCATTAAACATTGATCCCCACTACTCTGCTCTGCTACAATGCTTAAGGAATGTGCCATTAACTCATTTGGTTTAATAACAGTATATCCATCTGCAACTAAATCACCAAATGACGTATAATTGCTCGGAAATCCAGATACAAAATATGAATCATAATTTCCAATTGGACTTACAATTCTAAGCGTATCAGAAATTTCATTGATGCAAACCGTATCTTTTTCGAGATTCAAGATAAAATCTGGTGGATTAATATAGGTAATGTAAACAGGTATTTTTGGGCTTATGCAAGGTTTCCTATAAATTATTTGACCTGTAAATCCTCTATCAGCAGTAAAACTAGTAAAATTAGTACTTACAGCAGATCCACTTTGAATCATTAAGTCAGAATTCAGATACTGATCTTGAATGCCAGGAGAAATTGTTGAACTCGAAGCCGCATTAAAATCTAAAAATAGAGAAATTTGTTCATTTAAATTAAGGCTAAGAAGATTGGATTTAATCGGTATCGCTAAATAATTTCCTCGGAAACTAGTTACTAAGCTGGCCAAAACAGTATCAATTGATGTCCAAGATGAACTATTGGTTTCAAAACCTTTATAGGTGCCGGATTTTTTATAAATATAAACATATTGCAAAGGGCTAGGTTCATCTGTACGAACATAAATACTATCTACGATAATATCATTTAGAGGCGTAAGGGAAAACATGACTCCTTGACCAGTATGATTGGTATTCCAAAATATGGGGTTTTTAGAAGCTATTAAATTACTAGGAATCAATGGATCCGTTTTAGCGCTTGCATAAAAAGTGTCATTTTCAGTAACGGACATAAACAAAGTAGGCGATGATGAAATAGGGAAATTATTTTTATCAAACCAGGCTACCTTACCCGTAGTAGAAACAGCCTCTAATAAAGCACCTCTCATCCCGCATACGGTGTCATGAGTCACGGATAAAATTGAAGGATTATGAACAAAAACAGTATCTGGATTAACAGGAGAGATATTTGGTAAAATTTCCGTACCCTGACAATATAATCGAACTCTATAATAAGTTGTGTCCGTAATAACAGGCGTAGAATATTGAATACCTGTAGCGCCATCAATATTAGTCCAATTTGATAAATCATCACTTTGCTCCCATTGATATGAGGCACCAATCACAGGTCCTCCAACAAGTGTTAACTTAGTGCTGCCTGATAAGCAGTGATGCGCTTGAGCTACTTCTATGTCTCGAGAAGCATTATATGGTACTGGATGAACCGCAATACTAGCATAGTTGATACAATTCAATCTAGTACTACTAGCCGTCAATGTGAAGATGTCAGGTCCCATTCCAACAGTAGTGAGAAACCATCCTGAAGTACTAGAGCCTGTAGCAGAGCCTCGATTATTTGACGACCATGAAAATTGGTTATAAACTGGATCTGTTTTAGTCAACTTAACTAATTCAGTGGTGGTATTGGTATTTGCATCGCAAATTTGAATAGATGACTTATCTAATTCAATAATAGGAGGAGGTACAACCACTGCATAAACTTCCGTACGAGGTCCCTCACATACATACTCATATTGATAGTTGTAAAAGAAATAATTTGAGTTGTTGGCTAAAGAATTAGTTGAAATTACGCCAAATGGATTAACTAAAGGAAGCGTGAATCCATTGCTTGTACCCAAAAGATTTATCGAATCTATTTGTTTCAAATAATAGGTACCTTGAATTAATCCTAAATTAATGAAAATAGTTTGAGCAGAAATAGGTAATCCAATTCCGTTGGATACATTGGTAACATAGTTTACCCGAGACAAAAGATTATTTTGATCATCATATATACCAATTGCAGCATTTGTACCTACAGGTTCATAAGGGTAAATATCAATGGATTGAAGTATCAAAGGTTTACTGATATGAAATTCCATAGCTATACTGCCAGAATTTGCAGAAAATGTATCTCCTATAAAAGGATTGGACAATCCAAAACTTCCATTACTTATAGAAGCTACATTTGAAACATAAAACGTATCTGTTTGTGTTAAATTAGCTATCGTAAAAGTATTACCAGAATTTACACTTGTAAATGAATTCTTTTCTTTATACCAATTTGCTTGAAGCAAAGGAGTGCCTACATAACCTAAAGTCACAGAACCATGGCCACAAGTGGTGTCGTGAACTGCGATAAAAGTATCTGGTAGAATAAATGAATCAATAAAATAATTGTTTAAAGTATTGCCAGCGAAATCAGAAATGTCAACATAAACATAACCTTTGGCCTGTGAAGCTATAAATTTATTAGTTGGTGATAAACTTAGAGGCGTTTTATTCCCGCCAAATGTTTTAGCTAGTTTATAAGAAACATTATAAGGCCGACATCCTCCAGAAAAATCTAAACTAATTTGTAACGAATCAAGAAAACATGGGGTATTATTGTCTAGGAATGCTGCGTTGACCGAAAGATTAGAAGTTTGTTGATCAATTTGAGTGCTATCTATAAAGCTACAACCGAACTTGTCTGTATAATTAAGTATATATCTTGCAAATAAACCACCCATTAAATCAACGTTTACAATCAAAGAATCATTGTTTGTACCTATATTTGACGAATTTTGGGACCAAAGGAATGTCACAATTGAATCCGTATAATTACAATTGCCAAAGAATCTAAAATTAGGTCTTAGGCTTACTCGACTCCCAGTTAATGCATTGCAAGCCGTACTAGAGTCTTTAATTAGTCCAATTCCATTTGGCAAACCAGAAGAATAAACAATTTCAATTGGATCGTTTGAAACTAAAGGACCATGACAAAACTCTAGAACAATATTAGATACACCATCCCAAAAGAAATTATTGGTAAATGAAATACTATTTTCACCAGGTTCTAGAAAAAACACACTAGTTGGGCGAACATTTACAGAATTAGTTCCCGATATAAAATCACTCGGCAACTGAGCAAGATTAGTATTGCCTATAGTTATTGAAAAATCGTTTATTAATACCGAAGAGGT
>JALOMB010000074.1 GCA_025455685.1 Chitinophagales bacterium | reverse complement strand
GGGCCATACAGAAAGTGAAGATGGGTAAAACTATCATTCTCAAACGGCCTCTTATCCGCATAAAAATAACACGCATAGCTCTTGATATAAAGGGGTTGGATGTCTACATCCAGCCCTTTTTTGCTCTTGTAGAAGTCTATCAGCGGCCCTTGGACATATCGCTCCACCCTAGGTGCAAAGCCTATCATAAGGAGCAATACAAAAAGCGGCGTAGCCACCAGCGCTACCTTTACATACTGACTCCGCCAGTAAAAGAGCACCCCCCCCACCAATACCATATAAAATAGCGCATACCCAAAGTCGGCAAATGTCCATTCCACGGGAACGGAAAGCTGCGCCTGAGCCTGAGGATCTTTGATCATAGGCATCAAATCACTCAAATGCATCCCCAAATAAGGAATCACCAGCAGAATAAGCGCATATATCAATATTACTAAAACATACAACATGAGACAAATATAGTGTTTTTTCGTTATTTATGATTCGATTTTTTATATTTCAGAAAAAAATTGCTTTTTTTACCATCTTTAAGGCTTTGTAAATGAATGACATACATTTAAAATCAAGCTTTTGTATAATGCATCCAGCAAAATTACATCAATTTTGATGGATATATCCAGCAAAATTACAAAAATACTCATAATATAATGATAAACAAATAGTTAGAAGGATATCTTTTTTAATATCTTCATATAAAAAAATAAAAAAAGTGAAAAAGTTGGATGCAACCAGCAAAAAATACGTATTTTTGTCGGATAGAATCTACAAAATTATGAATGCACTCAAAGAAACATTTAAAGACGCACTAGGCAAGACCAATGTCACTTTTCTTAGGAGCTATATAGACGCTATCAGCTGGGATAGTAGGCTAATAGGCATTAAAGGGCCTAGAGGCGTAGGGAAAACTACCCTCCTGCTCCAATACATCAAAACCCACCTAAAAGATCAATTAGGGCAAACACTCTACGTAAGCCTAGATAATGTCTATTTCTATAAAAATACTATATTAGATTTGGCTACCATATTCTACAAATCGGGCGGGAAACACCTCTTTTTAGACGAAGTACATAAATACCCAAGATGGGCTGTAGAGATCAAAAATATCTACGATATGTACCCCGACCTAAGAGTAGTGTTTACAGGGTCTTCTATGCTAGAAATTCTAAACGCACAAGCAGATTTGAGCCGCAGAGTAATGATATATCATATGCAAGGCCTTAGTTATAGAGAGTACCTCTGTATCAAATTGCAAAAAGACTTGCCTACCTATTCGCTTAGTGATATCCTCTCCAATCACGAGAATATCACTATGGATCTCTCGGCTTTGTTTAGCCCGTTGCAGCATTTTGATGCCTATCTCTCGTCGGGGTATTACCCATTCTTTCTAGAAAATGACAGCGACTATTTGCAGCGTCTACGCCAAGTGATTGAGCTTATCTTAGAAATCGAACTGCCCAATCTGCGCAATGTGAGTGTGCGGTCGGTCTTTCAACTCAAGCAGCTCATGTCTATCCTAGCCGATTCGGTGCCTTTTACCCCCAATATTTCTAAGCTCAGCGGCATTCTCTCCATCAATAGAGAGACCCTAGTAAACTATCTCTACTACCTCAAAGAAGCGGGATTGGCTAGGCCAGTGCATCAATATTCTAGCCATATTTCCAAGCTCCAGAAGCCCGATAAGTTGCTCCTAGACAATACCAATATTCAGTATGCGCTTTCGCTTTCGGATGCCAATACGGGGACTTTGCGTGAGACTTTTTTTGCGAACCAATTAAGTGCCAAGCATCAAGTTCATTTGTCAGATTATGCCGATTATCTCATCGACAATAAATACCACTTCGAGATAGGAGGCGCCAACAAAACTAAAAAGCAAATCAAAGGTCAATCCGATGCTTATGTAGTGAAAGATCAAATAGTGCACGGTCACTCAAACGTAGTTCCACTGTGGCTTTTCGGCTTTTTGTATTGATTTTGTATTGTGCATCCAGCAATTTTACTTCATTTTTGCTGGATGCTCCATGCATTTTCCTTATTTCATTGATTTTGTTGGCTTTACATATATAGTTACCAAGGTAGTTTTTTCTTCAACCCATCGAGTAATTCGTTTTTCTTTTTCTCTACTTCTTGATTGACTTGGGTTTTGACTTCTTCGACTTTTTTGTCAACTTCTTGTTTGACTTGAGATTTGAGACTATCTACTTGTTTTGTAGCTTCTTGTTTGGCATTTTGGAGTAGTTCTTTGGCGGGTTCTTCGATAGAGGATTGCAATACGGCATTTCCATCACCTTTGACGATATCAGGGGCACCAAGAGAAATTTTCGGTTGTGTTACCAAGCCTGAGACAAGAATATTGAGTCTGACCATACTCGGTTTTAGATTATTGAGGAATGGTAGATTGACTTTGGAAAGCATTCCGTTTACGACATTTGTGGCATTTCCTAATTTATCAAAAGGCACATCTATGCCTATTTTGTAGTCCATTTGTTTATTGAGTCCTTGTTTTCCAGAGATATTCATGGTATAGCCAGAAACAGGAAATTTAGTAGGGTTGAGAATTAAATTTCCTTGAACGAAATCTAAATTGGTCGATACGTCTGAGATATTGAGTGGATTGAGATTGAGTTTGGTCAGTTGCGCGATTTGATTGAGTATTGGCATATTTGTAATTGAGGAGCCAGATAGTTTGATATTCATTTTACCATTGAGGGTATTTAGATCGGGACTCATATCGGGTAAAAGTTCGAAGCTCAGATCAGAGTTCGTTGAAAATTTTCCATTCATATATTCGATGATTGGGGCGAGTTGTTTGGCGGTATTCATGTATTGATACATTTGCTGAATATCGAAATTCTCTACGTCATAAGCGATTTTACTTTCGGGTATTCCTTTTGGGGTATTCCTATAATATCCGTTTATGGTAGCTTTTCCACCGAGCATTTCGGCAGTGATTTGCTGCAGGGTGATTTTTTGATTTTGTAAGGACATTCCACCAAAGAGGTTTTTGATTTTCAGGTTACCATAGTCCATTTGACCTATGTTTGCGTTTCCGTTAAAATCAATATTTTTAGGCACTTGAATATAATCTTCGCGCTGGGATTTATTCGTTGACTCGCTGATAAATTCGTTAGCATCGATATAGTTGGCATTAAACTGAATTTTTCCGTTCATCGTTTCGTCTTTTCCGAGGAAATATCCGATAAAATTTTCTAATTTGCCCGTCATATCGAAATCAGATTTACTGATTTTACCTTTACATTGGGTCATATCGACATATTGAGGGGAGAAATTTAAGGAGACGGCTTCTACGAAAATAGTTTTATTACTTGATTTCGGCTCATAGATAAATTGATTTAATTTGAGGTATCCGGCTGCTTGGACTGCAGCGTAATTTTTCTGCTGAATTGCAGCTTGATTGGCCTGAATAGACAAGTCTAGGTCGAGATTTCCCTGGAGATTTTTGGTATCTTCGATCGGGTAAAAATCCTTTATTTCTGCCAGATTTATGGCTCCTTTAGCTTGCAGGTCTATACTAGGATTGGTTTGTGTTTGCCAGAGTTTGAGTTTACCTTTCCAGGGAAAATTCCCCAATAGAAAAGAAAATTGAGGCACTTCAATGATCATAGCATCTAGATGGCCTCCAGGATGGTAAATTTTAGAATTCAAATTAATTTGAGATACTTTTTTAGGCAATGAAGGATATTGAAATTCGCCTTGGTCTATGGCTAGATTTAGGTTAAATTTAGGATAAGAATTTTCAGTGTAAATGCCTTGTACTTCGCCATTCAAAGCGAATTTTCCGCTTGCTTTAATATCCTTGAAATTACTAGTGTAAATAGTAGGAATGAGAGAGAGTACATTTTTAAACTCATTGTTCAAAGTATTGAATTTCAAATGAATATCTGCCTCTTTTGGTTTAGCCATTGCTATAAATCCATCAAAGTTTACAGTCAAAGTATTCAGCGTAAAAAAAGATTTTTCGAAGGTATATCGTTGCTCTGATTGATTGATTTTGCATTCGCCATCGAAGATAAAATCGGCTTTACTGAGCATTTTGATTACATTTTGGCTATAATCTATATGATGGAGTTTTGTTTTACTTTTGTAGATTAAGGAGACTTCGTCAAAATCACCGCTTCCCTTGTGATAAAAGTCTGCAATATTCAAATGCTTTTGAGTTATATAATCATCGTATTTGATTTGGATTTTTTCGAGGAGAATTCCTTTGAGATGAAGGGAAAAAGGCTGCGTGCTCTTATCAGAACTGCTATCTTGAGTCATAATGGTCCAATTATTGGTAGAGTCAGGATAGACGATAGCGTGAATTTTGCCATCTAGGACACTAATATCGTGTATTTTATATTGCTTTTCCTTTTTCAAAATACTCATTAAATCTAAAGAAAGTTTAGCGGTTTGAATTTGGGCTAAGGTGTCTTTGAGCATCGTATCATGGCTGGTAATTTGTATATCTTGCATGACGATAGCGATATCAGGGAAGTTCTTGAAATTCTGTAATAATGATAAATCGACAGAGCCGATATGTATTTTTGCTTGTGTTTTTTTATTGATTTCTTGTAAGACTATTTTTTTGATTTCATCTTTGAAAAAATAGGGTATGGTGAAGCCTGCAATAATAAGTAGTACAAACGAAAAAAGAAGTAATATTCCGATTTTTTTTAACATAGGGTATTATTTTGGTGTGATTTTGTACAAAAATAGGACAATTTATCCAATTCATGTAGAAAATCAGATAATCGTTTATTTTAAATGTATTATCTTTGCCTATTAAATCAAAAATTACATAATAACGTGGAACAAAGAGACAATCAAAACATTGTGTATTCGCACAAAGTAAGAGCAGGCAAAAAAAGAACTTATTTCTTTGATGTTAAATCAACAAAGTATGATGACTTTTTCATAATTATCACAGAGCATAAGAGAAGGTTTGATAGTGATACTTTTGAGCGTCATAAGATTTTTTTATACAAAGAAGATTTTCTTAAATTCATGAATGGGCTTCAAGGTGTTATAGAGCATGTTACGACCAACCTTATGCCTGATTATGATTTCAAATCTACTTTGGAAGAGGACAAAGGAGATTTAGATAATGATATAATAAATGAATAGTTTTGAATAATAAATTTTTACAGACTTTGCTTTTATCAATTGTCTCGAGTCTGAGTTTACATGCTCAGTTATCGGGCAATATAAGTATTCCAGGGAATTACCCTTCACTTCAGGCGGCTATAGTAGCTTTAAATACTCAAGGTGTAGGTGGCGTTGGTGTTACTTTTGATATAAGTGCAGGACATGTAGAATTTTTAACTCAAAAAATAGTTATAACCACAACAGGGACTGTTTCTCGTCCTATTGTCATTCGAAAAAACGGCATAGGTGCTAATCCGGTATTCTTTTCTTATTCGGGTACGTCCGCTGGAATTGGTGCTACAAGTGATGGGTTTATCGTAATAGATGGTGGGGATTATATTACTATTGATGGTCTTCATTTCGAAGAGTCTGCCATTAATAATGATGCTACCAAAGCAATGGAATATGGAATTTTATTATGTAAAAAATCAACTTCAGATGGAGCTAAATTCAATACGATTCAAAATTGTACCTTTAATTTAAAAAACTATAATCAAACAGCTGCTGCTTTAGGAGAATCATGGTATAGAGGGAGTGTAGGTATCGCAATGGTAAATAGCTTAGCAACGTTCAACGCTTCTTTGAATGTTACTGCTGCTTCTGGGTCTAATTCGTTCAATCATTTTTATAATAATGAAATTAGTGGTGCTCATTGTGGTATAAGTATAATCGGCTTTGCGCCAGCTTCTGGTTTTAGTTCTTTACCTTTGGTCAACACATTTTTTGGGGATATTGCAAATCATATTGGTACTTCAAATACGACTGGAAATCTAATTCGTAATTTTGGAGGAAACTCATCAGAATCTTCTGCTATTTATGCTTCTCAGCAATGGGGATTGGATATAAAATATAATACTATAGAAAATAATGATGGTAATTTTGTAGATCATTTAGGCACTATGCATGGTATTTATTGTAGAGATGCCCAAGGAGCTAGCGTTACTATATCTCATAATAATATAACGCTGACTTCTTCATCGAATATTAATCCCTTGACCTCAATCAGAAATACTTTTGGTTCGAATCCTACAGATGCTAATATTGTAGCAATAGATAGCAATGTCCTTGTGAATTCATCAGCCTTAAATGCTATTTCGGGCTTCGTCTATCGTGGTATATGGTCTAATGCAAGTCCAAATACCTTGAAGATTTGGGATAATGAAATCTCAGGTTTTCTCTATAATACTTCGAATAATACAGCAATTCAGTCAATAGTCGAGATAGGCTCCACACCTTCGTATGTCTCGATGCAAAACAATATCATATCAGATATTGAAATTCCAACTACGGGTACTTTTAATGCTGTAGTTTTTCAAGCTAATAATAACATTGACTCTATAGATTTTATCAATAATACCATAGCTAATCTTATCAAAACACCTAATACAAATGGAGCATTAATGCATATGTATTATAATCCCTCTGCTTCTCTTGGTGGAAAGCAAAATATTATTCAAAATAATATCCAAAATATAGAGAATGGGAATGGTGGGTTTTATGGATTTAGATTAAACTCAAATATTCAACAAACATCGATTCTAAAAAACAATACTTTGCTTAATGTTACTTCTAATGCTTTAAGTGATGTATCTTATGGTGTTTTTTTAGATGCTGCGGCTAGTGGAAGTGAGATTTCTGAAAATACAATTACAAATTTCAATTCTAAGGCCTCAATTTATGGTATATATACAGATACTAATGTAGACAGTATTTTAATGAGAAGAAATGTTTTGACTAATATATATAGTGACGTAGTGAATAATAATTCCAATGTAGCAGGTATTAGAGTATCTGGACTTAAGTCTCTGTTAGAAGGCAATAATATTTCAGAGATTTATAATATGGGTTTGAATAGCAATGCTTTGGTTTCAGGAATTTTAGTTGACGGTCTCAGTCAAGGTTATTTGATAAATAATCAAGTAGTTCAAATCAAAAATTTATCGGGCAATTTAGCCAATGCGATAGCTGGTATTAGAGTAAATGCTGCTAATTCATTATCAATTTTACATAATACAATTTATCCAAGTGGTGGAAGTTCTTTAAATTCTTCTGGTACTTTATTTGGTGGTGCAGCTCTTTATTTACCTTCGACGACTCAAGCAAACGTGAGCAATAATATTTTTAATATTTCAGGAGTCAGTAAATCAACCGGTTTCTTTGCTTCAATAGGACTTACTTCTACAGGTACTAATGGTACGGCACCTTCAAATCTCACGTTAAGTCATAATATATTGTATAGTAATGATTATCTTTATGCAGAAGGTATTTCAACTTCCAATGCTACTAATTTATTTTATTCTACGTCAAATTCAGTTTTTGGCAAATCAGCTATAGGTAATGATGATGCTGGATTTAATTCAAATTGTTCTAGTAGTTTTATTGATTTTTTTAATGGTTCAGCGCTACAAAATTTCATCGAAAACAACTTAGTTAATTCAGCCTCAGGCTTTTCCCCATCAGGTTTATCTTTTGCTGAATCTTCAGCAAAAAAAGATATTTCACCTATAGTCAATAAGGACATCGCTCAGAATTCTAGAGGACTCAATGCCGATAGGGGTGCACTAGAGTTTTCAGGTACTGCTTTAGATTTTGGACTACCTCAAATTCAGATCACTCCAAAAGACAATATAGTTTGTTTGAATGCCTTGACGATACATGCTAAAATTACAGATAATGTTTCTGTTAATACCTCGACTGCTAAACCACGGCTATATTATAAAAGAGAATCTGATTTAAATCAAATACCTGTTACCAATACTAAGGCAAATGATGGCTGGAAATATATTGAGGCTTCTGGAATAGCACCAAATTTTGTTTTTTTATTGGATACTTCTAAGTTTTCGGCTCATTTGAATGCTGGTGAAAAAATACAATACTTCGTCATGGCCCAAGACAATAATTCTAGTCCAAATGTATCTTCTTCTGCCAGTTTTGCTAGTAATTTTTGTCCTTCAAGCGTTGTTTTGACTAATTCAGCGATGCCTGTTTCTGCTTTTAATGAGTTTATCTATTTAGGCAATCCTAATTCTGAATTTACGGCAACACAAAATCCAGCTTGTCAAAATTCTTTGGATACTATTTCCGTAATTAATTTTGTCTTAGATAGCTCAAATCGAATAGGCACTCAGAATTTAGTCTCCTCAGTGGTGTCTCCAGTAATATCAAGTGTTAGTTTTGGCCGAAAGTCCCAGTTTATCATTACTTCAAATGAGCTAAAAGCAGCAGGACTAGTCTCAGGAGCGCTTACAGGAATTACTTTATAGATTTAGGGCGCAAGCAGGCTCTCCAACCAAACTCCTGCCCCCTGTTTTTCAAACAAACGTCTCGTATGTAAACGGTGCTCACCCTCCTGCCAGAATTCAAAGCGCAAGGGCTTAAGGCCAAACCCTCCCCAGTACTCAGGGCGAGGAATTTCACGACATGCAAACTGTTTTTCAAATTGTTGAACACGATTTTCGAGTTCTGCGCG
>JALOMB010000018.1 GCA_025455685.1 Chitinophagales bacterium | reverse complement strand
TACAGCAGAACATAATTGAAAGATGCAAAAATATTACAACCCAAGGTTTTGTCCTGAGTATTGGAATATATTGATTGAACTTGGTAAACAAGACAAAATTTTTATTCCTGAATTAGTATACGAAGAAATTACAAGAACAGAAGATGAACTTTCAAGATGGTTAAAGGCTAGCAAAATCCCAATCAAGAAAATAATTGAACCAGTAACAATTTGTTTACAAAAAATATATTCAGCAAACCCAGTTCACAAAAATTTAGTTGATAATATAAATGGACGTTCACTTGCTGACCCTTGGGTCATTGCTCATTCAATTTTCGAAAATGCAATAGTTGTAACAAAGGAAGAAAAAATCACTGCATTAAACTCAAAAAGAATTAGAATACCAAATGTTTGCGACAATATGGGTGTACGTTGGATAAATGATTTTCAGTTCATAGACGAGTTAGGCATAAAGTTCAAATGTACTTTGTCAATTTAACAAATATAAGAGAAAGCCGAACGCATAATAGCTGATGGGTTAAATAGCTGATATAGTGTTAAATTGTCTAGATTTCTTCGGGATTGGTTTTCAAAAGAAGTATAGTGCGATAATAAAAATAAGTGCTTCAATCCTGATATCTATCAGGGCACCACTTCACCAAGACGTTAAAAGATAAATTCATGCATCTAAGTTCGAAACTTTATGAAAATTTGATTGCCTTGATTTACCCTTCAATCTCAGAGTTCAAACCAAATCGATAATAAAGCATATATGCCGCAAAATAACTAATCGCATAATAAGCCATGGAACTATAATGTATAATTTTGGTCTCCACAACACTAAATAAAACCAACACCCAAAGACCATTTATAGCCATAATCCAAGAAAAATTTGAATTTGAATCCCTAAAAATCTCTTTGTAGCGCTTAAATTCAAAGAGCAAAAAACTAGCGGGAAAACATCCGAAAAGCAAAACTACAAAATGATAATAAAATGGACCACCATGTAGTGCATCCTCAGTCGTCAAAAGCCTAATCTGATATCTGATAAACTCCTCTAAATAAATCGTTCCATGATTTAAGGTCTCATAGGCAAACCATAAAGAACTCAATATCAAAGAAGTAATCACCCATAGGCACAATTTGAAGAATAAGCGCCAAGTAAAGGCTAGTTTTTTGACCAAAGATAATACTATAGTAGTCATTACGATAATCCAAGCGGCAGGACCTTTGGTCTGTGTAGCGAAACCCAAAAACATAGCTGATAAGAAAATCCAAACCCATTTACCTGAAAATCCATGATAAGCATAATATATACTAAGGAACATAAAGAAATTGAACCAAGGATCGATTAAACCTGATCGAAAATATAAAAATGGCAATAAACTAGCGGTATAAACGATACTCCAATAAAGCCCAAAACGCCTATTTTTTAGCGATAAGCCGATTTTATATAGAGTTAATGCGTTGAGGATTCCAAGCAAGGCATTTGGAAATCTCGCAGCAAACTCATTGATCCCAAAGATTTTCATTGATACTACCTGAAACCAAATGAATAAGGGCGGTTTTTCATAAAATGGCAGGTAATTTATCTGAGGTTGAAGGTAATTTCCAGAGTAAATCATTTCTCTTGCAAGCTCTGCGAAATTTGCTTCATCCCAATCAAACAAGTGTATATGTCCTAAAAATGGCATAGTCATTACACCAACTATCGCAATGATACTTACTTCAGGATAGCGCAAAAACCAATTCTTAATCCGCAACATTAACGATACATTTCTTGTCGTAGCGCTTGAATTTTAGGGTCTAGAATGTATTCATCATAAGTCACTAATTTATCTATGACCCCATTAGGTGTAAGTTCTATGATTCTATTTGCGATGGTTTGTGTAAACTCACGGTCCTGTGACGTAAATAATAGATTTGAGCTAAAATCCTTGAGACTTTCGTTGAGTGCGGTAATGCTTTCTAAATCTAAGTGTCCAGTAGGCTCCTCCAAAATCAATACATTCGCTTTGGTCATCATAACCTTGGAAAGCATACATCTTACCTTCTCACCTCCAGAGAGTACATTGGATTTTTTGAAGACATCTTCTCCACTAAAAAGCATTTTACCTAAGAATCCGCGAATATAGTTTTCATCTTTGTCTTCACTATATTGTCTTAGCCAATCGACTAAATTTAAATCACCAGTGAAATATTTATCATTTATAGAAGGTAAATAGGCATATGTAACGGTTTGTCCCCATTTATAACTGCCCGAAAAGCCTTCTCTTTCTCCTGAGATAATTTCATAAAAGTATTTGACGGCTAAGCTGTCTTGTGAGATAATAGCTACTTTTTCGTTTTTATTAAGTTGAAATTCTATATTTGTGAAATAAGTAGTGTCGTTATTGCGATAAGAGAGTTTTTCGATTTCGAGCACTTGATTACCGAGTTCGCGATCCATTTGGAAAATAAAAGCTGGATATCGCCTTGTCGAAGGTTGAATATCATCAATGTTGAGTTTCTCAAGCGCTTTTTTTCGAGAGGTTGCTTGTTTGGATTTAGAAGCATTTGCGCTAAAGCGTCGTATGAATTCTAAGAGCTCTTCACGTTTTTGTTCTGCTTTTTTGTTCTTGTCTTGTCTCTGTCTCAATGCCAGCTGACTCGCATGATACCAGAAAGAATAATTACCTGAGTAAATACTGATTTTTTTGAAATCTATATCACAAATATGCGTACAAACCATGTCTAGAAAATGTCTATCGTGCGACACGACAATGACGATATTGGGAAAATCTGCGAGAAAATCTTCTAACCAGTTTATAGTTTGTATATCCAAATCGTTGGTAGGCTCATCGAGCAAAAGTATATCCGGATTTCCAAAAAGTGCTTGAGCCAAAAGCACTCGAACTTTGAGATTGGCATCAATGTCTTTCATTAGGGCATAGTGCGTAGAGACATCTACACCTAAATTAGACAAAAGCTCACCAGCATTACTCTCTGCCATCCATCCATCGAGCTCAGCAAATTCAGCTTCTAACTCAGCTGCTTTCATACCATCTGCTTCACTGAAATCTTCCTTGGCATAGAGTGCGTCCTTTTCATTCATGATTTTCCAAAGCTTGTCATGTCCCATCAATACAGTGTTTAATACGGTAAAGTCATCATAAACTTGGTGATTTTGCTTGAGGACTGCCATACGCTCGCCAGGTGAAATATCTACGCTTCCTTTATTTGGTTCGATTTCACCACTTAGGATTTTTAGGAATGTTGATTTTCCAGCGCCATTAGCGCCTATAATTCCATAGCAATTTCCCTTAGAAAAAGTGAGGTTTACGTCTTCAAAAAGGACTTTTTTATCGTATTGTAAGGTGATTTTATTTACTGAAACCATGGATTTTGATATTTTAAATTTATTAGCCGCAAAGATACGTATTTTTTTCATTTTTCTAGACGTTTTCCTCAAATTATTGATAAGTTTCCTTAAGTTTTGTTTAAAAACTTAACTTGGCTCAAGGAAAATAAAATTAAATGTTTATATTTGCTCAAAGAAAATAAAATTGACATGATACAAGCTTATGATCAATATACACAAGAAGACCATGAAATTTGGTCTTTGCTCTATGCGAAAATGGCAGAAATAATCCCTAAGTATGCTACAGATGTATTTATAGATGGCATGGAGCAAATTGGTTTCGAATCAAATAAGATCCCAAACTTCGATGAATGTAATGCGCGATTGAAATCAATCACAGGTTGGGTCATCTATCCGGTACCAGGACTTATAGACAATAAACCATTTTTCGAACACTTGGCAAATAAAGAGTTTCCTGCTTCCACTTGGCTGCGCAAACGAGAGGAATTAGATTATTTAGAAGAGCCTGATATGTTTCACGATGTATATGGACATGTACCACTTCTGTCAAATATGCATTTCACATCATTTTTAGAAAATTTAGCTAGAATTACACTACGACATATTGAGAATCCATGGATTATTGAAATTGTATCTAGATTATATTGGTACACCGTAGAGTTTGGACTTATTCGAGAAGAAGGGAAACTCAAAGTTTATGGTGCAGGTATATTGTCTTCCAATGGAGAAACGCAATATTCTATTGAATCTGATATCCCTAAAAGATTAGATTTTGATGTAGCGCATATTTTGCAAACGCCATATATCAAAGATAAATTTCAAGAGCAGTATTTTGTAATCGATAGTTATAAACAACTCTTTGATAGTATTGGATTATTAGAAGAAATGGTCGAAAAAGAAGCCATGGCAAATAACGAAATTTAGGCTTAGGTTTGTTAGCTAGAATTACTGGAAAAATTGAAAAAATATCTCCGACTTCACTTTGGCTCGAAGTAGCTGGTATAGGTGTCGTATATCAGGTAGAGATTACGATTCCGACCTTTGAAGCCATTAAAGAAGCCAAAACCACTACTTTATTTACCTATTTGTATTTCAAAAAAGAAGCAAACTCTTTTTCTGGTGTTGACTTATACGGTTTTATATCAGAAAAAGAAAAACAAGTGTTCGAACTCCTGATATCCGTCTCTGGTATTGGTCCAAATACTGCTAGAATAATGCTTTCAGCTATGAGTTATAATCTGGTAGCTCAGCTTATTGTAGAGGAGAGAGTAAGTGATTTGGCTAAAATCAAAGGCATAGGTCCTAAAACGGTTCAAAGGATGATATTAGAGCTCAAAGAAAAAATGAGCAAACAATTTGTGGAAAACTTACCTGAAAATCCACTTGATATTCAAAATAAATTCAAGGAAGATGCGTTATTAGCATTGGTGCAGCTCGGTTATCAAAAGTCTATTGTCTCTAAGACATTAGATGCAATAGACCGTAATCACCCAGATGAAGTAAATTCTTCAGAATTTTATATTAAGATGGCATTGAAAATGTTGTGATAGAAGAAAAAAGGTATTTTAGGGTAAAATTTTTTGGATTAGCATTGATTCTGCTCATTATAGGAATTCATTTGCAAATGAAGCCAAATTATTACCGAATCTATCGTCAAGCTTTACCTGCTGCTTTACCAGTCATTAAATCAATAGATTCTCCCAAAAAAAACAAACCAAAACAAGAGTCTTGGTTAACTCAGGAGCAAGAAACACAGAATGAACCTTTTGATGATCCTAAAGCTATCGTAAGAGAAGTCAAATATGATGTGAGTTCTGAGAAATTTCTCATTACCGAAAAGCTCAATGGTAGATTGGTTAAGCCGCCATATTTTTTGACTTTTGATGAATATATGGCGCTTTTGGACCAAAAGGAAAATAAAGCCTATCTCGATGAAAAATATAAGACAGAGCAGTTTTCTCAGAGAGAAGCCTCTGGAGGTGATGATAAAAATTCATTGAAATCTAAACTCAATAAAAAAGCTAAAGATAAAGCCAATGAAATCCTGAGCAAGAATAATTTGCCTACGATTTTCGGATCCTATAAAAATCCTATTACCAATATTTTTGGTGAAGGCCCCGTGGACATTAAGCCTAATGTACAAATGGGCATTAGAATGGGCTATAATCACAATATTGTCAGGAATCCTTTGATAAATCCTGCCCAACAGTCCCAAGGGTTTATTGATTTTGATATGAATTTAAACCTAAGTCTAAAAGCGAAAATTGGTTCTAAATTTGAGAATGTGATTCAATACAATAATCAAGGGGGGTTCAACTTCGAAGGTCAGCAAATTCGACTTCAGTACAAAGGTGAAGAAGATGAAATTATCAAAAATTTGGAAGCAGGAAATGTCGCCTTTGATTTACCGACACAGCTTATCACAGGTAGTCAAAGTTTATGGGGTATAAAATCAGAACTTCAGTTTGGAAAAATGTTTTTTAAAACCGTATTGTCTCAGGAGCGAGGTCAGCAAAAGTCTAAGATAATTGAAAATGGCGTAGAAGTTCAGAAATTTGAAATCAACGCCCAAGATTATGAGGCTAATCGTCATTTCTTTTTGTCGCAATTTTTTCGAGACCAATATGAATCTGCTGTGGTCAATTTGCCGCAATTACAATCTAAAATCGTAGTGCAGCAAGTAGAAGTCTGGGTGAGTAATCGAAATAATACGACTCAAGGTATTCGAGATGCGATTTGTTTTCAAGATATAGGAGAACACAAGCCATATGCACCAAGTATTACACCAGGGCAGGATGTGAACCCATCCAATTTATCGAATTCTTTGTATCCTGCTATAGCTAATGCAGAAAGCATTAGAAATACTAATGAAAACCTCAATGCATTACAGCAATCTCCCTATAGATTATTGCCATTTGTCGATTTTGAGAAATCCTTTATGCGCAAACTCAATTCCAATGAGTTTACTTTTGATCCACAGTTGGGCTATGTGAGTATTCTTTCGTCTGTTCAGCCAAATGACATTGTAGCTGTAGCTTATCAATATCAATATAATGGTAAAACTTATCAAGTAGGAGATATGTCTCGTGATGTCGTTACACCAGACTCTACTTCGAATTCTCCAAGTAGGTCTTTATTTCTTAAATTACTCAAAGGCACTAATCTCAATCCTGCTTTTCCGGTCTTTGATTTGATGATGAAAAATGTCTATAATCTCAATGCATTTCAAATTTCAAATAAAAATTTTGCTTTTAATATTCTTTACAATGATCCAGGTCAAGGTATTAAAATGTATTTACCAGAAGGAAATCTATCTAAAAAACCGCTATTGCAGGTGCTTAATCTAGATAGGTTAAATCAAAATAATGATCCTTATCCAGATGGCTTGTTTGATTTCGTAGAAAAGTATACGGTTTTACCACAAACGGCTCGAGTTATTTTTCCCGTGTTAGAGCCTTTTGGATCTTTTCTAAAGAGTCAGTTAGACCAAGCAGGAAACGCAAATCTATCGAGAAAATACGTGTTTCAGGAATTATATGATTCTACTCAGTTTGTAGCGCAAAATTTATTTCCTAATAAGGCTAGATTTATCTTTAGAGGTACCTATCAAGGAGGAAATCAAAAGAAAATTCAGTTAGGACCCTTTGTCACGCCAGGCTCAGTCAAGGTCTTTATGAATGGTATCGCACTTCAAGAAGGAAAAGACTTTACTTTGGATGCCGGTGGAGGTAGCTTAGAGCTCGCTGACCATGTGATTAACTCAGGTGGAAAAATTCAAATTGATTATAATGATAGGACAATTTTTTCGATGATGAATAAAAACTTCGTCGGTTTAAGAGCCGAATATCGTCATAGTCCTAATTTTAGAATCGGTGCCACTTACCAAAGTTATAGTGAAATACCGCTTAATAATAAACTTACCTACAACGAAGACCCGGTGAGTAATCAAATGCTCGGTGCTGATATTCAGTTTGATGCTCAGACACCTTGGATTACAAGTATTTTAGACAAACTACCTTTTTATGAAACCAAAGAAAGGAGTAATGTGAAATTTTATGGCGAATTTGCTCATCTTATTCCGGGTCATGTCAAAATACCTTTTGCTGAGAGCAATGTGGTTTACATCGATGATTTTGAAGCCATTAGTCTAGGTTATGACTTTGGCTTTCCGGCTAATGTATGGCGTTTGAGTGCTACGCCAAAGGATGCCAGAGATAAATTTGGACGTGTTTTATTTCCAGAAGCTGATTTATTTGATGATTTTCGATATGGTTATAATCGCGCTAAACTTTCTTGGTATTCTATAGCGAATAATTTGATGTTTGAAGGACAAAGGCCAGCTTATATCACAGATGCGATGACAAGGGATTTATACCAAAGAGTTTATTTTATCAGAGATATTTTCCCTAATCGTTCAAATCAAAATGTATCTGCAATTCAAAATACGCTAAACTTAGCTTTTTATCCAAATCAAAAAGGACCTTATAATTTCGAAAGAAGTGAGAGTCCAACTTCTGGCATTTCCCTAGGCATCAATCGCAATAATACACTAAAAGCACCTCAGACTAGATGGGGTGGTATGCAAAAATCAATAAATAATACAAATTTCGAAACCAATAATATAGAATATGTTCAATTTTGGATACTAGATCCATTTATCAAATCCAATAATTTGAGTGTTAAAGGAGATATGTATATCAATTTAGGCTATATCAATGAAGATATTCTTCGTGATGGTAAAATGAATTATGAAAATGGTCTTTTTGATAGAGCTTTGACTCAGTCCAATTTAATGCATCGTTCGATTTGGGGATGGGCACCTTTGGCTACTCCTTTGAATAATAATTTTGAAAACGATGCAGTGCTGCGAAAACTTCAGGATGTGGGCTACGATGGTCTAAGTGATGAAGAAGAACAAGTAGCTTTCTCGAAATATTTAGAGGATATCAAACCTTTTTTGGATCCTGAAGCTTATGCTAAGGTCGCATCTGACCCTTCCACAGATAATTTTAAATTTTTCTTAGACCCTGAGTTAATTCGTCAAGAATTGCCGATTGCAGGCTTGTATAAGGATTTCAATGGAGTCGAAAACAATACGCCTTTAGCTACGTCTACAGCTTCTATTGTCCCTTCAAACTATACCTTTGCGGATAATGAAGATTTAAATAGAGACAATACCCTAAATGAGGAAGAATCTTACTATCAATATAGGGTAGAACTCTATAAAGGAATGGATGTAAGCAATCACCCTTATATAATTTCCAAAGTAAAATCTACTAATGCTGTAGATGCCGAAGGAGATACCGCTGTGTGGTATCAAGTGAGAATTCCAATACGTAAATTTGATCATCGCGTTGGAAATATATCTGATTTTAGAAACATTCAGTTTGTAAGAATGTTTTTGACCAATTTTGAAGATTCGGTAGTTATTCGTATGACTGAGACTGAGTTTCTGCGAACTCAATGGTTGACATATCAATCGGATTTGACTGAGCCAAGTGATTTTATCCCAAGAGATAACTCTGATGAAACGCTTTTTCAAGTTAGTGGTGTGAATTTAGAAGAAAATTTTAATAAAACACCTGTAAATTATGTAACGCCAAATGGAATTGCTCGTGAAGTAGGTGTGAATGCTACCGGTAATGCTATAAGTCTGAATGAACAAGCGATGAAGCTTCAGTTTAAAAACCTAACTGATGGTGCGACAAAAGCAAGTTATCGTAATTTTAGTTATGATCTCAGACAATATGAAAATTTGAAAGTCTTTTTTCATTTAGAAGACGACCCAGACACCAAATTTCCGATGAAAGACAAGGAGATTTCAGTCTTTATGAGAATTGGAAATGACTTCAAAGAAAATTACTATGAATATGAAATTCCACTCCAAATTACTCCGCCTGGCATATATTCCAATCGCTCAACTTCTGATAAGTCCATAGTATGGCCTGATAGCAACCAAATGGTCATTAATCTAAAAGAACTTGCAAATACTAAGATACAGAGAAATCGAGAACAGTTTCCTTTGACGATTCCATTTACTATATTACAAGGCAATAAAAATATCACAGTAAAAGGAAATCCTGATTTTGGGGTAGTCAGGACGATAATGATCGGCGTAAGAAATCGCAATAAAAAAGATCCCAAAAATTTCGACCCTATCATTGATGATGGACAGGCTAAATCAGGAGAAGTCTGGGTCAATGAACTTAGGCTTACGGGTTTAAACGAAGAAGGTGGTTCGGCAGGATTGGCGACGATGCAGGTCAAATTAGCTGATTTAGGAAATTTGAATGCTTCAGCTAATATGCATACCATTGGATTTGGTCAAATCACACAAAGAGTCAATCAAAGATCGCTTAATGACTTTTATCAATATAGTGTAAATTCAAATCTACAGCTTGGTAAACTCTTCCCTAAAAAAATTGGGTTACAATTGCCTTTTTTCATTCAGACCAATCAATCTGTATCTACACCTAAATACGATCCTTTTAATACAGATTTGCTTGTGAGTGCACAGCAAAAATTCATTGGTGAGGCATTTGGTTCAGATAGCTTATGGGCATACAATAGAATTATTCAAGTAAGAGAAAATCGATTTGGGTTTAATTTTACGAATGTGAGAATTATTCCTGAAGGAGCCAAAAAAGTATATCCTTGGTCTATTCAGAATTTATCGGCTACTTATTCCTTTAATGTTATTGACAGAAGCTCTCCTTTGGTTGAAAAAGACATAATCAAAAATTATTTAGGCGAGCTCAATTATAGTTATGCGACACAACCGGCCTATATTGAACCGTTTAAAAATGCATTCAAAAACAAAAAAAGTAAATACTTCGATATTATTCGTGGTATTCATATCAATTTCTTACCTAGTGCTGTAGTAATCAATAACCGTATTGAGCGGCTTTATAGTGAATTTGATCAAAGAAGGCAGAGTTTCGATGCTTTTCAAATTCCTACTTTGTATAATAAGAATTTTATTTGGAATAGAAGTTACAATCTAACTTATAGTCCTATAAGACCCATAAATATCACTTATAGCGCTCATAATTTTAGTCGTATCGACGAGCCACAAGGTGCTATAGACAATCAAGAAAAAAGAGATTCCATATGGAATAGTATTACAAGCTTTGGTAGAACGATGCAGTTTAAACAAAATCTTAATGCAACATATCAGATTCCATTAGAAAAAATACCTTTTCTCTATTTTGCCAATGCCAACGCAAACTACAACTCAGGTTTCGAATGGCATACAGGCGCACGAGTAAGAAATCAATTTGGAGAGATCATTCAGTCGCCTCAAGGTAATAATATCAAAACGAATCAATCCTATGGCGCTAGTTTGAAACTTCAGCTAGACAAACTATATGAAAAAGTCCCAGTCTTTAGGAATCTACAAGCTTCAGGAAATTCAAATTTTGTAAAGTTAACCTCAGAACAAAAAGACAAAAAAGTAGATGACCTAAAAAAACAAAAAGAAAAACATAGTGACAAAATTGATAAAATTAGACAAGAGCTAGAAAAGATTAATGAGAAAATAAAAAATACAAAAAAAATAGATTCTTTGAGTTCAAAACAAAAACATGAAAAAATAAAAGAGCTCAGACAACAAAGAAAAAAGGAACGCCAAAAGATTAGAGAACTCAAAAAACTAAAAAGAGACATTGTGATTCCGGAAAATTCAATTATTGGCGATTTAGCACAGCCTTTGCTCGCTATAAAAGACATTCAAGTCGATTATAATATTACCAATACTTCTGATATCCACGGATTTACGCAACGCACTCAGTATATAGGAATAGATTATAATCAAACCAATAGACTAGATGAATCTTATGTCTTTGGAATTCAACCAGGTTTGCCTATGTTTGCTCCTATGGATAAATATGGCTTTATGAGATGGCTTGACGAAGGAGCTAGCAAAAATTGGTTTACACGTGATTCTACTTTTAATATGATGTCAAGTATAGCTACATCCAAAAACTTCAGAGCTCGAATGACCATTGAGCCTTTTAGACAATTGAAAATAAATCTTAATTGGGAGTCTAGATATGAACAGCGCTATACACAACTTTTTAAATTTAATCAGTCAAAAGGCATATTCGAGCATCAAAATCCTATAGAATCTGGTTCCTATACCTTTTCTGATATCAATCTGCTAAGTTATTTTGAACCTGGAGGCCAATCCAATATTGATCGCCTTATGAGATTGACTAAAGCTTATGGTCAAATATTCAAAGAAATCAATCCTTCAGCCTCCAATGAGTTTTATTTTAATCCGGTAGATTCTATAGTGATGCGTGATTACTTCATGGGATATGGCCCTTTGCAGACAGATGTCTTGGTCAATTCTTTTCTCTCAACTTATAGAGGCACAGGAGCTTCTAAAGCAAATACTTCTGTTTTTTCGAGTATCCCTTTGCCAAACTGGGATTTAAGATTTACCGGATTTATGGCGATTCCGTTTATCAAGAAAAACTTCATGAACTTTTCTTTGTCCCACAGTTATAAATCAAATACTACGGTAAGCGAGTATAATTCAAATTTGTTTTTTGAGGGTAATGGACTAAATAATCCTGTCGTTTTAGATACGCTGAGCAATAATTTTATATCCTATTTCTATATTCCTAAAATTATGATTTCTGAATCCTTCAATCCATTGCTAGGCTTCGAATTTAAAACCAAAAAAAATATTGGTGCCGGCTTTCAATATCGCTCTAGCCGACAAATTTCATTGAGTTTAATTGATTACTTCTTAATCGAAAACCTAACTTCAGGGATTACCGCTCGTTTTAACTTCAGTGTCAAGAATTTAAACCTCCCTATAAAAGATAGAAATGGTGCCAATATAGTCTTGAAAAATGATTTGAATTTTGATTTTAACTTCAGCTATGACAACACAGAAATGATCAATTATCGACTCAATCAATTTACCTATCAAATCATAAATGGTGCAGAACGACTTAATCTTAAGACTGATATCAACTATAAGGTCAATAATAAAGTTAATCTTTCTTTGTATTATAATCACATTATCAATATCCCGAAAACACAGGCGAGTGTGCCAACAGAGAATTTTTCTTTTGGCACTAATCTTCGAATTAACTTAACTGATTAAGGTACATAATGCAAATCGCTGATGACCACTATAGTCTTTTTTTAGGGTTATTTGAAAATCTTTATAGGTTTCAATAAATTGGTATTGTGAGGTTTCAAATAATATTGATCCTTTTTCAGTGAGCAGAGATACGCCAAGGTCTAAAATTCTATGATAGTATTTGAGTACATCCTCTTGGGGTACAAACAAAGCGATATGCGGTTCATAGTCATATACGCTAGGTGCTAGGACTTCGGATTCTGAGATGTAAGGTGGATTGGAGATAATCAAATCAAAAGAATTATCTGGCCAAATTGGCGGTGAAAAGACATCCCAAACCTTAAAGTCAATTTGAGTTTTATTTAGTATGGCGTTTTTTTCTGCTATTTTTAGGGCTTCTGCATCTATATCTACCGCTGTATAGCTATGGTTTGGGGCATGATGTGCTAAAGCGATAGCTATACAACCGCTTCCGGTGCCTATATCTAAAATTCTAAGAGGCTTTTGGCTACTGAGTACTTTATCCAAAGCCCATTCGACTAGCTCCTCGGTCTCAGGTCTAGGAATTAACACTTTGGGTGATACGGCTAAGGTTAAATTATAGAAATAGGCTTTCTCAACAATATACTGAAATGGCATAGCGGCATTGAGTTTTTCAATTGCTTCGAACCAGAATTCAGGGCTGAGTTTTTTTTCTTCGATATAGGCTTTTATATCTCGATATAGGAGCTGCAATTCATTTCGAGTAAATGAGGCTGAAATGTTGGTTTTAAAATTTTCTAAAGTCATCTTTATTTTATACGTTCATTTAAAAAAAAATGTTTATCTTTGCATCTCCATTAAAATAATGGGTGCTTAGCTCAGCTGGTTCAGAGCATCTCGTTTACACCGAGGGGGTCGGGGGTTCGAATCCCTCAGCGCCCACTTAAGCCTTAGTTTTTGACTAAGGCTTTTTTTATTCAGGATTCAATATATAATGTTCAAAGCTATAATCAAAGTCATTGTCATCATTTGATAGAAACCTTTCAGTTTGAAATTTGTGTGTATATTTGAAATCTAAAGGAAAGAACGCATCGGCTTTTTTTAAAGTGAGTTCATCAATATAAATTTTAGTGAGATAGAGCATGATACATTTAGGAAGCAAACTTCGATAGAGTAGAGCGCCACCAATGAGATAAATCGTATTGATTTTATTGGTGAGTGCCCATGTTTCCATAGATTCTATATCAGAAAAAAAATGCAAGTTGTCCCATTTAGACTCAATTTTTTTAGACGTAAGCACGAGATTGAGTCGACCTTTCAAGGGTTTGTAGTTTTCAGGAAGGGATTCATAAGTATTATATCCCATGAGAACAGCTTGGTTAGCAGTAATTTTTTTGAAAAAAATCATGTCTGCTTTTTGGTGCCACAATAACTGATTTCCCCCGCCTATTACTCCTTCTGGGCTGCAAGCTGCTACTGCGATATATCGTATCAATTGTTTAGTGTTTTGCTCAAAACAATAAATGTAGGAAAATGATCTGAATACCCACCTTGATAGGTATCACCGACAAAGGTGCGCTTAGGATAACCTTGAAACTGCCCCTCAGAATTTATCATAAAGTCTTTGCGATAAATTCGTTCATATTGAAATTTCAGCTGATTTGAAGAGGCTGTCGTAAACTCTTTCGAGATAATAATTTGATCAAACAAACTCCAAGCATCTCGATATGCCAAAGTACCAAATCCCTTTTTGTATAAATTATAAAATGGATTGAATAATTCCTTACCTTTTATTTTTTCTAAAGAACTAGCTAACAAACAATCCGTAAGAGAATATGAATCAGGATCATCGTTTAAATCGCCCATCACGACAAATTTGTCATCTGGTGAAATAGATTGAATGGAATCAATAATTTTTCTAATAATTGTTCCTCCTTTACAACGTTTCATTCTGGTAGCTTCTTCACCTCCTCGCCTTGAAGGCCAATGATTGACGAAAACATGAATTTTTTCATTCAACAAGTAGCCAGAAGACCATAAAATATCTCGGGTCGGAAATGAATCGCCTAATTCCGCCATGGAAACTTCAATTTTTTGAGATTTCAAGGGTTGGTAATACTTAGGATTATAGAGCATACCTACGTCTACACCTCGATGATCTTTTGAATCAAAATGAATAATTTTTATATCTCTAGATTTAAGTGAGCTAAAATTAATTAAATCATTTAAAACATTGCGATTTTCAATTTCGGCCACACCTAAAATTGCAAAACCATCTGGATTGTAGTTCGTACCTAGGTCAATTAATACTTCATTAAGTTTAGTTAGTTTGTCTAAATATTTTTCTGTATTGTAGTTTTTGCTGCTTTGCGGAAGGTATTCTTCATCACTTACAAACTCTTGATTGATCGTGTCATATAAGTTTTCTAAATTATAAAAACTAATAATTACTTTAACTTGTTTGTTAGATTTAAATGTGGTCTGCTTATTGGATTGTACGTTTATGTTTTGCGCGTTAAACGCATTTAAGATAAGAATGAAAAAGATTAGAAATAAAGGTTTCAAAGAATTAAGTTTTTAGATTAGATAGAAATTTGAGCTTTAGGTTTAGGCGTGTTCATTATTGTTTTCGTAAGCTTCTATGATTTTAGCGACCAATCTATGTCTGATGACGTCTGATTTGTCTAAATACAATATATCTATGCCAGAAATATCTTTTAGATGATTTAGCGCAAAGGGTAAACCGGATTTTTGAGACTTAGGTAGATCAATTTGAGAGATATCACCTGTTACGATACATTTCGCATTAGGACCAATTCTAGTTAAAAACATTTTCAATTGAGAAGAAGTACAGTTTTGCGCTTCATCTAAAATGATATAGGCATTATCCAAGGTTCTTCCTCTCATGAAGGCCAAAGGTGCTACTTCGATAATTCGATTTTCTTTGAGCATGTTGAGCTTGTCTAAGGGAATCATGTCTTCTAAGGCATCATACAGTGGCCTGAGATAAGGATCTACTTTTTCTCTTAAATCTCCAGGTAAAAATCCTAAACTTTCACCTGCTTCTACGGCAGGCCTGGTAAGTATGATTTTTTTGATCTTTTTTTCTTTCCAAGCTTTTACAGCTATGGCTACAGCAGTATAGGTTTTGCCGGTGCCTGCAGGACCAATTGCAAAAAGAATATCATTAACTAAGGACGAATCAAGCATTTTAAGTTGATTTTGAGTCTTAGCTTTTATGATGTTTCCATTTACACCATGAAGAATCACATTTTTAGGTAAGTCTGAGCTATCTTTATGAAAATTTATATTGTAATTATTTTCAAGCATTTTTTGAATATCTTGTATCGAAATATCATCAAAGCGCTCAATATGCTCAATTATAAGATTATATACTTTCTCAAAAGATTCGATTTCAGCTTCTAAACCAGATACTTTAATTTTATCTCCTCGAAAGTTAAATTTGAGTGAAGCAAATTTTTTTTTGACGATTTCTAATTTTGCATTATTTACACCGTAGAGTTTTACTGGGTCTATATCGTATAGGTAATAGGTATTTTCTTTCATCTATATAATTATATACAAAAATAGGCATAAATTCTTTAATTCTTAAATAGAATGATCAATTTAAAAAAAAAATGTCATTTTTGTGTGTAAAATGTGAATAAAATGAATCATTCAGAATTGATTTTAAATGAACGAGGCGCTATATATCATTTAGATTTAAGGCCTGAAGAAATCTCTGATAAAATTATTTTGGTAGGTGATCAGAATCGCGTATCAACAGTAAGTGCTTATTTTGATAGCATATCGTTTCAGAGGTCCTATAGGGAGTTTGTGACGCATAGAGGAATTTTTGAAGGAAAGGATATCACGGTAATATCTACCGGTATAGGTACGGATAATATTGATATTGTCCTCAATGAACTAGATGCTTTGGTCAATATCGATTTTGAAACGAGACAAGTAAAAAAAACGCTTTCGACTCTTCGCATCATACGAATAGGTACTTCTGGAACGATTAGACCTGAAATTCCAATAGATTCATTACTCTGTTCTTCCTATGCTATAGGTCTCGATAATTTAATGCAATTCTATAGTCAAACCCTAAATCAGGAAGAGGCCTTCCTTTATAGTGAGTTTCAGAGACAATTGACGCAAGCAGAAATTTCTTTGCCCTTTTACATTGCAGCAGCTTCGCAGTCTTTATTAAAAAAGTTTGACGCTTTCAAACAAGGCATTACTGTGACTAATTCTGGATTTTATGCTCCGCAATTAAGACATCTTCGATTTGCACCCAAGTATATAGATTTATGGGATTTGTATGCTCGATTTATATGTCAAGATCGATGGATTACTAATTTTGAAATGGAAACTGCAGGAATTTACGGATTAAGCCGTTTGATGGGACATGAAGCCCTCAGCGTAAGTGCTATAATAGCTAATCGCGCTTCAGGGGATTTCTCCAATAATATTCATGCCGTCATCCAAAAAGGTATTGAAGCGGTACTCGAACGCATTTAATTTTTAGTTTTAGATAAATAATATAGGCTGCCTATCATTTTTAGCAAACCCATAAGTATCGTCATACTGCTTGCTATGGAAACGCTTGCTATCGCATGATAACTTGGAATAAAAATAAAATTCAAACTAATTAATCCTAAAGTAGGTAAAGCAATACTAAAAATTAACCAAGAAAATCGCTTTAAAGCTATTAAAATAGTTCCATGAATATAAATCAATCCTAAGCCAATTGTAGAGAAAATATGCAGCTGAAATAGTTTTAGAATATAAGTATCAATTTTAATTTGTCCTTGGTTATAAATCAAATTCAACAGCGTATCTCCGTAGTAATACATCAAAATACAGAAGATTGCAGCGCATAAAAAAAAAATCCCTGTAAGCAATAAACTGAGTTGAAATAGAACTTTAGTTTTGTTTGCAGCAATTTGCTTCGCAGCAAATGGTAAGAGAAATACAGAAAGTAAATATATCAAATTGTGCATAGAATCTATCAAGCGAATAGAATAGGCGTATTTACCAATTTCTAAAGCAGCGTTAGGTATAATTCTATCAATTAAGATGAGATCTATCCTATAAAAAATAATCATGAGAAATTGCACAAAGATATATGGGCTAAATTCTCTTAGAAATGACCAAGATGATGGTCGCATCAATACTGGATTTTCCCAAAGGCCTAAACGACGGATAGTCTTCCAAATTAAACCAATACTCAAACAATAACTCAAGATAAACAGACCATTGTATTTTATTAAATTCAATGAACTTACTCCATATAGCGTTAATCCTCCAAATATAAGCAAAAAAATACGGTCTATACTGCTAAAATACGCATCAATACGATAATTATGACTAGATTGTAAGAAAATTCTGAAAAATTGTAACCAAGAAAATAAATATATTTGCATGAAAATCAAACTATAAATCCAAAATGACACAGATTCTGAATTCAAAAAGTAAAAAAGGATTACGCCTATCCAATACAAAAATGTGTATAAGACTTTAATAGAAAAGAATTCTCTCGTTTTTTCTCGCCATAAATCTGAATTAGGAGCACAATTAGCCAAAAATACAGTGGCATATTGATGTAATCCCACCTCTAATAAAAAACCGGCAATATAAGCGACATACAGAAATTTTAAATAGATACCATAAGTCTCTTCATTGAGTCTTAGCTGTAATTCCTTGTCTATGACCAAAATCCATATCGGCTTAATGAGTATATTTACTAAAAATAAAAAACCTTTGTTTTTTAAAAAATCCCCTTTTGTACTCATACATCTTGCTCAAACCACATAGGTTCCTGGGATTCAGGATCATTATTGTAATTAATTGTTATTTCTTCATCGGCTTTGATATTTCGATAAGCTATAATGTGGAGTTCATTTTCATCGTAGTAACTTTCGTAATTGGCATTAGCCTTTCTCGAATGATTGTACAGAGAGCCATACCCTAGCGCAATTGCGGATAAACTATGATCATCGCCCCATAGAAAATAATAATTGAAAATCTTGGTTTCATCGATATGGACTCTATCTTCTGCCGGTAAGACTATCATCGGACAGATTTCGATTAAAGTACCTTTTTTAATCGGTTCATCTGTGAAAACACCACGACCTTTATCTTTAGTTTCTTTGATATACAATCCCATAACCTATGATAAAATCCACTTTTCGATATCCATTCTAATAAAAACAGTTACTAAAATGGTAAATGCCACCAAAGACGTACCACCATAGCTCATAAATGGCAAAGGAATTCCAATGACAGGAAGAAGTCCTAAAGACATGCCAATATTGATGAAGAAATGAAAGGCCATAATCGATACGATAGCATACCCGTATATCTTAGCATAATTGGATTTTTGTTTTTCGGCTTGATTGATAATTCGCATCATAAAATAAACAAACAAAATTAAAAACAAAATAGTCCCTACAAAACCAAATTCTTCTCCAATCGTACAAAAAATAAAATCAGTTTCTTTGGCAGGCAAGAAATTTCCTTTTGATTGGGTTCCATTCAGATAGCCTTTTCCAATAAACTGACCACTGCCGATGGCAATGAGACTCTGACGGACGTTCCAGTCGTTTCCTCCTTTTCCAGCCATTACATTGATTCTATCTCTCTGGTGTTTGTCCATTTTGCTAATGATAAATTCCACTGAAGTCGAAAAAGCAAACGTTAAAACTATACTTATAATAGATAAAGTAAGAAAATTCTTAAATTCTTTAGAAGTTCTATTTCGATATAGCCATACTGCGAGTATTATCATTAAAAAAGCTGCTATCATATAAGGCTTGAAAAACAAAGACAAAATAGTAATAAACATGAGATAAATTCCTGAATATAAAATCCAGGATGCCATTCCAAATCGATGCAATAAAAAGAAAAATGACAAAAATACTAAAGCGGATCCCATATCGTGCTGAGCCAAAACCAAGCCCATAGGAATAAATATTAGCGCAAAGGCCACAATATAAGTTTTGAGTTGATTAAAAGTGACATCCAAATCCGACATGTAATTTGATAATGCCAAAGCCGTAGATAGTTTAGCAAACTCAGAAGGCTGAAACTTAAAATATCCGAAATCAATCCATGCTCTCGCACCCTTGACATCATCAGCTATGAAATAAACTAAAACCAAGGATAGAATTGAAATGATATAGTATATATAGGAAAAAACCGAAAAAACTTTTGAATTTATATTGAGGATAATAATATTGAGAAGAATGCAAATGATAATCCAGATAAATGTTTTCCCGTAATTTTTTGATACATCAAATATCCAGGGATGAGACGAATCATAGCCAGCAGAATATATTGTTAGCCAGCCTATTACGATAAGCGCCCACATTGAGCCAAATAGCTTAAAGTCAATTTTGCTTCTTAGTTGTTGAGTCTGTTTCATCTATCTTGAATTTAGTGATCACACGATTTTTTATTGAATTTACCAAGCCCATTCTCGAAGTAGGAATTTCTTTTTTAATGAATTTTTCAATCATCAAACTGACTATAGGAGCTGCTGTACTACCTCCAGAGCCTGCATTTTCTACGATACAAGCTACGACTATCTTGGGGTCGTGTTTTGGTGCGAAGCCTACAAATACAGAGTGGTCTTGACCATGAGGATTTTGTGAAGTGCCGGTTTTGCCACAAACCGAAATGTCTGCTATTTTAGCACTTCTACCCGTACCTACTTGAACTACTTTTTCTAGACCATCGATTACAGATTCAAAATAAGCTTTCTGTATATTGATTACTTGTTTTTTAATTTGAGGTAGCTCAAATTTATCATCTGATATCAATATTTTTCTAATCAAATGGGGTGTGTAATGATAGCCTCTATTTGCTATTACACAATAACTACTTGCCATTTGTAGCGGAGTCATCAACACTTCGCCCTGTCCAATACCTAACGAAATTACTGTGGTTGGTTTCCATTGATTTTTATAAATTTTATTATAAAATGTGGTATCGGGTAAATTTCCTTTTTTCTCATTCTTTAGGTCTAAATCCAGTTTTTTATTTACTCCAAACTTCATCATATTTTCATACCAAATTTGATAATCTAACTGTGCACTGTATCGCGAATTATCAATTTCAATTGAGTTTCTAAATGTTTGACAAAAATAAGGATTACAGGATTGAGTCAAGGCTTCTTTGATATTTCTACAAGGTGCATGCCTATGGCTACATTTAAGTCTTTTGGCACCAATAGGGTAGTACCCGGGACAATAATATGTAAAGTTAGTATCTATAGCATTCATTTGTAGCGCGATCAATGCGATAATGGATTTAAAGGTAGAACCCGGTGGATATAAGCCTTGAATTGCTCTATTGTAAAGAGGTTTTGCTTTATTTCTCAGCAGTATAGGGTAGTATTTATTTCTGCTTTTTCCAGAAAGCAAGTTTGGGTCAAAGGTAGGAGAAGATACCATAGCCAGTATTTCTCCAGTAGCGGGTTCTATAGCAACGATAGCACCTGATTTATTGCGCATGAGCTCTTCACCGAAAATTTGAAGGTTTATATCTAATGATGACTCCAAATCAAAGCCAGCCTTGGGTTCTTTGTCATATTTTCCATCTGCATAAGTGCCTTTTACTCTATTCAAAGCATCTACCATGATGACCTTGATACCTCGCTCTCCTCTTAAATAAGGTTCATAGTAGTTTTCTATGCCATTCTTACCAATATAATCACCACTGAGATATGCGTAATCTTGATATGCTAGAATTTGACTGGAATCGACTTCACCGATATCTCCGAAAATCAAAGCACCACAATTAAAAGGATATTGCCTTATAGAGCGCGTCTGAGCATAAAATCCTTTGAATTTGAAGCTAGACTCTTGAAAAAGCTGATAATTCTCAAAAGATACTTGCTTGAGAAAGATAAAAGGCTTATATTTAGAGATATTATTCGCTTTCTTGATGATTTCACTATAATATTCTATTGGTATATTCAGTACCTGACAAAGTAAAAAAGAATCTATGTTTTTATCAATTTCACTTGGTGTAACGATAATATCATATAAGCTTTGATTATTCACTACGAGAATATTATTTCTATCAAAGATTTGACCTCGCTGAGGATAGTCGATAAGTTCCTTAATGGCATTGCTTTGGGATCGCTTTAAGCTGTTTTTGTCGATAATTTGAAGGTGAAAAAGCCTAAGTGTAAAGATTATAAACCAAAACATTATGAAAAACTGCAGGACTTTGATGCGATTAGGAAAAATATCTCTCATGTTTTGGCTTATATTAAGCTTTGATTTGGGTCAAGAAGTTATTGAATAAAAACGCAAAATTACAAAAAAATCCTTCAACTTTAAAAAAAATATTTATCTTTGCATTCTTAATTTTGGTCGGATGGCCGAGTGGCTAGGCAGAGCTCTGCAAAAGCTCCCACAGCGGTTCGAATCCGCTTCCGACCTCATGAGAGTGAGCGCAACCTTGAGAAATAGAAAAAAGATTTTTTTCTTATCGATTTAGATTTTTTTCTTATCTTTGCACTCACAATTGCGAAAGTAGCTCAGCTGGTAGAGCACAACCTTGCCAAGGTTGGGGTCGCGAGTTCGAATCTCGTCTTTCGCTCAAATAAAGTACCATACCCTGGTGGTGGAATTGGTAGACACGCAGGACTTAAAATCCTGTGGGCAGTGATGTCCGTACGGGTTCAAGTCCCGTCTGGGGTACTTTTTTTATTTTTTTTTCCTTTTTGTTTATGGCTATAGATTTTCAGAATGTTTTCAAAGTAACTATAACTTTGTTTACCGTTATAGATATTGTTGGCGTTTTGCCTTTGCTAATTGATATTACTCGTAAAACCGGAAAAATTCATCCTGAAAAAGCCACGATGACTTCCTTGATTATTTTACTGGCTACCTTGCTTTTGGGCGATTCCCTTTTAGCTTTTCTCGGAGTGTCGAGAAGTTCCTTTGCAGTGGCAGGGGGAATAATTTTGTTTTTATTGGCTATGGAAATGATATTAGGACGTGATATTTTCAAATCATCAGACCATAGCCATAAGGTATCATCTATTGTTCCAGTGGCATTTCCCCTAATTTCAGGTGCAGGTACGATGACGACGATTTTATCATTGAAGACTCAGTTTGAAGAGGTTGAGATTTTAATTGCTATTCTCATCAATATAATCATTGTTTATATTGTCTTGCGTTATATGCATAAGATTCAAGAAATGATATCTGAAACGACTATTCAGGTGATGCGAAAATTATTTGGCGTTATTTTGTTAGCTATCGCAGTAGGTATCATATCAAAAAATTTAGCTTGATATATAAAAATTAAATTTTTAGTTCGATATTTAAGTCTTGGAAATCCTTAGTTTTAGACGATAGAGTAGTATGATAAATCCTATCAATAAAAAGGTAGTCCCTAAATATAATACAAATAACCTAGACGATTTATCCTGTTCTAACTTTTTATTTATATCTAAATAACAATATTGACTCGTATCGGATAGCCCATAAATAAAAATTGAATTAGTTTTGTTTAATTGTCCCATACTTGTTGCATCAATAGCTATAAAAAAAACTGAATCAATTCAAGTTTTTTATTTCCATTTATCCAAATCAAATAAGGCAATAAAATCTGCTTTTATTTGAAACCAATTATTGAACTCTTTTGAATAGATAAAATAATCTTTTATTCCGTTTTGTTGATCTATAAATTCAAAGGATTCTAATGTAATTAATATCGATTCAATTTTATTTAATGTTACAGGATTATTTTCTTCATCAATACTATTTATGATAAATAAAAAGCCGAATCCGACTAAATAGATAATTACTAAAAGTCAATTTTTTATTATTGAAATTTTTAAAATTTATGAAGTATACAGTCACTTCTATAATTGCTTAAAGCGAGTTGTTTTTTCGACAAATTTTCTGATAAATTTATTAAATTTACAATTTTGTTGGTGTTTATAGCTTTTAAATTATCATACCACATCATACGAACTCCTGGCCCCTCAACTGGAATAGGCTTACCTGAACAATCAGTACTCAAAATACTTCCGTCTGTTATGTGTAATTTTGCATTAGTTTCTAGACTTCCGCAGCTCATACCTATTCCTACGCGACCTTCAAATATATTGATTGTATCCCCTTTGAAACAATTTGCACCGTTAAATTCGGTATTTCCTTTAAATTTACTATCCTTACCCACTTCAAAATCACCTTTTAAGTCAGCCTTACTATTAGGACTTGTGAGTTCGAGATTACCGGTATTGATCTCAAAATCGCCACTTGATTGGGTAATATTGCCGTTAAATGTACTATTACTATTTTGGGTAAAGTTACCGTTATTGGTAAGTCCAAGCATCGTTAGAGGTGTAGAGGTAGTAAATACGGTAGAACTGCCATTTCCAAAGCCTAAACTAAATCCTGCTTGAGAATAAGATTGGAAACTTAAAATTGAAAGGATTGTGAATATTAGTGTATTTTTCATATTTTATTATTTTAAAGATTCTGTATATTTTTGTATAGTTTCTATATAATAATCTATCGTTTTTAGATTTTCATTCAAATTGACAAAATCTCCATTGTCAAACTTCCAATCTCTAGGAATGATATTATATTTCTCTTTTTTCTCATTGCATTTTTTTAGAAATGTTTTTATAGAATATTCTGATCTAGCTCCGCACCAGCCTCCTTTATGCTTATCATGTTCATATTCCTCCACTTCATTTTTATATTCTTTTCGCTGTTTTTTTGCTATTGCTATTGCTCTTTGAAGTGATTTTTTAGTGTCAATATCAAAATACATTATTTGAATACCATTTCGAACACTTCTAGTATATTTTGAATGGTCAATTCGCTGATAAATTAGCTCTTCAATTCGCTTATCTCCATATTTTGCTAATGCAATATGAACGGGTTTTATAGATGGGATACGAATATCTCGTTCTATATTTTCAAAATTGTAAGGGTCTTCGTTGATTTCTTTTTCCGTTTTTTCATATATCGGATATAGGCTATCTTTGAGAGAGAATAGGTTGTATTGTATAATCAAATTGAAATCTTCTTCTGTATATCTGTTGTTTTTTACAATTTCTTTATACAATATACTTTGTAATTTTTTATTATTAATGTCTTGATTATACTTAGCATTTCTATAAATAAAATCTGAAATGAATGAATCTTTTTCTCTCTTTACTATATTATCAAACAATAATCTAATATTTTCGTTATTGTTAATTCTTCTATTAAAATTCAGAGCATTTTCATACTCACTCACATTTAAATCTTTTTTTTCTATCCAATCCAAAATATCTTTAGTATAATATTTTAATTGCTCATTAAATTTAGCTTGACTTTCATTTTGAATTTTTCTATTTAATTCATCTGATATTCTTCTCTCTCTTATTTTATAGATTAATTCTGAAGATTTTTCCCAGTTTTTTGATAGAATAACATTTTCTATTGAATCATTTAAGAGGTTAGATTTCATTAGTAAAAAAAATGTTGAGGAGCATGAATCTTCATTTATATTTTGACAAATTGCATTTATCCATTTTTTTTCATCAATTTTATATAAATCATCATAAGAAATTGAATCATTTCTTATATCAAAATTATGATAAAATACAAATTGCATTCTGTTTTGATTATACTTTGTAATTGCATAATATTTTGATTCTTGGGAATATGTTACATTATGTACTGCAATAATTAAAAATAAAATAAAATATTTCATGATTTAATATGTTTTTGAAAAATGATTTGTTAAAATATTATGTAATATATTCCATTGGAATTTACGTAAGGTGGCTTTTGGAGAACATACCAAACTAGTGCCTAATGGGCGACAGCCAAATGGACTAGTCGCTATTTGTAAAGATGAAAGTGATATTAGGTCTCCTATACATTCATCGCAATAGTCCATAATATTAGTTGGATCAATATATTTGCTGGAATTATCTCTAGAACAACATGAAGTATAATTTTGAAACATTCCATACACCGCATGTTTTAAATCAAGACTTTGCCCAAGTTCATGTGCAAAGGATTGTTTAATGTAAAATTGAATGCGAGCACTAGAAGACGAAGGACTCAATCCAAAACAATACCCAAATCCTTCTAAATTATTTTTAGATCGTGCGAATGAATATAATTGCACTATTATAAAAGAAAAAATTATAAGTTTCTTCACTTTTCTATTATTATATCTTTTTTAAATAATTCTATTTGTTTAATCTTTTTATAAACCAATTGTCAATTGGCTTATAAAAATCCTTACCTTTTAAATCAACATTTTGTAACATTCTATTAAATTCTGGTATAAATTTTGCCATTTCACGAATTACATAACTTCTTACAAAAACTAGATTTTTAGGCTTAGAAGCATCTTTAATTGTCAACTCAGATTGAAAATGTTTATACAATAACTCTAGACTTTCTTTGGAATTGATATAGGCTAAATATCTAAAACCAACATGTATATTCTGATTAACCTCTGTAATTTGAGACAGCCTATCTACGCACAATTTGCTGTAATTTAAGTAATTTAGTCTAGCTAATGCTAATTTTGCAGCCCATGCACTTGAGTTAATTCTATAGTCATTGTTATTTAGTTCACTATTTGGCTCTCTGTTTGATATATTAAGCAAAAATGGTATAGTTGTTTCTGTAATACTATCTAATTTTCCTAGTAAAGGAATTGTCTCCTTATAATAATCTCCTCTTTCCGTTAAGGCTTTAAAAATTTTTTGTTGTTGAGTTAGAGTAAATTTATTGTTTAACGAATAGGCATAGAGCGACTGAGTAGCCACATCGATTAGTTCGTAACTATTCTCCACTTCGAATATTAAATAATCTATAAAAGAATTATTACTTTTTTGACTATAATAATAAATTTGTCCGTTGATGCTATGCAAAGCACTTCTAATTTTTTCTGAAGTAGTTGTTAGAAAGATATCTTTCATATCATGATAAATGGGTTCTATATCTTCACACTGACGAATATAAATTAAAAAAGTATCTCTTATATACTGGTTGGTATAAATGTTGTAAGGATTTCTAATTAATTTCAAGGCTAACGAACAATTTGTTTCATTCCTTTCCAATTGAAATTTATTTTTAGATTGATTGGGGTTATCGGATTGAGCTATAGAAACAATGTAATTGTAAAATAAAAAATTAAAGATTAATAGATATTTCATAAATTTATTTTTTAAAAGTTATGGTGTGGGGTGTAGTATATCCCATTGAAATTTTCTTAATTTAGGATTGTCGCAATAGTCCATCACATTTGATGGGTCTATATATGGTTGATCTCTTGAAGTACCTACACATGAACCAGGTCCATCAAAAGGATGATGTAATCCAAATGCATGACCTGCTTCATGACACATAGTATTATATAGAGAAATAGGAAAATTATTAAATTGCATGTCTGGATGGATAAAAGCGTACCTTTCATTATCTATATCAGAAAAACCTAAAGAACTATCACTAGGATTATCTACCATAAAAATATTAAATATATCAGGATTTGGATTTTGACAATATTTTATAACTGTATCCATCTCCCTAGAAGTCCATCCGTTTGAAACATCAATAAATGTATCTTGATTAACATCAAAATTGCAATTACATATACGAATAATAGGCTCTATTTCCCAGTATAAAACAGCTTGATGATAGACACTGTCGTTAATATAAGATATTGCATCCGCTAAACTTGGTACTGAACTACTCGACCAGTTATTACCAGTAGCCACTTGATTCACTACTATAATTTCTGCTTTTATCACCCGCTTTTTATACTCCACCACATCGACTTTTGAGATAGGATTATTCCCATTGGCAGGTTGTATTGTTTCTCCACCTTTACCATATCTTGCCCAAATTTTGTACTCACAAGGTTCAGAATTATTATTATTACATTTAGCTTCTAACTCAAATTCGTGGCTTTTGGTTTTTATAGCAGAATCCCTCACTAATAAAGAATCTGCGTTGGTAGATTGTAAAAATAAGCAAGTCGGTTCTTGAGTATTCGGGTTTATAGTAGTTATTATTTTGAATTTATCTTTTTGTCCTTTTTCAATAGATAATATAAGGTCTTTTGTGTTATATATGTTTCCATCTTCGCTCACACTCCCAAAATTTTTCCAATTATCAATTCCCCATTTCCATTTTTTTGTTGGGATTTCTTCAAATTTTACATCTGTTATTTCATTTACTTTTACCTCCACATCGTCTGTTTTGCCTGCATGAGTAAGTCTATATTTTGTAGTTTTTATTGGCTTTACAACGGGTTTTACGCAAGTAGTACAAGAAATATGAGACATATCCATATCGCCGCTTCTAATTGTCCATACATAAGGTGTTGCACCTGTTACACAATCGGCGTTAGAGCCACTTTTAGGATCGTCTATAGTTGTTTTTTGTCCTTTGCAGATAGTTTGGTCTGGACCTGCATTAGCCTGCCCCACCACCACCTCTCCCAGCAGCACCAAAATCAATAAAAACCATATTCTTTTCACATTCATAAGACTATATTATTTCTTAAAAAGTTAAAAATTATCTTGCTGCTCTGATAGCCTATGGCGGTGGTTCGGTCGCCGAGGGCGAAGTTGTATTTGACTTTAGAGATAGAAGTAAAACCAAGCGCATAACTCAACTCTTCCAAGGCTTCTGTCTTTTCTCCAAGAGAAAAGCTCGTTTTCCCTTTAGCTTTTGCATCTTGTCCAAAGCCAAATGAATAATCTCCATAATCAGAATCATCCCATTGTGTACCGCTCACGCCACCTGCTCGCAAGCCTTTCCTAGCCCACATAAAGCGAACGCCTGCGCCTGTAGCGGTATATAAATTTTGTTCACAATTTTCATAAACTACAATTCCCCCTTCTACCTTTAATCGATAGTTCTGCGCTATAGGCGGGGCAGAGGTCTCACAAAACCTGAATCTCCCTCTTTCTAGCTTTCCTTGGCTTTTCTAAATCGTTTTCATGCGTTTCTTGGCGTTCTACCCTAGAAATAAGGCTTGTCCTTGAAAATCAGCTTAGTTTGGGTTTGCTTGGAGGGTTTCTGCTTGGCAAAAGAATAAAAATGCTTTTTTACGCTTCTAAATCTTTGCTTTTTCGCTTCGAACTTGCTTAACTATGGTAATGAACGAAATTTTGGTTTTTTATAAACAAGCAGTCAGAGGTCAAAAAAATGGCTTTACTTCGAGTCCTTGGCAAATATGTCTCTGC
>JALOMB010000017.1 GCA_025455685.1 Chitinophagales bacterium | reverse complement strand
ATGCACTTTTTGCTTTTTTGTTTGGCCTTTTTTCGAGCTTTGGGCACTCACTATATTGGTAGTCATCAGCAACGCTACAAATAAAAATAATATGGGTCTCATTTTAATATATATTGAAAATTATAAAATACAAATGTAGAAAAAAATTAATGAAATTGATAATCTACCCCATATACTTGGGATAAAAGTGTTTCAGGCGCATCCAAAGCCACAGCATTTTTCTTAGGAAGAGGTTTAACTGGCGAAGCAGCTTTCAAATATGCCCTCATATTTTCATGTAAAGTATAAGATAAATTCTTTGCTTCCATAACATTTTTGATGCGACAGATCATATCTGCAGGATCACCATCTCGCTCACAAGCCGCAATAGTATATACAGTATCCTCGACCAAAGCTTTACCTCCAATGGTAACTGAATCTATCCTTTTCCCTTCTTCATTAAAGGCATAAAATTTGACTACCATACCATTAAACTTCGTAACCCAACCGCCAAATCGCTTACCTGCATCTTTAGCAAAAACATTAACCAAAATTAAATGCCAAATTTCTAAAAACTCTGTTTTCAAGTTCATTTTTTCGATTGATAAATTTTGTAACAGACACCAATAAGACCAGAGAGAATCATGAGTAATGAAATCCATTGAGCTTGAGATAAGTTAAATCCTAAGTATGTGTATTTTTGATTTACTCTAATGAACTCAATACTAAAGCGCTCTAAACCATTTAAAATCAAAAAAACATTCATCGTTAACCATTTATAGGGTGTCCACTTTTTTCGAAAGAACCATAAAACCCCAAAAATAGCAATAGACATTAGGAATTCATATATAGCTGTCGGAAATACCGCTATGGGAAGTTCATTGCAATAATACTCCAGACAGTTAGGAAGCGGAATTCCTTCTTGAATGACATTGTGCGCATAGGTATCGCCATAAAGCCAATTAGGTATCCATGAGGGTTTGTTTATCATATTACATTGGGTTCCCCAGCAGCCATCACCGCTAAAATGACAACCTAATCTTCCGATACCATATCCTAAAATATAACCCGGAGCAAGGCTATCTAGTAAATATCCTACATCAATTTTATTTCTTCGACTATACCATACTATTAATATACATGCTAGCCATAGACCACCCAATATACTAAGACCAGAGGTTAAAGAGCCTATAGGATCCTGAATAAAATCCTGTAATGCGTTGGGGTTTTCTATACTATCTAAGATATTGGAGCCGAGAATACCGCCTACCATAGCAAGCATGAAATAATCCATTACCCGATCATAGACTTGAATGCTTACTTCTTGTGGTTTTTTGTCTTTGATTTTTTTAGCATTTGAAAAATAACTCCAACCAAATGCTAATCCCATGAAAACCAATCCCATAAATTTATTTCCTTGTAAATTAGTAAAATAAGCCCTTGGGTCACGGATTAGTATTTCAGGATTGGACAAATAACCAAAAAGCTTTAGTCCTATAAAATATGATAAAATTGAGAATAAAATGATATCAAGCCATTGAATTTCGGGTGTGACAAGTTTGATAGTAGGTTCAAAATAACCTAAATTTGCTTTTCGTTTGAGTTCTAGTCTAAAGAAAAATGCTGCGAAAAGAAATGCAAGAATCAGAAAAGTACCATAGGTTTGAGGGGGCATAGAATAAATAGATGTACCTAAAATAGAATTGATCCAATCCCAAATGGAAGCAAAAGCACGTAAAAGCATCATATTAATTATGGTTTAAGGTTCGAGAAAGTGTTTGATTCCATTCAAATTTTTTCACTTTTTCATGAAGCATTAGCCTATATACGTAATGCAAGATTGAAAATAAATTTAAAAAATAGAGATTAATACTAGGGTAATCCATATTATTGTTTTGGAAAAGCGTTAGATTAGCTAAGAAGATAAAAATCCAAAATGAAATTAAAGCTCTTATCGAAAGATTAAGACTTACCGGATCAGACACAGATATAAAACCAAACATAAATAAATAACCTAGATATACCTCTTCTACAGGGAAATAATTTACAAGTATGAAATAATAAAAGGATAGAAAAACAAAATTAATCATGAAATTTAGATACTTTTTGGGAAATGCCAATACGTAGGTAATAGAAAATAGTCCTACAAGCAAAGAAAACTCCCAGTATTTTAACTGAAAATTAGTTAACTGTCCTACATTGGTAAATATCCTTAGAAAAATTAAGCCAAGTAATGCCGGATTTAAGTTGAGTTGAATTTTAGAAAAAATAAACTTAAATGAAACGCTAATAAATACAGCAAGTATGATCTCAAAACTCCAAGCAGTTTCCCAATAAATAGATATGATTAACGCTGATATAATCGAAGAGCTCACCGTAGATATAGGCAAGCTATAAATGTATGCCCATACACTATGAAAAACGATAGAAACTAAAACTGCATCAATGATATTTCGCCATGGATTTATCAAAGTACCTTTTGCTTTGAATACCCAAATTAAAGCGAGTAAAAATACGATTAAAATTAATCGAAAATTGTGAATTTTTATTTTCATATTATAAGGCTACAAAGTTATTCATTTTCTATAAAATATTTATACTATTTTTGTAACAAAGTATGCAAATGGAGTATTTATTGAATTTTTTAGAAGAGGCAATCAAGGAAGATACACAGGACTTTAGGCAAATTGTTCCTTCAGGCAATCACAGTGTAGATTGTATTGATATGGGAGCTCAGCGCGCTTCGATGTCACTATTGGTAAAAGACGAAGGGATAATTGCCGGAATTGATATTGCTGCTAAACTTTGTCAGCTTCATGATAATGCAATTCATTTTACGCCTTTGCTTCAAGATGGTCAAGCCGTAACTAAAGGTCAAATTGCTTTTGAAATTCAGGGCAGTATTTCTTCTATGCTTCTGCTCGAGCGTATCTTGCTCAATATCATGCAGCGAATGAGCGGAATAGCTACAAAAACAAATAGATTTGCTCAAATGATCGCTCATACACCTTGTAAAATTTTAGATACACGCAAAACCACACCTAATTTTAGATATTTTGAGAAGGCAGCGGTATTGATTGGTGGGGGAGTCAATCATCGCTTTGGGCTCTATGATATGATCATGCTCAAGGATAATCATATAGATTTCGTAGGCTCAATTAAAAAAGCATTTGATTTAGCTCAGGCATACAATCGCAAGATAGGTTATGATTTACCTATAGAAATCGAAACTAGAAATCTCAAAGAACTTCAAGAGTCGCTAGAATGTGATGGTGTAGCGCGCATTATGCTAGATAATTTTTCCGTGGCTGAGTGCCAAGAAGCCGTTCAGTTGGTTTCTGGTCGTGTACCTCTAGAGGCTAGTGGAGGAATCAATGAAAACACCTTAGTTTCTTATGCGGAAACAGGCGTAGATTTTGTATCTATGGGTGCTTTAACGTATAATTATAGTATCTTGGATTTAAGTCTAAAAGCAAAAATTACAGATTAATTAATTATGTCGTTCAAAACCCTCGTAGTAGTCAATCACCTTTCGGGTTCAGTTAAAAATTATAATATTCGAGAGTTGGTAAGTCTTTATTTAGATTTGAAGAAATTCCAAGTGGATTATTTATTTATCGAAGACAGAAATTACTTACTAGATATCGCCTACCTTAAATCACAAGAATTTCAGGTGATTATTTCAGTAGGAGGTGATGGTACTTTATTGCATTTGGCTCCTTTGCTTATCAATTCGGAGGTCGTTCTAGGAATTATACCTATTGGCTCTGGCAATGGATTTGCTACTCATTTGGGTTATAAGCCACGAAATGTGATTCATGCCCTAGAGGTTCTTAATCGTTTTGAAATCAAAACATGTGATATCGCTAGGATAAATGAAAATTATTTCTTTTCAAATTTTGGAATTGGTCTAGATGCTCGTATCGCTAAGGATTATAAAATAAAAAAACATAGAGGATTTTTCATGTATGCATGGCTTTCTCTCAAATCCATTTGGGGATTTAAAGCCCAAGAGATTAATTATACCATAAATCAAAAAAACTATAGAGAAAAAGCCTATTTTTTTAATGTTTTCAATACCAATTTATTTGGATATAATTTGGGAATTGAGCCTAGAGCTAATGTATTTGACGGAAAATTAGATTTATGTATCATTTATCAATTTCCTTTTTTAATGTTACCTTTTGTCAGTATAGCGCTTTTGCTCAAGAAACCAAATTTATTAGGAAAATATTACAAACGCATCTTAATTGATTCTATTACTATTGATATACCTACTCGTAGTTTATATCAAATAGATGGAGACCCTGAATTGTCCAATACTAGTCTTGAAATTTCAGTATTGCCGAAGGCTTTGAGGTATATTGCGCCATAATATTAGGAGTTATTTTGTGGTTTACTTTTAAAAAAAAATACTTAGTAATCTAAAAAAAAGTATTATCTTTGCGTTTTTGATAGAAATTTTCAATTATATTTATGCAATTAATGCAGTCCATTACTGAAATTAGACTAATAGGCGCAAGAAATTCTAAAGCTTTGGCTGAAGAGATTGCTTCAAAGTTGGAGATTTCTTTGTGTGATGTCCGATATAATTTATTTAGTGATGGTGAGTTTCAGCCAATGATTGAAGATTCTGTTAGAGGTGCACATGTTTTCATCGTACAGTCATCTAATCAGCCTTCAGATAATTTTATGGAGTTGCTGATGCTAATCGATGCTTGTGCGCGAGCATCTGCTAAATATATCTCTGTGGTCATGCCTTATTATGGCTATGCTAGACAAGACCGAAAAGATAGACCTAGAGTTAGTATAGCTGCTAAATTAGTGGCGAATTTAATTACTTCTGCCGGTGCGAGTAGAGTGATGACGATGGATCTTCACGCGGACCAAATTCAAGGTTTTTTTGATATTCCTTTAGATCATATTTTTGGATCTGCTATTTTTGTACCTTATATTCAATCACTTAACTTAGAAAATCTCAGTGTTGCCTCTCCTGATGTCGGCTCTACCAAAAGAACTCGTTTTTATGCGCAGCAATTTAATTGTGATATGGTAATCTGTGATAAATACAGAAAAACACATAATCAAGTTTCAGAGATGAATTTAATAGGTGATGTACAAGGAAAAAATGTCGTATTAATCGATGATATCATTGATACAGGTCGTACCTTATGTCTTGCAGCCAAAATTATCAAAGACTCTGGAGCCTTATCCGTTAGAGCTATTTGTACCCATCCCGTTTTATCGGGATCGGCACAGCAATTGATTCAGGATTCAGTTTTAGATGAATTGGTAGTTACGAATTCAATTGCCTTATTAAATCCTGTTTCTAAGATTAAAATACTTAGTGTTGCGGATTTATTTGCTGAAGCCATCAAAAATACTTTCGAATATAAATCTATTAATTCTTTATTTGTCAAACATTTAACTCAACAATAATGAAAAAAATAAACTTAACAGCTTCTAAAAGAGAAGCAACAGGAAAATCGAGTACCAAAAAAGTTAGAAATGAGAAAATGGTACCTTGTAATCTTTATGGTGGCAGTGAAAACATGCAGTTTACCTTACCACTAATTGACGCTAAAAAAGCCATATATACAGATGAATTTATTCATTTATCAATTAATGTTTCTGGCGTAGAAAAAAATGTAATTGTCAAAGAATTACAATTTCATCCTATCTCAAATGAGTTAATTCATATTGATTTTCAGGAGCTTGTAGCAGGCAAAGTAGTTAAAACAGAAATTCCACTTATTGTCAAAGGATTCTCAAAGGGTCAACAAATAGGTGGTAAACTTGAAATCAAAGTTAGAAAACTAAAAGTTCAGGTTGAATCCACTAAAATTCCTAACTCTATAGAGATTGATGTCACTGAATTAGAGCTTGGTAAATCTCTTAGAGTTAGAGATATTGTAGCCATGGAAGGCGTTACATTCCTTAATCCGCCTAGTATTCCAATTGTGACTATTTCTATACCTAGAGCATTGAGAAGCCAACAGGCTGCAGCTGCAAACGGTTAATCAAAGCTATGTTTTGACAATATCCATTCTATAGCAATATAGGATGGATATTTTTTTATTTGTTAAATTATGAAGATATCGGCAAGTTTATTTTCGAGTCAGGCACCTTTGGCGCAAAATTTACTAGCGTTAAGCGACACTTATGTACATAGTCTTCATATTGACGTGTTTGAAGATTTATCTGTTTTGACGCCCTTGTTTGAATTATCGCTAGAATCCAATGCACTTTTGGATTTTCATTTCGTAGGTAGTGATATCGATAAGTCCAGAGAAATTGTCCTAAATTTTCCAGATGTTTATAGGGTGTGTTTTCAATATGAAGGCCTCAAGGATACTTTGAAAAAAAAACCTCAAGCCTCTTATCTTCAAGGTTTAGGAGTTCAGATTCAGAATGAAAATATTTTTGACATAATTCGAGCTCATCAAGATTTTGATTATTTTTTGCTCATGATGACTAATGCAGGCATCAGTGGTGGAACGTTTGAGGCAGATAATTTTACTAAGCTAAGATTGATTAAAGAACAATTTCCAAATGTAAATTTTCTTATCGACGGTGGTGTGAATGATGAAGTAGTTTATATCTTGAGAATTCTTGGATTTGATGAAGTCGTCATAGGGAGTTATTTAATGAAAGGAAGTATTCAAGAAGCCTTAAATCGGTTGCTTAGAAGTCAGGTAAGTGGAAACTTTACAGTAAGTTCTTATTTGACGCCAAAAGAAAAATGTCCTAGAGTATCTCCAGATGATAATTTATCAGAAATTATCAAACAAATTGATCTAGCACAAATAGGGATGACTATGGTAGTAGATAAAGATGAAAATTTACTTGGAATTATTTCAAATCCTGAAATTCGAAAGGCAATCATTCAGCAAGAAGATATCAAATCAATAAAAGCAAAAGATATTTTAAATCCCAAGCCGATTTGGATTTATGATGATATTTATACTGATGAATTAGTAAAAAAACTAAAATTATATGAAAAATCAATTTTTGTTCTTCCTATTTTAAATAAAAATCATAAATTTGTTGGATTGATAAATTTTCATAATTTACTTAAATATAAATAATCTATATGATTTTACAACTAAAAGAAGGTATTTCTGAAATCAATTCTCTATGTGAACGATATCAAGCTACAGAATTGAAATGGCTAGGAAAAGTATTTTTAGTCAATTCTTCTTCAAAAAAAGAAATTTTATCTTCAGATCAAGATAAATTTGAACAAACATGGGTCTTTGAAAATGACATACAATTAGCGTCAAGAAATTTTCATAATCCAACCCGAGAGATAAAAATAAGTGATTTGCTACAATTGGGTGGAAACAGTCAAAATACTTTGATGATTTCTGGCCCATGTAGTGTCGAAAATGAAGAACAATTGATGCAAACAGCAGAATTTCTTCATGGATTAGGTGTCAAGGTGCTCAGAGCAGGATGCTATAAACCACGAACTTCTCCCTATACTTTTCAAGGCTTAGGTAGAAAGGGTTTGGAAATCTTAGCCAAGGCTAGAGAAAAATATGGCATGAAAATTATCACAGAAGCCAAAGATGGTAGTCATATCGAAGAAGTCATTGAATACACTGATATTGTTCAAATAGGCTCAAAAGCTATGTATGATCACGCAATTTTAAAAGCCTGTGCTAAAACTCAAAAACCAATTTTGCTCAAACGTTTTTTTGGCGCTACCCTTCAAGAGTTTGTTCAGAGTGCAGAGTTTATATTGTCTGCGGGAAATCCAAATATAATTTTATGTGAACGCGGTATCAGAACTTTTGAAACGAAAACGCGTTTTACGCTAGATTTATGTGGCGTTGCATTTCTAAAAGAATATACCAATCTTCCAATTATCGTAGATCCGAGCCATGCTATGGGTTATGCTTATGGCGTTTCGGATTTATCCAAAGCTGCCATCGCTATGGGAGTCGATGGCTTACTCATTGAAACGCATCCCAACCCTCAAAAAGCCTTGTCAGATGCTTCTCAGCAACTTGCTTTCGACCAATATAAATCGCTTTATCATCAAGTAGATCCGATAGCGCATGCTATAGGACGTAAAATATGTTAAAGTATTGTGAATATAAATGAGTATTGTCATTTCTGATTTGTTTTTACAGTTTTTTTAACGATTTAATCCCTTATTTATACTAATTTTGCATTTTTATTAAGAGCTCTATATGTTTAGATTGATTCAATTTTCTTTTTTTATTTTTATTTTACAGATTACTAACCCTATATTTGCTCAGAATGTTACGATTTCTGGCTATGTTACAGATAAGTCCAATAGTGAAAATATCAAAGGTGCCATGATACAAATTACCTCATTGACAGGCGTTGGGGTTTATTCAAATAGTTATGGATTTTATAGTCTTACAATTCCAAAGGGAAATCATACCGTAACTGTGAAATACCTTGGTTTTGAAACTATAGAACAAAGCATTACAGTTGAAGAAAATAAAACGATTAATTTCGCTTTACCCAAAAAAAATCGTCAGATAGCTCAAGTAGTCATCAAAAGTAAAAAAAACAAACAAGATATATCATCGACACAAATGGGAAAAGTAGATTTGGACATGAAAGAAGTCGAAAAAATCCCTGTAATTCTTGGAGAAAAGGACGTATTGAAGACTATTCAGCTTCTGCCCGGGATTATGACCGCCCAAGAGGGCAATAGCAATTTTGTAGTTCGTGGTGGCAATACAGACCAAAATTTGATTCAGCTAGATGAAGCTACTGTTTATAATGCTACGCACTTATTGGGGTTTTTCTCTACTTTTAACTCAGATGCCGTCAAAGACGTCTCAGTCTATAAAGGAAATATGCCTGCAGAATATGGAGGCAGACTATCTAGTATCGTGGATATCAAAATGAAAGAAGGAAGTAAAAAATATTTGAGCTTCGGGGGCGGTATCGGTCTTATTGCATCTCGCCTCTATGTAGAATCACCTTTATTCAATCAAAAAGCAAGTTTTTTGGTCGCAGGTCGTAGAACTTATGTCGATGCATTTACCGCCTTGTCTTCTGATAGTAATGTAAAGCGTTCGGCCTTATATTTTTATGATTTTAATGGTAAATTCAATTATAACTTTGATGATAAGAATAAGTTGTATGTTTCTGGTTATTTTGGTAGAGATAGACTTGGTTTAAATGGACTTTTTATCGTAGATTATGGCAATACGACCTTGACTACTAGATATAATAGAATTATAAATGATAAGTTATTTTCGAATACATCCTTGATTTATAATAATTTCAATTATGATGTTACCTTAAATTTTCAAAATATTGATTTTGACCTTTATGTTCGTTCTATCTTGACTGATTTTAGTTTAAAACAAGATTTTGATTATTTTCTCAATGATAAAAATTCTCTTAAATTTGGATTTTTGGGTACTTATCATAATGTTTTACCTGGTGAAGTTTCGAGCTCTAATCCTATAATTGCCTCTAATACACTTTCTAAATCTAATGGTCTCGAACTCGCGGCTTATATTCAAAATGACCATAAAATATCTGAAAAATTGAATTTGAATTATGGCTTAAGATTGTCTTTTTATGGTTTGATAGGCAATAATACCAATTATAACTATGATGAATTCGGAAGAGTAATCGATACGCTTAAATTATCTGGGTTAAACATGAGTAATGTGGTGTTGAACCCAGAGCCTAGAGTAACAGCTACATATAAGCTAAATGAAGAAACATCGCTAAAAGCTTCCTATGCTCGAAACGCGCAATACATTCATTTACTGAGTAATAATACATCTGCACAACCTACAGATAGATGGGTGCTTTCAAATAATAATATAAGACCCGGAATTTCAGATCAATTTGCTATTGGTTATTTTAGAAATTTCGAGGGCTTTGAGTTTAATGTAGAAACCTATTATAAAATCCTACAAAATCAAATTGATTATAAGACAGGTGCACTTCTTAGGGCCAACGAGACTATTGACAAAGACTTGATTTATGGAGATGGTAGAGCCTATGGAGTCGAATTATTTTTCAAAAAAAATACGGGTAAACTCACAGGATGGGTGAGCTATACTTTGTCTCGAAGTGAACGAAGATTTTCGGAAGTCAGTGATGGTGCATGGTTTCTTTCTCGATTTGACAGGCCACATTATTTAAATGTCGTAGCGATGTATGAACTCAATAAAAAATGGAGTTTTTCTGCTACTTTGGTTTATTATACAGGCAATGCCGTCACCTTTCCGTCAGGAATTTATGGATTAAATGGAAACTTAAATTCGACTAATTTGAATAATAATAATTATTTTTTAAATTATGGCAACACTAGAAATTCACAAAGGTTTCCTGATTATTTTAGAATGGATATAGCCGCTACACTCAAACTCAAAGAAACACCTACTTGGTATCATGATTTGAATTTTTCGCTCTATAATCTAACTGGAATGAAAAATCCTTATTTGATTACGTTCAAATCTGATGAGGTTACAAGGGAAAATTTTATTGAAAAAACCTATCTCTTTACCTTCGTACCTGCGATTACCTATAATTTTAGATTCAAAAAAAATATTGTAAAAAATGAAACAGAATAATATATTATTTTTCGTCTTAGGATTCTTGCTGAGTAGTTTGTTTTTATCATGTAGCGAAAGAATTAATTTACCACTTAACCCTTCTGATTCTAAACTAGTCATCGAAGGAGAAGTAACAAATTTACCGGGACCTTATTTTGTAAAATTATCTCAATCAGTGGCTTATGAATCCTCTCCGATTATTTTACCGGTCACGGCAGATTCTGTAATTATGTCCACTTCTGAAGGTCAGCGAGAGTTGCTTACTTCAAATCAACCTGGAATTTATCAGACTAATTCATTGATTGGAAAAGAAGGCGTGACCTATGAACTAGCCGTATATCATAAAGGCAAACAATATCTTGCTTCTTCTACTATGCCCAATTTAGTTTCAATAGACTCTGTTTATAGTTATCCTGACTTGTTTAATCCTGACTTGTTTAATGTTGCTGCTAGAATTCTAGACCCTGTAAATCAAACTAATTATTATCGCTATTTTCTCAGTGGTAATCCTAAGTTACAAGGGAATTTTTATGTTTTGGATGATGTGTTGATCAATGGCTCTAAGTGGAACTTTTCGACAAATCGAGATGATTTAAAAAGAGGAGACTCAGTTGTATTTAATTTATTAAGTATAGATAGACCAAATTTTTTGATTTGGCGTGTACTAGTAGAAAACAACATCAATGGTACGGATAATCAGCTGTCGCCCGACAATCCTAAATCTAATTTTTCTGGTGATTGTTTAGGCTATTTCTCAGCTCATAGTATTTCCTCTAGAATAGTCTATATACCATGACCTTAATTAAATCTGTTTCGGGAATTCGTGGAACTATAGGTGGTGTTTTTAGAGAAAATCTCACTCCTTTTGATATTGTGACCTATACTGCTTGCTTCGCTAGACTCCTTCAAAATCAATACCCAAATCAAAATATTAAGATTTTAATAGGACGTGATGCTAGAATTTCTGGATCTATGGTTTCAAGTCTAGTTTCTTCAACCTTAGTTGCGATGGGTATTGATGTTTTAGACGCAGGTTTAAGTACCACTCCTACTATAGAAATGGGAGTCGTATTGCATCAATGTCAAGCAGGTATTATCTTGACGGCTAGTCATAATCCAAAACAGTGGAATGCACTTAAATTACTCAATAATCAAGGTGAATTTATTTCTGCTGCTTTGGGTCAAGAACTTTTGCAAATCGCAGAAAAATACCATGAAATTTCTTTTGCCACAGTTGAAAATTTAGGCAGTATTAGTCAAGTAAACGACGTATTAACGCATCATATCGAAGAGATTCTTAAAATTTCTTTGATTCAAAAAGACGCCATATCACATAAATCGCCTAAAATTTTAGTTGATGTAATTAATTCCACAGGAGCACTTAGCATTCCACCACTTTTGGATGCATTGGGTATAACTCATTATGATTTATTATATGGGGAAGTAAATGGGGATTTTCAGCATAACCCAGAGCCTTTGGATGAGCACTTGACAGAGATCAAATCCAAAATGATTTCTGGTGGCTATGATATAGGAATCGTAGTAGATCCTGATGTAGATAGGTTATGTTTTGTTTGTGAAGATGGTACTTTGTTTGGTGAAGAATATACTTTGGTAGCTATTTCAGATTATGTCTTATCTCATCATAAAAGCCCCGTGGTATCTAATTTATCCTCTTCTTTTGCGCTAAAAGATATAGCAGAAAAATATGATGTCGCTTTTCATCAATCAGCAGTGGGTGAAGTGCATGTCGTGTCTAAAATGAAAGATGTTCAAGCATTAATTGGTGGTGAAGGAAATGGGGGTGTAATTTTTCCTGAGCTTCATTATGGTCGTGATGCATTAGTTGGGATTGCATTGTTTTTGAGCTATTATAGCCTTAAAAATGAATCAATGTCTAAGCTAAAAGCACAATTGCCTCAATATTATATGGTTAAATCTAAAATGGAACTCAATCTTGGTCTCGATATTGATGTTAAGTTACAGGAAATTCAGTCTTTTTTTGCGTCTCAAGCCGATATCATTACTATTGATGGTGTCAAAATTGCTTTTGATGATCGATGGGTTCATTTAAGAAAATCCAATACGGAGCCTATAATTAGAATTTACAGTGAGGCTAAAACGCTAGAATTAGCTGAAGAATTAGTTGAAAAAGTTATAAAACTTATGGCTTAATGCATCCTTTGGAAATTGAAAAAATTCAAAGTGTAGCTCAGTTAGAGCTTCTGGCTCAAAAAATGATGGAAGGTTATTTAATTGGACTTCATAGAAGTCCCTTAAGTGGTTTTAGTAGTGAGTTTAGAGAGCATAAAAATTACAACCCAGGTGATCCTTTGAAATACATAGACCAAAAGGTGTTGGCTAAATCCGACAAGCTTTTTATCAAACGTTTTGATGAACAAACCAATATGAATGTAATTTTTGTGCTAGATATTTCTTCTTCCATGCATTATCCCAAAGAAAAAAAACAACAAAAAATACATTTTAGTATCATCGCTATTATATCTTTGATTCAATTATTAAAGAAACAACGCGATACATTTGGACTGATTACTTTTGATGATCAAATTGTAGATTATCTTCCGGCTAAAAATACTTTGGCTCATTATCAAGAGATTCTTCATATACTGTTTCGATATTTCAAATCAGATTATACCTCGCAGCCATCTCAAATCTCCAATGCTTTCTCTGATATTTCTCGGAGAATCAAGAAAAAATCCATGTTGCTCTTTTTTTCGGATTTCATGCAGGATACACTCAATGAAACCCAAATCGATAAGATTTCTGCTTCTTTGAATGAACTTTCTTACGCCAAACACGAGATAAAACTCTTTAATGTATTGCATAAGGGTCATGAAGCGTTATTTGATTTCAAAGAAACTATGGTGGAATTTGTAGATTTAGAGACAGCAGATATTATCAAGCTCAACCCTCAACAATTTCAAATGCACTATAGAGAAGAATTTCAAAAAAATCAAGATAACTTTCAGAAAAAATGTTTATCTTTGGGCATTAGACCTTATTCGGTATCTGTCGAAGAAGACTATTATCTTATCTTAGAAGTATTTCTTAAGAAATTTAATCATGTTGCATCATAAATTTTTTCATAGTCAAAAAAAACAATGTGTGGTCATTATTCACGGATTGTTTGGTACTATGGATAATTGGACCACTCTTGCCAAAAGATTTTCAGAGTTTGTGGATGTACTTACTGTAGATATTAGAAATCATGGAAAAAGTTTTCATGATTCTGATATTCAGTATGATAGTTTAGCTAAGGATATCTTAATGCTTTTAGATCATTATCAACTCGATCAAGCTATAATTTTAGGCCATTCCTATGGGGGTAAAATAGCGATGCATTTTGCAGGCATGTATCCGATGAGGACGGAGCAGCTAGTAGTCGTGGATATAGCGCCTTATGCTTATCCTGCCCATCATCAAGGAGTGTTTCGAGTATTGGATGATTTAGATTTACCCAATATCCCTGATAGAAAAGTCCTTCAAGAAAAAATCCTTTTGCTCGAACCCAATCAAGCCCTAGCCCAATTCTTTCTCAAAGGCATCACAAGAGATGAAGAAGATAAAAGTTTTCGTTTTAAGTTTAATTACGCCGTGCTAAAAGCTCAATATGACTATATTATTGGCTTTGTTCCTTATTTACCTTATGAAGGAAACGTTTTGTTTATCGCAGGTAGTCTGTCTAATTATATTTCCAAAGATACAATGACACATACTGCTGAGATTTTCCCTAATTATCAAATTGCTATAGTTCCCAACGCAGGTCATTGGGTACATAGTGACCAACCAAATGATTTTTTTAATATATTAAAAAACTATATAAATATATGATACAAGATATGATAGAAATCAATGAGAACAAGACCAAAATCGTCGCAACTTACGGACCATCCACAATGGATGATGGCGTTTTTAAAGAAATGATAATTCAAGGCGTTGATGTATTTCGATTTAACTTTTCTCATGGAGACTATGATTTTCATCTAAAGGGATTTCAACAACTCAAAGATTTTAACAAAATTCACAAAACATCAATTGCGATTCTCGCAGATTTACAAGGCCCTAAAATTAGAATCGGTTCTACCATAGAAGGTGGTATAAACCTCATAGAAGGTCAGAAAATTTTATTAACTAATCAAGAACAAATCTCTGATGAACATAAACTCTTTGTAAGCTATGAGAATTTATCACAAGATGTCAAACCGAATGAAGATATTCTCATAGATGATGGAAAATTAAAACTTCGCTCTATTAAGGTAATTGATGAGTTTACCATTGAAACGCAAGTGATCGAAGGAGGTTTGCTTACTAGTAAAAAAGGGGTGAACTTCCCAAATACCAAAACCACTATTTCTGCCATTACCCCAAAAGATTGGGCTGATTTTGAATTTGCCGTAGAGCATAGAGCCAATTGGATTGCTTTGAGTTTCGTAAGAGATGCTAAGGATATTTTGGAAATCAAAAATAAACTAGCAGAAAAAAACTCTTATATCAAGGTTATCGCCAAACTCGAAAAGCCAGAAGCTATTGACAATTTAGATGAAATCATTGAAGTAGCTGATGGTGTCATGGTAGCGAGAGGCGATTTGGCAGTAGAGGTTCCTTTAGAGCGTGTCCCTTTGCTTCAAAAAGAAATTGTACGAAAATGTAATCAAAAAGGTAAGCCAGTAATTGTAGCGACTCAAATGATGGAATCAATGACGGATAAATCATTTCCAACGCGTGCTGAAATTAGTGATGTAGCCAATGCCGTAATCGATGGTGCTGATGCGCTCATGCTAAGTGGTGAAACTTCGGTAGGCAAATATCCGGTCAAAGTTATCGAAACAATGAATAAAATTATTACTCAAATTGAAGCAAATTCAAAAATAATCTATAATCAATATGATTTAGCTACTCATGAATCCAACAAAGACTTTTTGTCGGATGCGCTTTGCTTTCAGTGTGTGAATTTAGCCGAAAATATCAATGCTGATGCGATAATTGGGATGACACGTTCTGGATATACCGGTTTTAGGATTTCTAGTTTCAGACCGAAATCTAAAGTTTTTATTTTTACAGACAATAGACCCTTGCTCTATACGATGAATTTACTTTGGGGTGTCAAGTGTTTTTATTACGATGGGTTTGCTGGTACCGATCAAACTATAGCTGATGTAATTGAATTATTGAAAAGCTACAATCAAGTCAAAAAGAATGATGTAGTCATCAATACAGCGAGTATGCCATTTAGTGATCGTGCCAAGACCAATACAATTAAAATATCTATAGTTTCTTAAATATAACTTATGAAATTTTTTTATATACTTTTAATCTGGATTGTACAATTCTTATTTACCACGGAAACCTATGCCCAAAGTAAATCTTCGGTTAAGCAAATTGATTATATTTTGAAATTTTATTTTTCAGGTCAAAACAAAGCTAAAACGCTGGAGCAAATCAAAGCTTTCATCGATATCGACTATCATTTCACGCCGACTAAAAAAGAAAAAGTCACCTTTAATCAATGGAAAATACTTCAAAAAAGTTTCAATAAAATGTCAAACTTGGATAATTCTTGTCAATTATTAGATTTCTTATCTGGAGCTATGTATTTTATCGATTCCAATCAAGCTAAAAAACAATTGGTTTTGCAGCCGAGTGAAACCTTTATGAATTTTTATCAGAGTTATCTCAAAGAAAACCTGCTCAACGATTTCAATTCAGATTCACTTCAAAAAAATGCTCAGAATGCTCAGTTAAATTCAGATTTAGATAAATTTTCAAATCAAGTAGAAAAATTAGGTGAAAAATTAAAAGGATTTGCATTAGGAAAAAAAGACAAACCTTGTGATGCTGTAGCCTATAGAGAGATTACTATAGCTAATGTCAACGGTAATTCCCTAGAATTGAAATTTAAAAATACGGATTTTGTAACGTTAAAAGCCTATCAAAATTATTTGGAGTCCGAAGCATTAACCTCAGAGGTTAAGTTAAATTACAATGAAAAATTAAGCACCTTATCATTCATTAGTGGACAAGATACTGAATATTTTTATAAAATATTCGCTAAAAAATATCCTAAATTGAAGTTGATTGATTTATCTGAAACCTCATTAACTCTGTCAGAATAATATGTTAAATAAAATAAGTACACCCTTTACAGAAATACTCGATATTAGATACCCAATAATCATGGCACCCATGTTTTTGGTAACCAATGAGTTGATGTGTATTGAGGCTGCTCGTATGGGCATTGCACCATGTATACCCGCTTTAAACTGGCGAACACCTGAACTAATGCGTCAAGGGATAAGGAATATTAAGAAAAAAGCAAATATTATTGGCGTTAATCTCATTACGAATTCATCTAATATATATTACAAAAAACATTTAGAGATTTGTGTAGAGGAGGGTGTGGACTTTGTCATTACATCACTAGGAAGTCCAAAAGAAGTCATCGAAAAATGTAAACCAAAAAACATCAAAGTTTTTTGTGATGTCATCGATGTAGCTTATGCTAAGAAATGCGAAGAACTCGGTGCTGACGCCTTAATTGCCGTTAGTCAAGAAGCAGGGGGACATTTCGGACCTATTCCTGCGCGAGAATTGATAGCTCTTTTAAAGTCTCATACAAATTTACCTATAATTTCAGCAGGTGGTATTGGTTCGGGTCAAGGTATTTGGGAGCGAATTCATCAAGACCAAGTTATCGCAGTAAGCATAGGTAGTATTTTTATAGCGAGTGAAGAAGCCCCAATTTCTCAAGAATACAAGCAGGCTTGTGTAGATTATAAGGCCGAAGACATTGTCACGACTACCAAAATCTCAGGTTCGCCTTTATCAGTAATCAATACCGACTATGTCAAGAAAATTGGAACAGAACAGAATCTAATCGAAAAATGGCTCTCCAAAAGTAAAAGACTAAAGAAATATGTCAAAATGTTTACTATGTATATGGGTATGAGAAAAGTCCAAAAAGCTGCATTTAGTGCAACCTATCAAAATGTATGGGTAGCAGGCAAAAGTATTGATTTTATTCACTCGATTAGAAAAGTATCAGATATTATAGCTCAGTTAATAGAAGAGTATGAAAACTACAATAAGAAAAATAGTGCTTTAAAGCAACAAAATTAATTGCCGATATCATGGGTATATTGAAATACGAAGAAATACTTAAAAATATTGCGATTCAGAATTTTGATTCCGCGTATTTCCTCTATGGCAAAGAACTCTTTTTCATTGAGCAAATTGTATCGGCTTTTGTGAATTCTACGGTGGAAGAATCCGAAAAATCCTTTTGTGAGCATGTAATTCACCTAAATAAGATGAGAGAAGATACCGCAAAGAATGCCGATTCTGACGCCATGCATATTTTAGATATTTGTCGGAGTATTCCTATGAGTTTCTCAGCTCAGCCAAGGCAGTTGGTTTTGGTCAAACAAGCCCAATTGCTTCCGATTAGCTTCCAAGATAAGCTTATAGATTACTTGAAGCAACCTAATCCAATTACCATCCTCGTAATGGTCTATGAAGCGGATAAAATAAGCACCAAACTTAATGCATATGGGTCTCATTTCATCTCAGAGCCTATTCGTGATTACAAAATTCAGGATTATATCAAAGATTTCTTTAGAAAAAAACAATTTCAAATCGAAAATCTTGCAGCAAGTCAATTGCATAACTATTGTGGTGATAACCTTAAAACGATTCATAATGAACTTGATAAGCTCATATTGCAAAAAGCCGATTCCAAAACTATAACGCTTGATGATGTAGATAAAATAGTCGGCTATAATCGTGATTTTGATGTTTTTAAATTATTAGAACATTTACTTCATAGAAGATTATATCATGTAGTAGAATATTTCCAAAAAGCTACAAATATTGAATTAGACAAAAAGCCTCCGATTCCCCTAATTTTCAAAAAAATCACAAATCTCTATTTAATTAGACTCGGTTTAGACAATTACTTGTCGACTACTCAAATTAAAGCAGAAATACCTGATTATAAAAATCTAAATGACTTTATTTTTCAGTTAGAAGTGGATTTTGCCAAAAATTTTACTTTGGAGCAGTTCGAAAGTGCTATTGCCTTATTATATCAATATGACGCCAAATTCAAAGGAATTCAAGTGGAAAATTATAGTAAAGAAAATCTTATGTTAGACTTGTTTTTAAAGATAAATTATGCGTAAAAATATGCTTATTAAAGTTTTATTGTGTTTACTTTTGCCTATATTTCTATTTGGAATATATGTAATAGCTCAGATTTCCTATGCCTATTTCTCATATTATGACCCACCTAAAGAAATTATAATTGCAACACATGAAAATTTTGATACCCTTCAAGTTCAAGAAAGTTTTACATCGATGATTTGGAATATCGGTTATTGTGGTTTAGATGCTCAGGCTGATTTCTTTCATGATGGCGGCAAAATGTCCCGTCAAAATGAAGTCACCTTGAATCATACTTTAAATGGGGTGGTAGCTGAAATTAGAAAACAAAATTCTGATTTTATTTTATTACAGGAAGTAGATTCACACTCCAAACGCTCTTACTTTACCGATCAAACTTTTAGAATTTCAAATGCTTTAGATTCGTTTTCTTCTTTTTTTGCGAAAAACTATCAAGTCCAATACGTTCCTTTACCATGGCTAGACCCTATGGGAAAAGTAAATTCCGGATTGTTGACATGTAGTAAATTTATTCCCAAAAAAGTAATTCGATATCAACTACCAGGCAAATTTGGTTTTTTCAAACAATTGTTTTTTCTGAGAAGATGTTTGCTTGTCTCTATTTATCAAGTGAGTAATGGAAAAGAATTTTGGGTGATCAATCTTCATAACTCAGCCTATGATACAGAAGGAAAACTGCGAGACCAAGAGTTGGATTTTCTTTTGCAACTTACAGAAGAGCAGTGTGTTAGAGGCAATTATGTATTAGTAGGTGGTGATTGGAATGAATGTCCTAGTGATTTTGTTTATAATAAATTTCACCCAGATATTAAGGAAAACGCCTATAATGCTAATATGCGCAAAAATTTTTCACAATGGCTTAATTTTCATTATGACCCAAATTTTCCTACGAATAGAAAACTCAATAAGCCTTTTGAAAAAGGCAAGACTTTTACGACTATTATAGATTATTATTTAGTATCTCAGAATATACAAGTCGATTCTGTAAACACAATACCTCAAGATTTCAAGTATTCTGACCACGAAAAAATCTTACTTCAGTTTAAGTTAAAATAAAGTCATGAAAAGAACAGAAATAAGCTCGCTCGGAGAATTCGGACTCATAGATAGGATTTCAGAAAAAGTACCTGATTTAAATAAACATACCATCAAAGGTATCGGTGACGATGCTGCAGTACTTGATGCGCTAGGAAAACAGGTATTACTAAGCACAGATATGCTCGTAGAAGGCATACATTTTGATTTAGCTTATGTCAATCTCAATCATCTCGGCTATAAATCAGTCATTGTCAATCTAAGTGATATATATGCCATGAATGCGATTCCAAAACAGATTACGGTATCTATTGCAGTGAGCAATCGATTTAGTGTAGAAGCTATAGATGAATTTTATGATGGTGTTATGCGCGCTTGTGCTCGATATGAAATAGATTTGGTAGGCGGAGATACGACCTCATCAAACCTGGGCTTTTGTATCAGTATTTCGGTAATAGGTTATGCAGTCCCAAGTCAAATCGTGTATCGAAATGGTGCTCAAGTAGGAGACTTAGTCTGTGTAACGGGCGATTTAGGAGCCGCTTACCTGGGACTTCATTTATTACAAAGAGAAAAAGAAGTTTTTATAGCCAATCCTAAAATGCAACCCGAACTAAAAGAAGAAAATGCTTATTTATTGAGGCGTTTTCTTCTTCCTGAAGCGCGTAAAGATATCATTGATTTCTTCGCTCAAACCAATATAAAGCCTACCGCTATGATGGATATCAGCGATGGTCTGAGTAGCGAAATCTTACATATATGTCGTCAAAGCAGGGTAGGTGCACTCCTCGAAGAAGTTCAATTGCCGATTCATGACCAAGTCAGAAAACAAGCATTTGAATTTGGAATCGATACAACAGTAGCTGCTCTGAGTGGGGGAGAAGATTATGAGTTACTATTTACTATAGCACCTAAATATTTGGAAAAAATAGCAAATCACTTTGAAATTACTGTTCTCGGTGAAATTCTCCCAGAAAAGGAATCTGTAAAACTTAAAACAAAATCGGGAAATCTTCATCAAATTATAGCACAAGGTTGGAAAAGTTTTTAAGTATATGTTTCATTTAAATTATCCTTATACTCCTAAAGGAGACCAACCAAAAGCGATAGAGGCTCTTTCAAATGGTATAGAATCTGGTAAGTGTCATCAAGTCCTTTTAGGGGTTACGGGCTCAGGCAAAACTTTTACCATGGCTAATATCATTCAAAAAGTTCAACGACCTACTTTAATTCTTACCCACAATAAAACATTGGTAGCTCAGTTATATGGGGAATTCAAACAGTTTTTTCCAAATAATGCAGTAGAGTATTTTGTATCTTATTATGATTATTACCAACCGGAAGCCTATATTCCTAGGTCAGATACCTATATAGAAAAAGACATGAGTATCAATCAAGAAATTGAGAAATTGAGACTTTCTACTTCTTCGTCCTTACTCTCGAGAAGGCGTGATGTCCTAGTAGTGGCATCAGTATCCTGTATTTATGCTATGGGCAATCCAATTGAATATGCAAAAGGTATCGTGAAAATCAAAGTCGGTCAAATAATCTCTCGTCAAGGATTCTTGTCAGCGCTTGTTCATGCGATGTATAGTAGGAGTGGTGCAGAATTTCAAAGAGGAACTTTTCGAGTAAATGGCGATACCGTCGATGTATATTTGGCTTATGTGGACATGGCTTATCGTATCGTTTTTTTTGGAAATGAAATAGAAGCCATATATAGTTTTCAACCGTTGACAGGTAAAAAAATTTCAGATTATACGGAACTAGCTATTTTTCCAGCCAATATGTATGTCATGCCAAAAGAGCGCTTAATTAATGCTATTCACGAAATTCAAGATGATTTAACTAAACAGGTAGCCTATTTACAGTCAATTGGCAAAAATTTAGAGGCCTCACGCTTAACCGAACGTGTAAATTTTGATATTGAAATGATGCGTGAACTAGGCTATTGTAGTGGTATAGAAAACTACTCCCTATATTTTGATCAGCGAAAAAAAGGAGATAGGCCATTTTGTTTATTTGACTATTTCGATGAGGATTATCTATTAATCATAGACGAATCCCATGTTACGATCCCACAAATTCGTGCCATGTTCAACGGAGACCGAATCCGCAAACAAAATCTTATTGAGTATGGATTTAGATTGCCATCAGCCCTAGATAATAGACCACTAAAATTCGAAGAGTTTGAAGGTCTTGTCAATCAAGTGATTTATGTATCTGCTACACCTGCAGACTATGAACTCGAAAAAACACAAGGAGAAATTGTGGAACAAATAGTTAGACCTACAGGTTTGCTAGATCCACCCATTGAGGTAAGGCCTACTATAAATCAAATTGATGATATGATCTTGGAAATCCGCAAAAGAATTCAGGTCGATGAACGTATTTTGATTACGACCCTTACCAAAAGAATGGCAGAAGAATTAGAAAATTATTTGACCAATTTAGGGCTTCGATGTAGATATATTCATTCAGATGTAGATACTTTGGATAGAGTAGAGATTATCAGAGATTTGCGATTAGGTAAGTTCGATGTACTCATAGGTGTCAATTTGCTCAGAGAAGGTTTAGATTTACCTGAAGTCTCCTTAGTCATAATTCTAGATGCGGATAAAGAAGGTTTTTTGAGAAATTTCAAATCTCTGACACAAACAGCAGGACGTGCCGCTAGAAACGCCAAAGGATTAGTGATTTTTTATGCGGATAAGGTCACTGCTTCTATGAAAAAAACCATAGACGAAACGGAACGAAAAAGAAAAATTCAAATTCAATACAATCTAGAACAGGGTATCGTACCTAAAACCATTCTAAAATCAAAAGAAGAAATTATGAAGCAATCTTCTGTCTTACAAGGCAAAGAAGCTTCTTTACTTGATATGTCAAGTGCTTTGGAAGTGCCTGAAAAAGAAGAACTTGCGGATTATTCAAAAGAAGACATTTCAAAATTGATTAAAAAATATAGAGATTTGATGAATAAAGCATCTAAAAAATTAGATTTTATCAATGCCGCACTTTATAGGGACAAAATGAATTTCTATATCAATTTGTCTGAAGAAAATTAAGTATCCAAAGGCAATAACCTTTTTATGCTTAAACTAGGCTATTGAGTTTCTAAAGTTCAATCGACTCGTCAAAAAACTTACGAAGCTAGTGACAAGTAGAACGCTGATGCATATCAAAGCAATATCTTTGAATAAAATTTTAATTGGATAATTCTGTAGAATAAAGGTTGAGTTTGTAGGCATTTTTACCAAGCCAAACCATAATTGAAGATAACAAATTAATAAGCCAAGAGTCAATCCTATTAACGTACCACTAATACCTTGAAAAATACCTAAAAGTAGATATGTTTTTTGTAAATCTCGATTCGTCGCACCCATGGACAGTAGCGCAAGAAAATTTTTGCTTTTTTCTAGATAATGCATTGTTAATGAGCCCATAAAATTTAAAGACAGAAGTATCATGATAAAGAGCAAAATAATAAAAACCAATAGTTTTTCGATTTGGGTCATTTGATATATTCCTTGATTTCGCTCATGTCGATTGAGTACTAGCTTAGATTCTCCTAATTTTTTAGCGAGATCATTTTGCACCTCAGCCCATTTGTCCGATTGAGTTAAGGATATCTCTACCATAGAGGCATGAATGGTATCATCAGGGAAATTATCTTCTAAAAACTCCATAGGAGCTATAACCCAAGCATTATCATATTCATCATATATTGAAAAAGAATTAGTAGGCATCAGAAAAAATTTAGAGAAAAAGGCATCTTTGCTACCAATTTTAAAAGTCTTATTCGGGAAATAAACTTCTATAGGATCTATGCCACTTTCTACATTGATCAGAAGTTTTTGAGCTATTCCAGCACCGATCATAGCATAATGATAAAACTCATCATTGAGCAAACTATCTTTTAGTAAAGTAAATTTGAGTATATCATTGGTCTTGAAATAATTTGAATCCACACATTTTAAGTTGCCTACATAATCTTTATCTTTGTATTTGAAATATACATTCTGCATATGTCCAAAACTAAAGGCTTTTATCCTTTTATCTTGAGTCAAAATATTTTTTATCTCATCTATATTTGTGAATTTACTATCATCTTTATTTTTAAGTATTAAATCTGTTTCTACACTTTGATATAGATGTATGGCTATTTCCTCAAAACCATTAAACGTAGATAATATCACTACAAGCGCTGCGGTACCTATGGCTATAGCCCAAATAGTAAGTGCACTTAAAAGCTTTACTACATTGAGTTTATTGGAAGAGAAAAACCATTTTAAGGCTAAAAACTGAGATAAGTTAAGCATAAATTTGTTGAATTTTTTTATTGTGCCTTGTTTTCCAAACGGGTATTCCTTGAAGTCCTCCAGTATGCAAGGCAATGACGCTTTTGGATACAGGAATTTTATTTAATCGATAGGCATTGATCACCTCCCAGATCATTTTCGCTGTATATATAGGATCCAAAGGGAGCTTGTATCTTTCCAAAAATAGGTTCATTATTTTATAAATTTCAGGATGAAATCCCCCAAATCGACTTAAACTATTGAGCCATATCTCATTTTCTAGTAAATATGGATGATAGCTAAAAGAATCAAAGCTTGACACGCCAATTAACTTCTGGTCTGGGGAAATATATGTTTTTAGCGCCTCAAACGTAGCGCCACTTCCTACAGGGCAGAATATATAATCAGCATGTAGAAAAGGAGAATTTTCTATAAAAAGCGATTCAAAGCCTTCATTGAGATAGGGATTTTTGCCATATTCAGCGATAAACAAAGGGTTTTTATATTGTTCCTGCAGCTGAGCCAAGATACTATTTAAGTTGCTATCTATTTCTTGATTGCTATAGAAATGAAGCGATGTGCCTAAATCAATGAGGTTTCGTAAGGTTTCATGAAATACCTTTGGTTTATGTCCTCTAATGATTAAACAAATATTTAATGGAAAATATTGAGGTAAATGAGCTAAAGCAAATGCATAGTTGGAGGAATTACCTGAAACTGAAATCAAAGTAGAATTGCGGGATTTGTCAAGTCTCATTAACCATCCATAGAGTTTTCTAATCTTATTGCCACCTAAATATGGATGATGCAGATAATCTAAATAAATTGAAAAATTTGCCTCCTGAATGCCGAAGTCAGATAAATCTAACTTCAACAAATTTTCACCATTATAATTCAGAAATTGAAAATTATCCAAGAGTCTCGATTAAAAATTTATAGATTTGTGCCCAAAGTTAATTTAATCTAAGTAAATCATGTCAAAAAAATTATTAATAGTCGAGTCTCCTGCTAAAGCTAAAACTATCGAAAAGTACTTAGGTTCTGAGTTCGTCGTATCCTCTAGTTACGGTCATATTCGTGATTTACCCAAATCAAACGCTATTGATATAGCAAATGACTTTTTACCTCGCTATGAAATTCCAAAAGAAAAGGAAAAAGTCGTTAAAGAGTTGATTAAACTCAAAAAATCCGCTACTGAAGTATATCTAGCGACGGATGAAGACCGCGAAGGAGAGGCTATTTCTTGGCATTTATGCCAGGTTTTAGGTTTAGATGAACGTACCACCAAGAGAGTGACTTATACAGAAATTACAGAAAAAGCGATAAAAGCTGCCATTAGCAAACCAAGATTAATAAATATGAATCTCGTCATGGCTCAGCAAAGTCGAAGAATTCTCGATAGATTAGTAGGTTTTGAGATATCACCGATTTTGTGGAAAAAAGTCAGACCTAGCTTAAGTGCAGGAAGGGTTCAGAGTGTAGCCGTACGTCTTATCGTAGATAGAGAAAGAGAAATTCAAGACTTCGAATCAAAAGCGAGCTTCAAAATTCAAGGCTTCTTCAAAGTAAAAGATCTTCAAGATAAATTAGTCTCTTTTCGAGCGGATTGTCCCAGAGAATTTAAATTATCCTCTGAAGCAAATCAAATTCTAGAAGCCATGGTAGGAGCAAAGTTTAAGGTGAAATCTCTAGAGAAAAAAGCAGGCAAAAAATCACCTACAGCTCCTTTTACCACTTCTTCCCTTCAGCAAGAATCAGCTAAGAAATTTGGCTATTCTGTATCTAAAACTATGATTATTGCTCAGCGATTATACGAAGCAGGTCATATCACCTATATGAGGACAGATTCTGTCAATCTTAGTAATGATGCGCTTGCTGATGCACAAAAAAATATTCTTAAATTATTTGGGCATGATTTTCATCAAAAAAGAACCTATAAATCAAAAACCTCCAATGCCCAAGAGGCTCATGAGGCCATTAGACCCACTGATTTTTCTATTAAAGAAATTCAAGGAACTTCAGAAGAACAAAGGTTGTATGAATTGATATGGAAACGTGCAATAGCCTCTCAAATGTCTGACGCTCAGACCGAAAACACCATTATCACTATAGAAAACGATAAATCAGACACAAACTTTGTCAGTAAACAAGAAATAATCGTCTTTGAAGGATTTCTAAAAGCCTATGTCCAAGAGATCGATGAGGATGAAGAAGAAAATCAAAATCTTCTATTGCCCAAAATGTCGGAAGGTCAAATTTTGGATTTAGATAAAATTACAGCTACAGAGAAATTTTCTAAAAATCCACCTCGATACAATGAAGCTAGTTTGGTCAAGAAACTTGAGGAGTTAGGAATAGGAAGACCTTCAACATATGCCCCGACTATTTCTACAATACAAAACAGAGAGTATGTTCTAAAAGATACTCGTGACGGGAAATTGACCGACTATGAAGTCATTACCCTAAAAAAAGACAAAGTCTCGAAAGAAAAACTAACCATGACCATTGGAGCAGAAAAAAACAAGCTTTTTCCTACAGATATAGGTATCGTGGTTACAGATTTCTTGATGATGCATTTTCCTGAAATTGTAGATTATCAGTTTACAGCCAAGGTAGAAAATGAATTTGATGAGATTTCCAAAGGTTCCTTGGATTGGCATAAAATGCTCGAAGACTTTTATACACCTTTCAAAGCGACAGTTACTAAAACAGAAAACGAAGCTGAACGAGAATCCGGTGAGCGAATTCTTGGTGAAGACTCGATTAGTGGTGAAGTCGTTTTGGTTAGAATTGGGCGATTCGGACCTATGGCTCAAATAGGCAGAACAAATCCAGACAATCCAGATTTCAAACCTAAATATGCCAAACTTAGAAAAGATCAATCTTTGGCTACTATTACTATGGAAGAAGTTTTGGATTTGTTCAAATTACCTAGAGTTTCAGGTCAATTTGAAAATTCGGACATGAAGGTAGCCGTGGGTCGTTTTGGGCCTTATATCCAGCATTCAGGAGCTTTTTATTCTATACCAAAAGGCATAGATCCTATGGAAATTGATGAACAGGCTTGTATTCAAATTATAGAAGAAAAAAGAGAAAAAGATAGAAATAAGACTATTGCTGACTTTGGTGAGATTCAAATCCTAATTGGGCGCTGGGGTCCATATATCAAATCTGGAAAAGAGAATTACAAAATTCCCAAAGACCAGGATGCGGCTAAATTAACTCAAAAAGATTGTGAAGCCTTAATCAAGGAGCAAGACACTAAGCCTAAATCAGCTAAAAAAACCAAATTTACGAGAAGAAAGTCCTAGGGTATTTCTAGGTTTCCTCTTTCTATGAGCCTTTATCAAATCTAACGAACAGACAGACGACAAAAAAGTCTACCTGTAAAATGAATTAATTGTTTATTTTTGACATACGAGCCAATATTCAAAGTTTGCCCGATAGTAATTGAAACATAATTTGCAGATGATTTTAAAAGAAATGAAACCAAGAAAGGCACTGAACAAAGCCTTTTTAAAAGTAAAACCAAACAGGACTGAAATTGAAGGTTTCAAGACCAATCTCATTACTTTACTCGACAGGACAAATGATACTGAAAGTGAAGAGTTTCATAAAAACTTAGTATCGGACTTTTTAAAGAAAACATATTACGACCCGAACCATTTTATAAATACCAAAGGTCGAAACGACCTTGTTATTCATAACGGACAAAATGCAAACTCGACAGTTGGCGTAATTCTCGAAGCGAAAAAACCGACCAACAAATCGGAAATGATTACAACCAAAAAACTGAATGCAAAAGCATTTCAGGAATTGGTTTTGTATTACTTACGAGAGCGAATTACACACAAAAATCTTGAAGTAAAACATTTGGTGGCGACCAACATTAACGAATGGTTCATTTTTGACGAGCATTTATTTGAAAGACTTTTTGCTCAAAACAAATCATTTGTTAGACAGTTTGAGAACTTTGAAGCAAGCAAGAAAACAACAGACGTATTTTACAAAGAGATAGCCGAACCATTTATTGACAGCATCACTTCTGAAATTGAATTTACTTACTTCAACATTCAGGACTTTCAAAAACCATTACGCAATACTGACAAAGCAGACGATAATTCGCTGATTGCTTTATTCAAATTGCTTTCGCCAGAGCATCTTTTAAAACTTCCATTCACCAATGACAGCAACAGCCTTGATAAACGCTTTTACAGCGAGTTGTTGCACATTATCGGCTTGACTGAAACCAAAGAAGGAAGCAAAAAACTAATTGAACGAAACAAAGCAGGAGAACGAAATACAGGAAGTATTTTAGAAGATACCATTATTCAGCTTGACAGCTTAGATAAACTTAGCCGACTTGAAAAACCAAACCAATTCGGAAACACGCAGCAAGAAAGACTTTTTAGCGTTGCCCTTGAACTTTCGATTACTTGGATAAACAGAATTTTGTTTTTGAAGTTGTTGGAAGCACAACTCATCACCTATCACAAAGGCGACAAATCGTATTCGTTTCTCAATCTTGACAAAATCAAGAACTATGACGACCTAAACAGCTTGTTTTTTCAGGTGTTGGCTCGCAAGTATG
>JALOMB010000073.1 GCA_025455685.1 Chitinophagales bacterium | reverse complement strand
ACGACACCACTAGCATCGACCACTACGATTTCATCTGTAGTCGTACCAGTAGTTAAACCTGCTACGGACAAAGTATTAGTAGGTGAGGTAGTTAATAAAGTAGGTCTAGTCAATGTTCCTCCTAACTCTAGAGCTGTTCCATTTTTAGTCAAACCATTTGTTGCAGTTAATTTTTCACCGACTGCGCTAGGTGATACTCTTTTAAGTTTTCCTGATGTAGGGTCAACTACGACTAAACTATCATTCACAGAACCTGAGCCTAAGCTAGTTATATTAAGTCCTGTACCATTCAAGGTCAATGTGTTGGTCGCATCTGTTCCAATTGTAGTAGGTTTGGTAAGGGGACCACCTAATTCTACAGCAGTACCATTTTTAGTCAAACCATTTGTCGCAGTACTGACACCACCTACAGTAGATTGAGGTACTTTTTTCATGACACCACTAGCATCGACCACTACGATTTCATCTGTAGTCGTACCAGCAGTTAACCCAGAAACTGATAAAGTATTGGTAGCTGATGTAGTAATATTAGTTGGTTGCGTAAGATTGCCTCCTAACGTAACTGCTCCTGAGGTATTTGTTAAACCATTGGAAAATGTATTTGTACCACCTCCAGTAGAAGTTGGGAGTGTGACTTGAGCGGTTTTACCGTTTACATTAGATATCAACACACCTGTGGAATTATTGAATGTCAACGTATTGATGGTAGAGTCTCTAAGGATTTTGGCTGTAGAATCTCTAAATGATTTACTAGATAATACAGAATCTCTAAGGTCTTTGACAATAGTAACATCTTTGGAAACTATAGATTTGACACTATCTCTAAATATTATGGATTCTGAAACCATAGCACCTAAAACTTCTTTTCCTACTCGCTTGACGACGCCTGAGCTCGCATCCACCACCATGACACTATCATTTTTTGTGCCTTGATTTAAGCCTTGAATAGATAATGTATTTGAACCATTAGCTGTAATAATCGTAGGCTGAGTTAATGTACCACCAAGTGTAACAGCTCCAGAAGTATTAGTCAATCCATTAGAGAATGTATTAGAACCACCACCTGTAGAAGTCGGAAGCGTTACCTGTGTTGTTTTTCCATTTACATTTGAAATCAAAACACCTGTAGCGTTATTAAAAGTCATTTGATTAGTCGTAGAGTCTTTTAATATATTATTGATTAAAGTTCTGTTTGTAACATTATCTACAAGGGTTCCTCCTCCACCAGTACCAGAAATAGTAGTAGTAGATACTTTTCCATTTACTGTAGAAGTCAAAATACCTGATGCAGGATCAAATACAATAACATTTTTAGTAGAATCTTGAAGTAATTTGGTAATATTATCTTTGGTAACCGTATTTTGACCTAATGAATCTCTAAACTTTTGATTTCTAAAAATACTATCTGCCACTAAATTGACAATTTGCTCACGATTGATAGACACTTTGAAGTCTTTGGTAACTACGCCTGTCGTATTATCAATAACGATAATTGGATCTGCAACATTAATACTTCCCACAGTTTGGTCATAAAACAAATCTAAGACTCTAACCCAACGAAAACCATTATTGAAATATATACCAGGAACTACACGAGTAGAATCTGTACCTCTTTGATTCAAATTATATACATACATACCTTCTGTATGACGACCTACAGTAACAGAATCAAAAACTGAAGTGAGTCGAACTCTAGGAAGAATAATACCTTTGTCTGAAGATTCTAACTCTAAAATTGCATTTGAGTTAATTGTATTGGGATTAGAACCAATCTTCACCTGAGCTAAACCTATATTTGAGATACCTATACTAAGTAGCGTAATTAATAAGACAATTAATTTATTCATATAAACTATTTTGATTTAATGTGACAAAAATTGTGCCAAGATTTAACTTGTTGAAAAAAAACTAAAAAAAATGAAACAAGACTAAGAAAAACATACTTTATCTGCATGCTAAAAAAATATTTTTTTTAAACTTCCATTATTGAGACCACTATGTATTAAAAAAAGGTCAAAACAAAGAAAACAATTAAATTTTACACTACAAAAATAAACAAAAAAGTCTAAATCAAAAGAAAATTATACGATCATACAAGCACCTACTGTGATATTAGTATGTATATCAATTAGAATACAACTACCTGTAAGTCTATTTTCGTAGTATTTATCAAAGAAAATTGGCTTAGCAGTTTTTAGAGAAATTTTAGCAATATCATTTCTAGCAATCTCCTTACTCTCGAAATCTCTAGAAAGCGTGTGAACATCCATTTTGTATTTCAACTCTTTTATCATTGCTTTAGTTTCGTTGGTAGTATGCTTGAGTATATATTTACCTGATAGCGACAAGGGTTCGTCGCCCATCCAACACAACATAACATCAAACTCTTGAAGCACATGAATCGAACTAGAAGACTTAACTAACATATCTCCCCTAGAAACATCGATATCGTCTTCTAAAAGGAAGGTACAACTCAAAGAAGAAATAGCTTGATTGATCTGCTCATTTGCCAAATAAATATCTTTTATCTTAGTTTTAAAGCCACTAGGATAACAGGTAATTTCATCACCTTTTCTAAAGACTCCTCCTAAAACCATACCCGCAATTCCTCTAAAATCATGCCATTCATTAGTATTAGGACGGATAATATTCTGAACACTAAATCGAGAATCTATGAGATTTTGATCACTAGCTATTGAAACAGTTTCTAAGAAATTAAACAAGGTACTACCCTGATACCAAGGCATTTGAGCACTGCGCGTCACTACATTATCTCCTAAAAGCGCAGATATTGGAATAAATGAAAATGAAGAAACCCTTAGCTTCGCAGCGAAATTTTCATAATCTGAGACGATTTTTTCATAAACAGATTGTTTGAAATCTACTAAATCCATTTTATTGATACAAATCACAAAATGCTTGATGCCTAGTAAGGAAGATATCAAAGAATGCCGCTTAGTTTGTTCACTTATACCATTTCTAGCATCTATCAAAATAAGTGCAAGCTGAGACGATGATGCGCCCGTAACCATATTGCGTGTATATTGTATATGACCAGGAGTATCAGCTATGATAAACTTTCGTTTAGGCGTAGAAAAGTATCTATAAGCTACATCTATAGTAATGCCTTGCTCTAGCTCATCTTTTAGACCGTCGGTCAAATAAGCTAAATTAACGATTTCACTTCCCCTTTTCTTAGAAGTTTGCTCAATTTGAAGCATTTGATCTTCAAATATTGACTTAGAATCATAGAATAATCGTCCAATTAAGGTGCTTTTGCCATCATCAACAGAACCTGCGGTACTAAATCTCAAAATATCCATGGGTTTACTTTTTTTGCTTTGACAAATAAATGAAATTTATCAAACTATAAAACAAAACGACAAACACTGTGGTTAGAATCGTTCGCATTAAATTATACAATATATCATAAAATTTAAAGGATTCTACTAAAAAAAATGTCAAATGGTAAAAAAACACACCGATAAATACATATCTAAAAATAAAAGCATAGCCTTGAATTTCACGATTGAGTACGGGTGCTTCTGATTCATCTTTATTATAAATAATCTTGAGTATCAAAAAACGAAACAAGACTAACAATAAAAGCGAAAAAGTTGCAATTCCATCAGTCAAGCAGAAATAATCGACTATCAAACCGTAAACAAAAATCATTAAAAACTGAAAGGATAAATTAATATCCCTAGGTAAAAAGAGTACTACAAACAAATAAATATGTGGATTAATCAGACCATTAAAATTTATGTTCTGAAAAAATAAAATTTGCGACAGCAAGAGCAGCAACGGATATAGAAAAAAGCTAATAAAATTAAGGCGCATCTGTATCAATTTTATTTTGCAAACTATCCTTCAATAGCATAATCTTGTCGAGTTCGTGATCAAGAGGCTTGCTTAAAACATAGACATATTGAAGTTTGGATAAATCTTCGTTAAAAAGCACGGTAATTTTATTTTGATTACTAGAATTATCTTCTTGAATATCCAAAACGCGACCAACTGATATACCCTCAGGAAAATAAGAAGAAAAACCACTTGTTTCTATGATTTGTCCTTTTTTTAGCTTAATATGTCTCGGTAGCTCTTCTAAGGCTGCAACTCTAATATCTCCACCTGTCCACCTAAGAATGCCTATGCTCTTGTCATCCTTGACCCGTACACTGAGATTAGCGTCTTTATTTAAGATACTCATTACACAGGAATAATGTTCTGAAGCCTCCACTACGAAGCCTACTGGTCCTGAAGGAGATACAACTCCCATGCGGGTATTGACCCCATCTTTGGTTCCTTTGTCTAAAATGATATAATTTCTCGATTTTGAAACTGAACTATGAATAATTTTGGCACCAATAATATGATATTGTTGAATAGGAAGATTAATCAAAGTAGAATCTTGAATCTTGAGGTTGAAAGTGACTTTCTTCCTTAGATCTATAATTTCCTTGAGCAAAATAGCATTTTCTTGCGCAATTTTTTTATTTTTATTATCTAAATCAAAATAGTCATTTACTTTTTGAATTTGATACGCTACACTACCTAGAATATAATCAGATTTGTTTAAAAACATACTTCTATGATAATCACTAGAAGAGCGAATAATTTGCAGGGTAATTAACTCTAAAATTATAAATAATATAAAAGGAAAAGACCGTATGAGAATATTTATGATATTTTCCATAACCTAAATCTTCGGTCTTATTTTAGTACGCTAGCGAATTTCTCCATATTCTTTAAAGCAATATTAGTACCTCTAGCTACTGCGAGCAAAGGATCATCGGCTACATGAACTTTGAGTTTGGTCTTGTCTCCGAGTCGTTTGTCTAGGCCTCTAAGTAATGCACCTCCTCCGGTAAGGTATATACCCGTACGGAAAATATCTGCAGCCAACTCAGGTGGCGTTAGATCCAATGCTTTTAGAATAGATTCTTCAATTTTTTGGATAGATTTATCCAATGCTGCTGCAATTTCCGAATATGAAATTACGATTTGCTTTGGTATGCCCATCACGTTATCTCTACCTTGTACAGGATAATCTGGTGGTGGATTGTCTAACAAGGCCAAACATGACCCAACATTTTTCTTGACTAGCTCTGCAGTCGGTTCACCAATATTTAAGTTATGTTGGGTTTTCATATAATCTACGATATCCTTGGTGAGTTGATCACCAGCTAATCGAATTGATTCATTACTCACCAAGCCAGAAAGAGCAATTACAGCGATTTCAGTAGTACCGCCTCCAATATCGACTATCATATTTCCTTCAGGTTCTTTGACATCGATACCGATACCGATAGCTGCAGCCATAGGTTCGAAAATAAGTTTGACTTCTTTTCCACCTGCTCGCTCAGCACTATCAATGACGGCTCTAAGCTCAACTTCCGTAATCCCACTAGGAATGCAAATTACCATTCTGAAATTTGGCGGAAAGAAAAAATTATTACTTTCGTTTATCAAGCCAATCATGCCTTTTATCATGTTCTCAGCCGCATTAAAATTAGCTATCACACCATCTTTTAAGGGCTTGACTACTTCAATTTCTTTGTGTTCTTTGCCTTGCATTTGCTGCGCTTTTTCACCGATAGCGATAACTTTCCCTGTAGATTTATTTATCGCGACCATTGAGGGTTGATCGACTACTACTTTGTCATTATGCATGATAATGGTATTGGCGGTACCTAAGTCAATAGCTATTTCCTGCGTTAAAAAGTTAAATAATTTCATTGAGTATGTTTATAGAAAAAGTGATAAATTTTGGGTATACTAAGTTTAAATCTCGCAAATATAAGTATTTTTTCAAGATTATTAAGGGAATTCTGACTTAAACTGACTTAAAAAACGTAAATCAGAATGCCAAAAATGTCTGATGTCATTGATTTGATAATACAGCATAGCAATACGTTCTAGCCCCATTCCAAAGGCATAACCATTGAATTCATCAGGATTAATTTTGCAATTTATCAACACCTGTGGATCGACCATACCACAACCTCCGATTTCGACCCAACCTGATTTCTTGCATACATTGCATCCCTTTTGTGCACATATGAAGCAGGAAATGTCTATTTCAGCACTCGGTTCGGTAAAAGGAAAATAGCTTGGACGAAGTCTGATTTGATCCGAACCAAACATTTGTTTAGCGAAGAAATATACGGTCTGCTTCAAATCACTCATAGACACTTGTCTATCCACATACAATCCTTCGATTTGATGAAAAGTACAATGCGCACGCGCACTTATTGTTTCATTTCTATAAACTCTGCCTGGCGTGATAATTTTAAGAGGTACGTCTTGAGTTTCTAGAACTCTTATCTGAGTAGATGAGGTTTGCGTTCTCAATAAATAACTAAGGTCCTGTGTCAGATAAAAAGTATCTTGCATATCTCGAGCAGGGTGGTCTTTTGGTGTATTTAATCCTGTGAAATTATGCCAATCATCTTCTATTTCAGGGCCAAGCTGCACGGCAAAACCTAGTTGTGAAAATATGCGTATGATTTTTTGTTCTATGATTTTTAAAGGGTGACGAGTGGCGATTAGTGCTGGCGAAGAAGGCATCGTCATATCATATCGCTTAGTATCAGTTTGTTTGGAATTCATCTGAGCAGACAATTCTTGGAATTTTCGCTCCGCTAATTGCTTGACCTCATTAGCAAGCAAACCGAAATTTTTCTTTTCTTCTTTTGGCACTTCTGAAATCCACGACATAGATTCTTTAATGAGACCTTTAGTAGAGAGAAACTTAAGCCTAAACTCCTCTAAACTAGACTGATTTTCAATCTTAAAAGAATTAATTTCTTCTTTTAGATGTTTGAATTTTTCTTGCCAAGATGCCATGTATATAGATAAAATTAATAAAAAGCAAAAATAATAAAATTTCTGAATTTATCGGTATTTTCTGAGAATATTATCCAAAAACTTTTTGATTTTATATTATTTTTGTAGCAAATATAGAATATGAAGCGTTTCATTTTAATCATCAGAGAAAATATAGAAAATAAACGCACAGAAGCTGAGCTATCAGCCTTGATAGCGTTGCACAGTCAATGGGCAAAAGAATTAGCGGCACAAGGCATTTTTGAGTCTGGCGAAGGCATTGAAAGCAATGGCGTCAGTCTGGCATGGATAGACCAACAAGCCCATGTATTGCCGATTCACGACCCGCAGCAAGCCTTTGGTGGCTTTTATATCATTCAAGCAGATTCTCTAGCAAAAGCTACAGAAATAGGAAAATCCTGCCCTACCCTAGCACAAGGTGATTTATTAGAAATTAGACCACTCTTATGATTATTTCTACTATTATCGCTTTAGCATCGCCTCAAGGATTAGGGGCTATCGCTTTGATTCGAATCGATGGGCCTGATGCTCTAGAGATGACGATGAAATGCTTTCAACCAGCTAAAAAAATCGCTCAAATCAAGCCAAGATTTCAATATTTTGGCAAGTTTTTTCACCATGATACTCTTTTAGATGAAGTGTTGATCACTTATTTTAAATCTCCAAACTCATATTCAGGTAATGATAGTGTCGAAATTTCTTGCCATGCCTCACCCTTTATCATTAAGAAAATCATCGAGTCTTATCTAGACTTAGGTGCATGTGTGGCTAGTGCAGGGGAATTTACTCAGAGAGCCTTCCTCAATGGCAAAATGGATTTGTCTCAAGCTGAAGCTGTTGCCGAGCTAATCGCATCAGAATCTACTTTTGCGCATCAAATCGCTCTAAATCAAATGAAAGGTGGTGTGAGCAACGAACTAGGTAGCTTAAGACAAAAACTCATCGATTTTTCTGCCTTGATAGAACTAGAGCTAGATTTCGCAGAAGAAGATGTGACTTTTGCTGATAGAAGTGAATTTTTCGAAATGCTTTTAGAAATCAAACTAAAAATTGATGAACTTCAAAATTCTTTTGCTTATGGAAACTCAATTAAACATGGCGTAGGCGTTGCATTTGTAGGGCTACCTAATGCCGGAAAATCGTCATTTCTCAACGCTTTGCTTCAGGAAGAAAGAGCTATAGTCAGCGAAATTCCAGGAACGACAAGAGACTATTTAGAAGAAAGCATTGTAATAGGAGGTATAACTTTTCGTATGATAGACACAGCCGGCTTGAGAGCCACAGAGGACACTATTGAGAAAATAGGTATCGAACGATCGATGCAGCAGATTCAGAAAGCGGATATAGTCTTTTATTTATTTGATGCTTACACACATCCGTGGGAAATCCTATTAGATGAGCTCAAGAAAATACCTCAAGACAAAAAATATATGGTTTTATTGTCTCGATATGATACCTATCCCTTGGATTGGGGTTCGGAAGCGTTTTCGGATTTCGTCAATTTGCATTATTATATAATTGGTAATTTCTTTTCAATTTCAAGTAAGGATATAAATTTGATAGATCAATTTAAAAGACATTTGGTAGAAATGGTCTTGGAATGGAAACCGAGACATACAGATACGATTATTACAAATTTGCGTCATTACGAGCATTTAGTCAAGGCTTCTGATGCACTTCAACGTGTAAGAGAAGGTCTAGATGGCGTTTCATATTCGGGAGGCTATATTTGAAATAGGTCAGATATCTGGGGCTATCGATGTGGATCAAGATATTTTAGGGACGATATTTGGAAAATTTTGCATTGGAAAGTAATTGTCAAGTATATCATTCATTTTTCTTGTAATATCAAAGTATAGAAAATCAACCCTTTAGCTTTTGAATTTCCATAGGCGTTAAATTGCGATAACGACCTAATTTCAAATCCCCTAAAGCAATATGCATAATTCTGGTCCGCTGAAGAAACAACACCTTGTATCCTAATGTTCTCGACATTTTTCGTATTTGACGATTTAATCCCTGAGTAAGAATGATACTAAATTTCTGCTTCCCCAAAACTTTGACTTTACAAGGTTTGGTCATGATGCCATCGATTTTCATAGGCATACGCATTTTTTGAGCGAAATCTTTTTCTAAAGGTTTATGGACTTGCACCAAATACTCTTTTTCATGATTGTTTTCGGCTCTAAGTACCGTATTGACGATGTCGCCATCGTTGGTTAGGAGAATTAGCCCTTGACTGTCCTTGTCTAAGCGACCAATAGGAAAAATCCTTTTGTCGTGATTGATAAAGGAAATAATATTGGTTTTGTCTTTTAAATCCGTCGTACAAGTAATGCCCACCGGTTTATTGAAAGCGATATATACCATTTTCTGACTTTGGTAAATTGGTTCGTCATCGACACAAACCGTAAACTTACCTTCTACTTGGGTAGTTTTGTCCGCGATTATGCCATTGACTGTCACACGCCCTTGATCGATGAGTTTATCCGCTTCTCTTCTCGAGCAGAAGCCACTAGAAGCAATGTATTTATTGAGTTGAATTGACATAAATGAAATTAAACGACAAAGCTACGCAGAATAAACCAATCTCAATCAAAAAAAAGGACAGTCCGAAAACTGTCCTTAAAAAAGCTAGGTTACTTTTGAATTTGAGGGATCTTAACTAAGCTTACATCGATATTTTTGAAGCTAGCGCCAATTTTATCAAATTCCATAATGACCTCTAAAACATCATAGTCGATCGAAATTGACTTAGAGCCGTCGATGATCACTTTGGAATTTTCTTCTATGTCTGACAGTAAATTCATGATTATCCCTTTATTGAGATAGGTTACTTCTTCAGAAAGTTTGATATGATAGAATTTTTTCCCATTTTCCTCAGAGGTTTCTAGGGTGTATGCGTTTTTGAAATTTCTTCTCAAAATAAAAAATAAAGCGACCACTAAGCCCATAAAAACTCCTTTTAATAAATCTGTAGTCACCACACCGATTACTGTGACGATAAACGGAAGAAATTGCTCCCAACCGAGCAGATACATAGATTTAAACAAACTTAATTTAGCGAGTTTATATCCTACGAATATCAAAATCATAGCCAAAGCCGCCATAGGAATTTTGTTGAGCAGCGTAGGAATCAACAATACAGTAGAAAGCAATAAAAAACCATGAAAAATAGTAGAAAACTTTGTTTTTCCGCCAGAGTTAATATTAGCTGAGCTTCGAACGATAACTTGAGTAATGGGTAATCCACCGAAAAAACCCGAAAAAATATTTCCTACTCCTTGCGCTACAAGCTCGCGATTGGTAGGCGTTGTTCTTCGCTCAGGGTCTAATTTGTCCGTAGCTTCTACACATAATAGAGTCTCAATAGAAGCGACAAAAGCAATAATAAATCCTATTTCGACAATTTTAAGAGAAAATCTTGAAAAGTCAGGAGATATAATGAGCTGTCTCCATGAGCCATCAGTAAAGCTAACTACCGGTAATTTGACCAAATGTTCATCGTTTAGTGTCCATGATGATCCCTGAGACCTAAATAACTCATTGATCAAAAGTCCTGCAATAACCACAATCAGTGAACCTGGTATAAATGAGAGGATTTTATTTTTTTTGATCCAGGACATTTCAAACAAAAACAAGATTAGAAAGGATACCAAAGAAATAAGCCAAGCAAGTTTTTGATTGTAGCTTAAAGCTAAAACAATATTGCTAAAAGGATTATCAGAATTTACAGCTACAAAATTTTCATCACTCATCAAATCTACATCATAGCCTAATGCATGCGGAATTTGTTTCAAAATCAAAATAATACCAATAGCAGCCAACATGCCTTTGATCACTGATGAAGGGATATAATATGCAATAGAGCCTAACTTGAGAAATCCTGCTATGATTTGAAAAATTCCAGCTATGATGACAGCAACCATAAACGCTTGATAACTTCCAGCCTGAGTAATACCCATTACGACTAAGGTTACCAAACCCGCAGCTGGCCCTGACACGCCTACTTGGGAATTACTTAAAAAGCCAGTAATGATTCCTCCTATGATGCCGGCTACGATACCAGAGAGCAATAAATCAGAACGTCCGGTAGAGGCCGATGCAATTCCTAAACACAAAGGAAGGGCTACAAAATAGACCACTAAACCAGCCATCAAATCTCTTCTTAGGTGCTCTGTCGAAAAACTTTTTGCTAACTTCTTCATAAATTATACAACTTTGAAAGTAGGGTAAAGATTTGACTCATCATAAAATTCAACTTCTCCCGTTTGAATATTATACATCGCCCCTAAAATACCGACTTGTTTTTGTTTAATTAACTCCTCAATAATATAACTTCTCTGAATAATTGCTTGAACAGATCTGTTTACATTTATCTTAGAAACATTTTCTACAAATTCTGAATTTTTAGAATTTCTAGCATCAATATTTGTTTCTGTTCGCTCTTCATAGACAGCGGGCTGAATCTTCGAAAGTAGCTCTGTAATATTGCCGAGTTCTACATGGTCACAGGCAGCTTTGATCGCACCACATTTGGTATGACCTAAAACTATGATTAATTTTACCCCGACTACTTTAGTAGCATATTCTAGGCTAGCTAAAATATCTGTATTGACCACATTGCCAGCTACTCTAATGGCAAAAATATCTCCTAAACCTTGATCAAATATAAGCTCGGTAGATGCTCTAGAATCCATACAGCTCAATATAGCTACATAAGGCTTTTGGTCATCTTTTGTCTCTGATCTCTGTTGAATTAGGTCTTTTTGTTCGGTTATATTTTTGACAAATCTGTGATTTCCCTTTTTTAGGGCATCTATAATAATTTCTGGGGTAATATCTTTGTAATCTAATTTAGAATTTCTCATAAAAAAAAATTTAAAAATTTTAGGTAATAAAATAAGTAAAATGCACTAAACGTGCTGTATAAAAAAAGTACAATGAAAATTTAAACAACTAAACCAAACCTTCTGGAGGTGGTACAGACAAACGTTGAATATATTGAGGAATAAAGTCTATTTCTTGTACTTTGTAATTTTTTAGTTCAGCCAACATATAAAACACATCAAAAGTATAATTTGAGTCACGAATTTCTATTTCTAGAAGCTCTTCTGAATAACTCAATTCTATTTCATATTTTTCTATATCTAGTAAGAAAACAATTGGATGATATATAGATATCGTCATCCATAAATATAAAAAACTAATCACTAGTATCTTTGCTTTCATAAACTAGGGCAAATATAACAAAAAAAAAATAACCGCCAAATCATTGACGGTTATTTAGAGATTTTTAAGAATTTTATAAGATTAAGTCATATCAGCATGATTTGCCATGACGATAGCTGCAGCAGCTAAGGCTAAATCTTTTAGAATAGAAATCACTGCTTTAGGATCAGCGCCACTCATCATTGCAGGTAGATGTACCATCAAGACAAATAAAACGAGCATTAAAGCTAAAAGATAACCAGCCATTTTTTCTAATTTATGATTCATAAATACAGAAACTGCATATGCGATAAGCGCAGCACCAGTAAGATACACCCAAATTATAGGCATAGGTAGATAAGAAGGTACAGCACCTGTCATTGCATCTCCACTGATGAAATGAAAAATACCGAAGATAGCCATAACGCCAGCAAAAATAAACGTGGCGATTTTAGTAGGGACATAAGATTGCATAATGTATAAATTTTTTTGGTTCGTAGCTAAAATAGGTTATTTTTATTAAAAATCCTTAATTTTAAATTTTGGGTTATCCACAGAGATATCCACATAGACCTATGCGCTATGACAGCAGTGGATTTCCCGTCATGTCACTTCCTTTTTCGAGTTGCATGATTTGCAAAATTGTTGGTGCGATATCTCGTAAATCTCCATTCGCCAAATTAGAAAATTGATTTCCTACATAAATACAAGGAACCAAATTCGTAGTATGCGCCGTATGAGGCGTGCCGTCTTCATTGATCATTATATCGCTATTGCCATGGTCTGCGATGATAAGCATTTCATATTCATTTTCTTTTGCAAAGTCATATAATCTCTTCACACTAGCATCTACAGTCTTCACTGCGGATACTGCCGCTTCGAAAACGCCTGTATGTCCTACCATATCTGCATTAGCGTAATTAATCAAAACAAAATCGCTAGAATTTACCTTTAGTTCATCCAATAAGGCATCCGTTAATTCTATAGCGGACATCTCTGGCTTGAGGTCGTAAGTGGCGACCTTAGGTGAATTTATCATGATTCTTTTTTCTCCTTCGAAGGGGATTTCCTGACCACAAGAAAAGAAAAACGTAACATGCGGATATTTTTCTGTTTCTGCTACGCGAATTTGGTTTTTTTTGAATTTTGAAAGCACTTCACCTAGCGAATTTGAAATTTTATCATTGTCTAATAAAACCTCAACTCCTTGAAAAGTCTTGTCATACTCAGTCATCGTCCAATAACACAAATCGAGTTTTTTCATTTGATATTCCGAAAAATCTTCTTGACTCAGCGCTTTGGTGAGCTGCCTTAATCTATCCGTACGGAAATTAACACATAAGACGATATCATCTGTCTCTATGGGAATGAAATCATCTGTAATCATAGGATTGAGAAATTCATCTGTTACCTCGTTTTGGTATTGGGCTCGAATTTCTTCGACTAACTTGGAAGTTTTCTTAGCTACTCCGGAAGTCAGCATATGATAGGCCTGAGCTATTCTTTCATAGCGATTGTCTCTATCCATAGCGTAATATCGACCGATCACGGAAGCAATTTTGGCTTGATGATGCGCAAAAAATTGATTTAAATCTTCGATGTCGGATGCGAATACCTTAGGCGCTGTATCTCGTCCGTCACTGAAGAGATGTAGATAAATTTCTGAAATTCCTTCTGCATTCAGTAAACGAATCAAATCTTGAAAATGAGTTAAATGACTATGAACTCCGCCCTGACTGTATAAGCCGAGCAAGTGAATTTTCTTGCCTGATTTCGCTTGGGTCATAAATCTCTCAAAAGAAGGACTTTTGGCGAATTCCCCTGATTCAAACCATTTATTGATTTTGTATAAATTTTGATAAACTGTGCGACCTGCTCCAATAGTGAGATGACCGACTTCACTATTGCCCATTTGACCTTCGGGAAGGCCTACAGCTTCACCATAAGTAATTAGATGACTTGCCGGATAAATTTTCATAAGTTGGTGTACGAATAAATCACCAGCATTATCAATAGCAGATCTTTTAGTGTCCTTAGCTATACCCCAGCCGTCTAGAATGGTTAATATGACTCTCGAACTCATTATTTATTTATTAAACTTAAAAATTCTCTTCTCGTATCACTATTATTCATAAATTCTCCATAAAAAGACGAAGTCGTAGTAAATGAATTTTGTTTTCCTACACCACGCATCATCATACAGAGATGCTTGGCCTCGATGACTACAGCTACGCCAAGTGGATTCAGGGTTTCGACGATACAGTCTCTAATTTGCGTGGTCATTCGCTCTTGAACTTGAAGTCTTCGGGCATATACATCGACGACGCGCGCTAATTTGCTAAGTCCCGTAATTTTTCCATTTGGAATATAAGCGATATGCGCACGTCCAAAAAATGGCAACATATGGTGCTCACACATTGAATATACCTCGATATCCCTTACGATGACCATTTCATTGTGATTTTCGTTGAAAATAGCGGAATTAATAATTTCATGCGCATTCATAGAATACCCTTGAGTGAGATTGAGCAGGGCTTTGCTAAAGCGAAGTGGCGTCTTTTCTAAGCCTTCGCGATGAACATCTTCGCCGATGAGCCCTAAGATATCTCGATAATTCTTTTGGATTTGGGCTAAGACGGCTTCATCATAGATTTCATTTTTTTGGTAAAGGGCACACATAAACATAGTTTTTTAAAGGTAAATAAAGTTTGCCTTCTGGCATTTTAGATTATTTTCGACCGAAATCTGCAGGAATTTCTCCCCATTTTTTTGTATCCCATTTGATAATTTTGCTGTAAAATTTTTTGGTTTGTAGTAATTTTTCTGCTTTTTCGATATTGTCGAAGATCATTTGATTATCAGCACTCGTGACTAAATTGGTTTTGACTCGCTTTTTCATGACCCAAGATATTGCTGTGGCGGAGTCTGAATAAATGACTTTGTGCTCTAAATTGTGCTTTTGTAAATAATTCATCGCTAAAACCAAAGCTAAAAACTCCCCAATATTATTAGTCGCATTAGGATAAGGGCCTCGATGAAATAGCACTTCTCTCGTCTGATAATCCACGCCTCGATACTCCATAATGCCGGGATTGCCACTACAGGCGGCATCTACACAGATACTATCCGCTATGATTTCCGCTGCTTCGAATTCAAAGGTACGCATTTGATTGAAATATTTGTGATAATCCTTATCCTGAAATGCCTGAGTAGCAAGACCTATATCGGTAAATGATTTGAATTTCGCATCGGCAAACCCGATAATTTGCTGCTGACACTCTTGCCACGATTTATAAATTCCGGGATTATGACCTACCCAAACCACATAAAACTTAAATCGATTCTTAGCCATGTGTTTTTCGGTTCATTACACTTAATGCTATCCAACTCACAGCTCCACCGATAATCAAAGTAATCGTCTGATAAAACCAAATCGCCCAAGAAAAACTTAAAGCTACCGTCAAATCTACACCATATAGCGCCATAGACTGCGACATCAAAAGCTGATAAGCACCCAAGCCTCCCTGAGTCAAACCCACGCCAATGGTACCCGCTGTGAAATTTAAAAACAAAGAAGAGAAACTCAAATTTTGCGTTTCTGTAAATGCTTGATAAAAAAACCATAAACTAGCCAAATAAAACACATAAATTAAGAGAGTATAGGCCAAAAACAAAGATTTATGTTGCAAATTTCCAATCGAAGCAACTCCTTGCCAAAAACCTAAAAATATTTCTTTGATTTTTAGCGCGAAGCGATGAGACGACGCCCAGAGCCATCTGATGAAAAAGAGACCAACAAGACCTAAAATTGCTAAAAATGCTAATTTTAACCCGAGATTAGTTCCAAACTGAAAATAAGAACCAAAAAGACTTATAAATTTAGGATACTCCAATATAAAAGCTATTCCAGCAATCAAAGCTAGACCTAATACATCGAAGGTACGCTCTACTACCATAGTGCCAATGCTCTTTTCTATTGGAACATCAGCGTATTTGGCTAAAATACTACACCGCAATACTTCTCCTAATCTAGGAAAAGCTAAATTGGCTAAATACATAATAAAAATTGAAGCGATCAAATGAAAAATATGTGGACTATAACCCATAGCATGTAGCAGAAGTCTCCATCTATAAGCCCGAATTATTACAGGTATAATCGCTAAAGCAATCATCAAAGCGATCATAGACCAAGATACCGAAAATACCGAATGTTTGATTTGCATAAGTTGCTCCGAAGTGAGATCTCGCTGAATCCACCATAGCAAAAAAACCGCCAAGCCAATAGAAAAAAATAATTTTAATGCCTTCAAAAATTAAATTTAAGGCAAATATAGTGATTTATTTACGAAACTTTAGAATTTCTCCTAATAAATATATCGAACCTAGAATGACTAAAATTGAATTAGGTCGATTCTGAATCACAGATAATCCATATTCATAGGCTAATTGTGGGTTGTTTAAATACACTTTGATAGCTTGATTGGGATTTTGACTAAAGAGTATTTTGGCTAAATCATCGGCTTTGATAGCTCTAGGATTTTCTACATTAGTCGTAATAAAATCATATCTCGGATCATCTAGTATATGGCATACTTCTGTAATATCCTTATCCGCCATCATGCCCATAAGTAAATAAATTTTTTCTGCTTTAAATGAATTCAAGGCTTCATGAAGCAATTTGACGCCAGCAACATTATGAGCGGCATCGACATAAACGCGCGGATGTATTTGCTCAAACCTTCCTAAAAATCTGGTTAACAAAGAAAATTCTTCAATGCTCTTTATTGCTAACTCAGAATTAAAAGGAATTTGCCAA
>JALOMB010000072.1 GCA_025455685.1 Chitinophagales bacterium | reverse complement strand
TTCTTTTTGAGGGAAGACTTAGATTCATCGTTTAATTATAAAATTCTCAATGAATTCTTAGCGGAAAAATTCTCCATAAATTTGCTTGCAGATAATTTTTTGGAGTATGATTTGCATTATGTTCTATTTACTAAAACGACAAATTTATATTTTCTGACTTTGATTTATCTCATGGTAGCAGAAAAATTAAATTTGCCTATTTATGGGCTACCACTAAAAGAAAAAATTGTTTTGCTTTATTGTCATACCCACTGTGGACATGCAGAAATGGTTTACGAAGATTGTATTGATTTTTATTTTACCCCAGGGATTTATGGCTCTGTATATACGCTAGACGACCTTAAAATGTTTGCGTTAGCCAACAATAAAGAAATTACTTTGGAGGAGACCTTGCCAAAAGACAATAGCGCGATTATAAATCATTGGCTTAGAATGATGTCCAAGTCCTTGAGTTTACTATCAAGTGACTCGAAACTCTATATTAGTTATCAACAGAATATTAACTCGTTGATAAATAGATAAGCTATTTGTTCAAAATGAGTTTACCTTTGTCCCATGAAACAAATCGACTCAGTTAAAACTGTATCTAGCCATCTTTTAGCACGAAGTTTTATCTCGTGTTTGGGTGGTAAATGGCGTTTGGTCGTGTTGACGGCTATTTTTCAGCGTACCCTTAGATTTAATGAATTACAGCAGACAATTCCAGGGATTACAGCTAGGATGTTGTCGAAGGAGCTCAAAGTTTTGGAAAATTATGGCTTTATCGAAAAGAATGTCTATAGAGAGAAGCCACCTCGGGTAGAATATCAAATTTCAGATTCTGGGATTCAACTTTTTCCTTTGATCGAGGCAATTTGCCTCTATGGTGAGAAATTTCTCGAGAACGAACATATTCAGCGTGTAAATGATTTGAAACCAAAACGAAAAACTACAAAATCAAAATCAAAATCGACAGAAGACCTTGAAATTATTGAAGAAAATGGTCTTAAATTTGTAAAAGTAACTCATATGATTAAGTCTTTGCCTAAAACTCAGAAAAAACAGCGAGCTATTATCTCTGAACACAAGGATTTGATAGTGGCGCAAGATGCTTCTGAAATAGAAATTGAAATAGCACCTGCTAAGCAATCAAATCTTGAAGACAAACAAGATTTGATTAAAACACCTAAAACTAAGGTAGAGAAGAAATCAAGCTCCAAAAAAACTAAGTCTGAAAATCAAGCGAATTCATTGCTCGACCAAAAGCCTAATGAAATCATTCAATTGAGTTTATTTTAAACGATAACCTTTAGTATCGTTGCCTTGTATTCTCTTTCGTTCAATCAATTGAGCAAGATGTGATTTAATTTCTACTTGAGTATATTTTTCATGTAGGCCTTCATGAATATCATTCAGTGTTTTAACCTGCTGCCAATCTAATATTTCAAGGATTAACTGTGATAAATCGATTTGTAAATTTTGCTGACTCTTGGATTTATGACATATATCACATTGTCCACATGGACTAGCATTTGTTTCTCCGAAATAATTAAGAAGAAATACGGAGCGACAAATTTCTTTTTCTTTTAAAAAATCAATACATTGTTGGATTTTGAATCGATAATGATTTGCTCTTTCTTCAATAATTTGTTGATTTAATAATTTGAGGTCTAATCTGTCCTTGGGTATATTTACTTTTATTTTGGCGCCATAGTATTGTTTTTGAAAATAGACTATGTTTTGTTGATTGAGTATCCGGAAGAATTTATAGGCTGTACTTATTTGAAACTGAAATGCCTCACAAAAACTTTCTAAATGAAATGGAGCAACTCTTTGATATGATTTCTTCGCATAACTATAGAGTTTTTGAAGAAAATCAAAATATGGTTGGTCTTGAAAATCATCGATTTGCTCATGGGGTAAGATAAGCCTTAGAAGTGACTGATATGTCCTGACCTCATAATAGCTAATGATTTTATGTTCTTCGAGAATTCTTAAACTAAATCCAGTAGTTTGATTGTCTAGATTATAACGTTCACAGAGATGTTCTAGTTTAAACTCATGTGTTTCATCCAACATATCGTTATTGACGATATTGAGAAAGAGATAGAGCAGTTTCCAAAACTTCATAACGTCTTTTATCGTTGGAAAACGTTGTAAACTTTCTTCAAGATTCTTAAAATCTACTTCGTTAATCAGGGTTAAAGCCATAGCTTGTCTCCCATCCCTACCTGCACGACCTATTTCCTGAAAATAACTCTCCAAGCTATACGGAAACTGAACATGCGCTACAAATTGTATATTTGGGTTATCTATACCCATTCCGAAGGCATTCGTACAGACCATGACCGACTGATCTGATTTTAGCCATTTGGCTTGTGTATCATGTCTAATCTCAGGCTTCATTCCTGCGTGATAAGTAAAGGTCTTAATCCCGCTTTTACTCAATACGCCTCCTAAGATTTCAACTTGTTTGCGATAACTCGCATAAATTATGCCGCTTTCACTTTGGTTTTTCAACCATTGTATGAGTTTTGGGATTTTATTGTCTTCATAAATTACTTGATAATGTAAATTGGGCTTAAAGAAACTTGATTTTATCAGATTAAACTCTTCTACTTGGAGCGTTGACTGAATGTCCCCTATGACTTGGGGTGTAGCAGTAGCTGTCAAACATACTATTTTAGTGTGATTAGGCAAGAAAGGCTTGATTTGGCTTATCTGAGCATAGGAAGGGCGAAAGTCGTTGCCCCATTGAGAAATACAGTGAGCTTCGTCAATAGCAATCAAAGAAATTATAGTTTTAGATAGAATTTCTTGGAATTTTAAATTGGATAGTCGCTCAGGTGCGATATAGAGAAATTTAATTTTCCCATCTGCTAAGCCTTGATAAACTTCATTTTCGTAAGCTTTGTCCATATTGCTATAGAGCATAGCTGCAGGAATTTTCTTTTGTCTAAGCGCCATAACCTGATCTTTCATCAAGGCTACTAGCGGACTAAATACCAAACAAGCACCGGGCAACATCATAGCAGGCACTTGAAAACAAATCGATTTACCTGCTCCAGTAGTCAAGAGCCCAAAGGTATATGGCTTAGTTAAAACTGATTCAATGACTTCTAATTGATATGGCCGAAAAGACTCGTATCCCCAATATTGTTTTAAAATCGCTAAAGCTTGATTATTTGAGGTGTCCATTGATTTTATAAAGCATTGTCAGTCCAATGGTTTGTGCACGAGATTTAGCCTCTTCTGCTAAAGGTCCAATGAAATGAGTATCTACAGCAGTGTTAAAATGACTTAACCAATGATCTAAATCTATTTTGCTCAACTTTAAATGACTATGTGCCCCAACAGTATTGTTGACATAAGACCTAGTGCCGAGAAGTATGGTGCTCCAAAAATTAAATATGATATTGAGATGCTCCTCTAGATCTAAGTCTTTGAAGAAATGTGCAATCTGATCGTCACCAAGCATTAATTTGTAATGGTGTCTGACCATAACTTCAATATCTCCTATATTTTCAATATCTTTCATAAATTTATGAGATTAGAAATTTATGAGCAATTAATGTAGCTTTGTTGAAGGCTTTATAATTAAAGCTAGGCTTAATTTCATTTTTAAAGTAATTCACTATGTTTTCAGTAGCTATATTACCTACTAAATCCTCTTCAGCCATTGGGCATCCTCCTAAACCACCTATGGCCGAATCAAAACGCAAACAACCAAAATCATGTGCGGCTTTTATTTTCTCTATCCAGTCATAAGGCAAGCTATGAAGGTGAGCCCCAAATTCAATATCCTTTGAAAACTCCTGATATAGACGTTGAAAAACTTCGCCTATAATTTTGTCATCTGCTATGCCTATTGTATCACTGATAGAGAAGGTATTTACACCAATATCAGCAATTTTTTTAACCCATTCACAAAGCAAATCGAGCGAGTATTCATCTCCGTATCTATTACCAAATCCCATTGAAATATATACATTTAAGCTAATTTTGGCTTCATTAGCCATTTTGAGGATGTTAGTTAGTCGTTCAAAGCTATCTGTAATAGTAGAATTTCCATTTAAACGTTGAAAGGTAGGAGAAATAGAAAAAGGATAACCAATATATTTTATTTTATCCAGACTGAGGGCTTGCGCTGCACCTCTTTCATTGAGACATATCGCTAGGAGTTCAGTCGTGGTTTGAGACAAATCTAAAGATTTAATGACTTCTTCACTGTCGGACATCTGAGGTACTGCTTTTGGAGAGACAAAGCTCGCACAGTCTAATATATCAAAACCAATATCGAGCAAAGCTTGAATATATTCTATTTTGTCTTGCGTCGGAATAAATCTTGTGAGGCCCTGCATTGCATCTCTAGGACATTCTATAAGTTTTAGCATAGTTATGGATTTTGCGTTTTATTGAATTTGGCTTCTAATATAGTTACGAGTTGATTGTGAATGTTTTCTAAAGTTTGTGGATCGCTTTGTAGTGCTTTTTTTTTGTCTTCGAAATCTGCTTTGGACACGTTATGTTTTGTTAAGGCTTTGGTTAGACAATCATAATGAAACTGTTTGGAAGTGTCTAAAGTGTTGATATATATTAGTTTACCTTGACATTCACAGAGTTCAGTCATCAATTCTAAATAAAGGTCATTTGACAAATTTTCTTTATACTTGCAATTCATCAAGAGCATCATCACTAATATAAACCAGAGTAATTTATGTCTATTCACTATGAAAATTTAAACAAAGTTACAAAAATATGTCAGAATGAGGGTAAAAATTTGCTTATCGTTACTAAAAATCAAGAGATGAGTGACCTAGAGACCCTATATGAATTGGGTTTTAGAGATTTTGGCGAAAATAAACCACAGGAGTTAGTTAGAAAAGCGATGCTATTGCCTAAAGATATACGCTGGCATGCCATTGGGCATATTCAAACCAATAAACTAAAATCCTTGCTCCCCTATGTTCATGCGATTCATTCTGTAGATCGATGGTCTATATTAGAAAAGCTGCTCAGTTTGGATTTAGACCGCGAAATTGATTTATATATTGAAATCAAAGTAGCCAAAGAAGAGACCAAACATGGTTTTCCGCATACAGAAATTGAAACCATCTGCAATTATATTCAGGCGCGTTCTCACCCTAAGTTAAGATGGCGTGGTATTATGGCAATGGCTAGCTTTACTTCGGATGAAGCATTGATTGATTCAGAATTTCAAGAAGCCTTTGCTATATTTACTAGATTTAAGAAAATCCTAGGATATGCGTGCTTTGATCAATGCTCTATGGGTATGAGTGGTGATTATGAAATAGCACTTAGAAATCATGCGACGCTCATAAGAATAGGATCTTTATTTTTTACTTGAGATTTTTAGGATTTTTTTTAAAAAAAATCCATTAGATTTGCCACTAAATTAAATAATTATTTTAAAAAAGAATAAATTAAGATATCATGACTAAAATTAAAGTAGCCAATCCAGTAGTCGAGTTAGACGGTGATGAAATGACTAGAATCATTTGGAAATTTATCAAAGATAAATTGATTTTGCCTTATCTCGATATAGATATTAAGTATTATGATTTAGGTATCGAGCATCGAGATGCTACTGATGACCAGGTCACCATAGATGCTGCTAATGCTATCAAACAATACGGTGTAGGGATTAAGTGTGCGACCATTACTCCTGATGAAGCTAGAGTAGAGGAGTTTAAACTAAAACAAATGTGGAAGTCTCCGAATGGGACGATTCGAAATATTCTCGATGGTACGGTATTTAGAGAGCCTATAGTTATGAAAAATGTGCCAAGATTGGTCACGAATTGGACAAGCCCAATCATTGTAGGAAGACATGCGTTTGGAGATCAATATAGAGCCACAGATACTGTAATTAAGGGCAAAGGAAAATTAACGATGACCTTCGAAAGTGAATCAGGTGAAACGCAAACATGGGAAGTGTTTAATTTCAAAGGTGATGGGGTGGCCCTTAGTATGTATAATACAGATGAAAGTATCAAAGGCTTTGCACATTCTTGTTTCAATATGGCTTTGACTAAGAAATGGCCACTTTATTTATCTACTAAAAATACCATTTTGAAGAAATATGACGGTAGATTTAAGGATATTTTCGAAGAGATTTATCAAGCAGACTATAAGTCAAAATTCGAAGCAGTAGGCATCGTATATGAACATAGACTCATAGACGATATGGTGGCAAGTGCTCTGAAATGGAATGGAAGTTTTGTATGGGCATGTAAAAATTATGATGGTGACGTTCAAAGTGATTCTGTTGCGCAAGGGTTCGGTTCACTCGGACTTATGACCTCAGTCTTGATTACTCCGGATGGCAATACCATGGAAGCTGAAGCGGCACACGGTACAGTAACTAGACATTATCGCGATCACCAAGCAGGCAAGAAAACATCTACAAATCCAATTGCCTCTATTTTCGCTTGGACAAATGGCTTAAGCTTTAGAGCAAAACTCGATAAAAATGATGCTTTGTCTAAATTTGCTCAAACTTTGGAGCAGGTATGCATCGATGTGGTCGAATCTGGCAAAATGACTAAGGATTTAGCCATAATTGTCAAAGGCCAAAATGACCTCAAACCTGGTGAAGATTATTTATATACAGAAGACTTTTTAGAAGCAATTAACGAAGCGTTGAAAGCAAAACTATCAGCTTAATTTTAATTAAATGAGTGAATTTATCACAGATAAAAACATCGACATTAATCAATGGTATAATGATTTAGTCATTAAAGGTGGCTTGGCTGATTATTCTGATGTTCGAGGTTGTATGGTTATCAAGCCATATGGTTTTGGACTATGGGAAGAGATGAAGGCTGTTTTAGATAAGAAATTTAAAGATACTGGTCATCAAAACGCTTATTTTCCCATATTTATCCCTAAATCACTTTTCGAATTAGAAGAACAAAATGCAGAAGGATTTGCCAAAGAATGTGCCGTAGTGACACATCACAGACTAAAAGTAGATCCAAACAATAAAGCTAAACTAATTGTCGATCCTGAAGCCAAACTTGAAGAGGAATTAGTCGTTAGACCCACTTCCGAAGCTATAATTTGGAATACTTACAGAAATTGGATTCAGTCTTATCGTGATTTGCCTTTGCTCATCAATCAATGGGCTAATGTAGTTCGTTGGGAAATGCGTACTAAATTATTTTTAAGAACGGCTGAATTTCTTTGGCAAGAAGGTCATACCGCACACGCTACTGAAGCTGAAGCAAAAGCAGAAACCATGCAAATGCTTGATATTTATGCTAATTTTGCTGAAGAATATCTTGCTTTACCTGTTGTCAAAGGACTAAAAACAGAACATGAAAAATTTGCTGGTGCTGTAGAGACCTATTGTATTGAAGCATTAATGCAAGATGGCAAAGCTTTGCAGGCAGGTACGTCTCATTTTTTAGGTCAGAATTTTCCTAAAGCATTTGATGTCAAGTATCAGGCAGAAGATGGAAGCGAACAATATGCCTGGGCGACTTCATGGGGTGTATCGACTCGACTTATTGGAGCCTTGATTCTAGCTCATGCTGACGAGAAAGGTTTGGTGATACCGCCAAAAGTAGCCCCAATTCATGTTGTAATCATACCGATGTATCATGCCAAAAACGAAGAGCAAAACCAAATTTTAACGCAAAAGGCAAAAGAAATCAAGGATAGTTTAAACAAAAGAAATATAAGCGTACTTATCGATACCGATAAAACCAAAAGACCTGGATTTAAATATGCCGCATATGAGCTTCAAGGCATTCCGCTTAGAGTCACTATCGGCCCTAGAGATTTGGAATTGGGCAAGCTTGAAATCTGTCCAAGACATTCAGGAGAAAAATCTTTGATAGATTTAGATCATTTAGATGATGAGATTATCCGAGTCTTAGATGAAATTCAAGTAGGAATATATCAAAAAGCCTTATCCTATCGAGAAAATCATACCCGAGAGGTAGATTCGTATGATGCTTTCAAATCAGAGATTGAAAAAGGTGGATTTGTCTATGCTTATTGGGACGGGACTACAGAAACCGAACTAAAAATCAAAGAAGAAACCAAAGCTACAATTAGATGTATTCCTTTAGATACCAAATCTAATGAAGGCAAATGTATATATACGCAGAAACTTAGTAGTCTAAAAGTGCTTTTTGCTAGAGCGCATTAATTTTCATATGAATTAATTTTTTTTTATTAAAATTGCATTGAAAACATGAATAAGGTATATAATTTATCACATAAAAAGAAAATTGCGGCAAATCCAAAAATGAATTTTTGGGAGAAAATCTATATTGTTGCTATATTCAAAGGAATGTGGATTACCTTAAAGCATTTTTTTATGAGAAAAGCTACTATTCAGTACCCTGAAGAGAAGCGAGAAATGAGTCAGATTTATAGAGGACATCATGTTTTGAAGCGCGATGAAAATGGAGCAGAGCGCTGTACCGCTTGTGGGTTGTGTGCTTTAGCTTGTCCTGCTGAAGCTATTACTATGACCGCTGCTGAGCGAAAATCAGACGAACATCACTTATATCGAGAGGAGAAATATGCAGCTATATATGAAATAAATATGCTGCGATGTATCTATTGTGGCTTATGTGAGTCCGCATGTCCCAAGGAAGCTATTTTTCTAACGGATAAAATCGTAGATACAGAATATTTAAGAGGTGAATTTATTTATGGCAAAGATAAATTAGTA